>JBKDRW010000575.1:0-8775 GCA_046341255.1 Planctomycetota bacterium
GTAAGACGCTACCGTGACTGCTTCTTCAGCGTCAATGCGTGTCGTGCCTCGTTCCATCACCGGGGCGCTCCGGATGGCAGTGTTCTGACAGAGCCGTGGCCACCGTACGCGGACTTCGGCAAATTCTGCCGATCTGCGTAAAAAGTGATCCTTCGCAGAGCGGCAATCCGGGCTGTGAGGAAGGAAACCGTCATCGGGCCCCGATGTGAGGGCATCAGGATGCTGCGTCTGAAGTGAGCATCAGAGAGCTTCGCGAACGGTGCCGGCGTCTTCGTCAGAATCGACGGGTCGTGCCTCGGCGGCGACCGATTCCACGACGGGTCCAGCGATCGCCATCAGTTTTGGACCTTTGCGATTCGCATCGATCACTTTGTGCATATGGTCAGCATTCATGGTTTCCATTTCCATCAGATCGGCCGTCAGCTGGTCGAGCGTTTCCCGCTGGGACGACAGCGTGTCGAACGCCGTTCTGTAGGCTTCATCCACCAGGCGCTTCACTTCCATGTCGATTTCTCGAAGAGTCGCCTCGGAGTGAATCGACTCGGACACGATTCCTCCTGCGCCGGCGAGGAACGGAGACCGCTGGGCTTCACTGTAGTACATGCGTCCCATACGGGGGCTCATGCCGAACTCGGTCACCATGCGCCGCGCCAGGTCTGTCGCACGCTGCAGGTCATTCTGTGCCCCGGTGGACGTTTCGTTGTAGACCAGTTGCTCGGCTGAAATTCCGCCAAGCAGCACTGCAATACGACTCTGGAGTTCTGATTGAGTCAGCAGTTCACGATCATCTTCCGGCAGTTGCAGCATATAGCCCAACGCACCCATGCCGCGTGGGATGATCGAGATCTTATGGACAGGATCGGTATGCGGCAGACTGGCGGCGACCAGAGCATGGCCGCATTCGTGACAGGCCACGCGACGCTTGATCTCTTCGAGGATAATACGGGATGATTTTTCCAGTCCCGCCATGACTCGCTCGATGCCGTCTTCGAAGGACTTCATCGATACTCTCTTGTCTTCTCGTCGCGCGGAAAGCAAAGCGGCTTCGTTAACGAGGTTGGCCAGATCCGCGCCGACAAAGCCCGGCGTCAGTTTGGCAATTCGCTTCAGATCAACATCATCAGCCATCTTGATGCGTTTCGCGTGGACATTCAGGATTGCTTCTCGTCCTTTAATGTCCGGACGGTCCACGAGCACATGTCGATCAAAACGGCCGGGTCGCATCAGAGCCGGATCCAGCGTTTCAGGGCGATTGGTGGCTCCCATCACGATGACACTCTGATCGGTGCCGAAACCATCCATCTCAACAAGTAGCGCGTTGAGAGTCTGTTCACGTTCGTCATGACCGCCTGGAGCGCCGCTGCCACGGACCTTTCCGAGTGCGTCAAGTTCGTCAATAAAGATGATCGCAGGAGCACGTTGCAGCGCCTGCTGAAACATGTCGCGAACTCGCGCTGCACCGACCCCAACGTACATTTCTACAAAGTCAGATCCGGAGAGTCCGAAGAATGGAACGCCTGCTTCTCCGGCAACGGCTTTTGCCAGCATCGTTTTGCCCGTTCCGGGAGGGCCGACAAGCAACACTCCGCGCGGGATACGACCACCAAGAGCCTGATACTTCTGCGGCGTTTTCAGAAATTCAACGATCTCTTTCAGTTCTTCCACAGCCTCATCGATGCCGGCCACATCATTAAATGTCACATGCACGTCTTCCTGTGCGTAAAGCCGACCACGACTTCTTCCAAATGACATCGCAGATCCGGCACCACCGACTCGACGGATCACAAAAATGAAGGCTGCCACCAGCAAGCCGAGGAATAACAGCATTGGCAGCATGGCCGTGAGTTCTGATGGCGGCTCGGCAGAACCAAACGGAATGTCCTTATCGGTCAGCGTTTGTTCCAGTTTCGTTCTGGATTCGGGACTGATCCAGGCGATGGGCGAATAGAATCGTTCGAGGGGACGAGCGCTCGTTGACAGCATATCCCTCGCCGACTGGTTCTGCCACGTGATGGAAGAGCCACCGATGCGGAGTTCGAAGACGCTGTCTTTATTCAGTTTGCCTGTCTGGACCTGCTGAACAAACTCTGAGTACTCAACCTTCGTCCCCATCCGTGCACTGCGCGCGACCGTGATCACAATAGCCACCGCGGCACTGATCAGCAGCAGAATCCAGAAGCCACTGTTGCTCTGATTTTTCTCTTTTCGAGGCCCTTTCCCTGAACCGCCGTTACCGGAAGAGTTTTTGTCGGGCGAAGGACCAGTGGAACCTGGCATGATATTTTTCAGCTTCGAGTGGGGTGTTTGCGGACGGTCGTCAGATCACAATGCGGCGACTTCCGCCCGTTTTTCATGTCCAGATGCTCGATCGCCCATCGTTAACCCCACGAAATACAGGAAAACGCGGCAGTTCGAACTCTGGAACCAACTTTAGACCGCTCTTTACGGGCGGTCAACCTGACAACCATAAGCAGGATCGCGAAAATCCATCATCCGGATTGATCCTCCGGGCTGTCTGGTCCGTTTCTGACCTGATCGCTTCCGATGGGGGAGGTTGGGAATCTGACTGGTGAGTCGCAGCCCGACCATTCCGGGGATGGAATTCTGGTCGATTCGTTTGTGCGCTCTCGCAAGGCTGGTACGCTGACGTTACGAGAACGAATTCAAAACGATCGTTCCGTGGACTGAGAAGCCGCCTGACCGAAGTTGTCAGCGCCGAACCACCCTGCTGAACTGGAGTAACTGATGTCTCGTCTGCCTGTCTGTCTTCGAATCAGCCTTGTCACGGCTGCTCTGACCGGTCTGCCCTGGGTCTCGACCTCTGGTTCAGAGAATGTGATTACAGATGAGAGCCAGCCCGCATCGGCTGCGACTGATGAGAAGAAGGAGTCTCCGGGCAAGGTCGCCGCCAGCGACGGATGGAAGCCCCTGTTCAATGGAAGGGATCTGGAGGGGTGGAAGATCACGAATTTCGGTGGCGAAGGCGATGTTTTCGTTGAAAATGGTGACGTGGTCATCACTCAGGGAGCAGATCTGTCGGGCATTCACACAGAGCAGGAGCTTCCAAAATGCAACTACGAGGTTCAGTTTGAGGCAATGCGCGAGCAGGGCAGCGACTTCTTTGCAGGACTGACGTTTCCAGTGAAGGACAGTCACTGTTCGTTGATCCTTGGAGGATGGGGGGGTGGCGTTTGCGGCATTTCAAGCCTTGACGGAATGGATGCGTCTGAAAACGAAACGACCAGCTATCAGGAATTCAAAAAGGGTGAATGGTACAAGGTACGGATTGAGGTTCGAGATCATCATCTGCATGCCTGGGTGAACGATAAGTCCATTGTTGATGTCGATACGACTGGTCGACGAATAGGTACACGGTTCGAAGTCGATCGGTCGAAGCCCTTTGGATTTGCCACGTACGCGACAACCGGACGCATTCGAAATGCACGAATTCGTCCTTTGCCGACTGAGCCTGCTGTGGAAAAGAAATAGAACAACACCTTTGTCTGTCCGAGTCAGGATTCTCCATGAGTGCGGCTTTCAGAGCCGGACGTTATGGGGCGCAATGCTTTCCGACAAGGTCGCCCGTTTGGGGGGGCTTTCATGCTGCCGCTGTTTCAGTTCCGATGTGTTGCTGCATTCGCTGTGCTGGCATTTCCATTCGCGGCATGCGGTGATGAGAAATCTGCACAGCTGCCGCCTGGCGTGCGGATGGAGCGAGATCTTTCGTACGTTGAAAACGGGGATGAAGCCCAGAAACTGGATCTCTATCTTCCGCAGGTCACTCCGGAGAAACCACTGCCGCTGATTGTGCACATCCATGGTGGCGGGTGGATGGGAGGAAGCAAGTTTCCCTGTCCGTTTGCGAGGATGGTGCTTCAGGGATATGTGGTCGCGAGTGTCGAATATCGGTTCAGTCAGACCGCAAAATTTCCTGCGCAGATTCAGGACTGCCAGGCGGCCATTCGCTGGCTTCGATCGAAGCGAAAAGCGTACCACATTGATGGTGACCACGTGGGCGTTATCGGCGGATCGGCCGGCGGCCATCTGTCAGCGCTCGTGGGCACGGCAGGTGGCAGAAAAAGGTTTCCAGTGATCGGCGGAAATGAAGACCAGTCTGATCGTGTTCAGTGTGTCTGCAACATTTTCGGACCTGCCAATTTCGCCACGGTGATGCAGCAGGCAGAGAACGATCGAAATGTCCGAAACATTTTCAGATTCAATACACCGAGTGATCCGTACTCTCAGTTGATCGGTGTGGATCTGAATTCCGATCAGGATAAAACGAATGCTGTGAGCCCGATTCATCATATCAGTGACGAGACGCCTCCCGTGCTGATCCTCCATGGGACTCATGATGCGCTCGTCCCATACGCACAAAGCGAGGAGTTTGCTGCGGCATTGAAAGCGCGAGGCGTTCCGGTCTGGTTGCAGACGTTACCGGGGTCGGGGCATGGGGGGCCAGCGTTTTCGAAGCCTGAACTGTCCCTGTTGATACAGGATTTCTTCGGCAGGTACCTGTCTGGAAAAGACGTGAAGATCGAATTGATTCCCGGAGAGAAACTTGCTGTGCAACCTCCGAAATAGAATTTCTCAGCCGTGGAGAATTCCGGGACTGTGGCACCCTGAATCCCCCTCGGTCGCAACTGTGCTGATGATTCGCTAACGTTTTCGTCTCAGGAGTTCCGTGGGGAACTCTGGAACCTGAACTCGCATTTCTCTTCCGCGGGTTGATCCCGAACGAAGCCCGGCTCAGCCCGGGACTCTGGATCGGGCTTGTCGCATTCGCAGTTCTCTTGCCAGACCGACAGAGCGGCGGAGCGAAGATCGTCTGAAGTCACCACATGTGCACTTCAAAAGTGAAGAGAGTCTGTTTTACTGGCTCTGAAATGAACACGCCTGCTTCAGCGGGAACGCATCTGAGTGGTGAATCCGCTTCTCACGGACAAGCACCTGAACATCACAAATCTTTCTGGCTCTGGGTTCTGTGCCTGACCGGCGTTGACTACTTCAGCACGCTGGCCTACCAGCCATCGATTGCCATTACCAATGCCGGACGGCTTGCGCCACTGGCAACAATCCTGCTGGTCCTCGTGACCCTGTTCGGTGCGGTCCCGATCTACTGCCGGGTTGCCAGATCGTCTCCACACGGTCAGGGTTCCATCTCGATGCTGCAGCGACTGATGCGCGGCTGGTCGGGAAAATTTCTGGTGCTGACGCTGCTGGGTTTTGCGGCCACGGACTTTGTAATCACGATCACACTGTCTGCTGCAGACGCGGCCAAGCATCTGATCGAGAATCCTCTGTTTCATCATGCGCCGCAATGGCTGCATAGTCAGATGGGGATCACGCTCTTCATGATCATGATCCTCGGGGCGATGTTCATGAAGGGGTTTCGAGAGGTGATCGGGGCCGCTGTGGCCATCGTGGTGGTGTACCTTGTGCTCAATCTGGTGGTGATTTCCGGCGGGATCATGACGCTGGCAAAGGAGCCTGCCATCATTTCGGAATGGTGGCAGAAACTCAGCGAGGGTGATATCGGAGCACATCCGCATCATCAGGAGGTTGCGGAGACTCCCGGAGATGAAGCCGGCCCAGACAGCGGCGTCCGGGAGGAAACGGGGCAGTCAACTGCGAAAACGGCTGATGCCCCCAAAGTTCCTCTGACACTGTCGGCCGCGTTGCTGATGAGTGTGTTGTTGTTCCCCAAACTCGCTCTGGGATTGAGTGGGTTCGAAACGGGTGTGGCGGTCATGCCGCAGATCATTGGTGATCCATCGGATACAGAAGCCAATCCGGCTGGTCGAATCAAGCGAACTCAATGGCTTCTGATCACTTCGGCGCTGATCATGTCGGTGATGCTGATTGGTTCTTCCATCACTGTCACAACACTGATTGCGCCGGAAGCGGCTGCTCCCGGTGGTCCGGCGTTTGAGCGATCGTTGGCGTATCTGGCTCATGCGGAAGGTGGCCGGAAACTTTGGCCGTTCTTCGGTGAGGTGTTCGGTACTGTTTATGACATGAGTACGATTGCAATTCTGTGTTTTGCCGGTGCCAGCGCGATGTCGGGGTTACTGAATCTGATTCCTCGTTATCTGCCACGATTTGGAATGGCTCCGGACTGGGTCACAGCGACTCGACCTCTGGTGGCTGTGATCATCGCAGTGTGTATCGTCGTGACGTTTATCTTTCAGGCGTCCGTCGAAGCTCAGAGTGCCGCTTATGCGACGGGCGTGATGGTTCTGATTCTCAGTGCCTGCGTGGCGGTCTCGATTGAACGCTATGGTGAGCGTGCCGGGACCTGGATGCGTCGCATGCCATGGGGCACACTCCTGATTACGCTGGTGTTCACTTATACGGCGCTGGACATCATGATTGAGAAGTCCGAGGGACTGATCATTTCGCTGGCGTTTATCTTCGCCATCATGGCTGTTTCGCTGATTTCTCGAATCGTGCGAAGCGACGAACTGCGAACTGTTCGATTTCAGTTTGCCAATGCAGACTCAAAATTCCGCTGGGCCACCCTCCAGCATCTCGAGATTCCGGTGCTTGCACCGCATCGTCCGGGCGGTCGAACACTGGACGAGAAGGAGAAGGAACTGCGGATTCGGCATCATCTGGAAGACGATATTCCGGTTGTGTTCGTCGAGGTCAAGCTGGGCGATACCAGTGAGTTTCTGCAGGAGCCAGAGCTCGATATTGTTCATGAAGGTGGTTGCTACATTATTCGGGTCAGCCACTGTTCATCCATTGCTCCAACCATCGCAGCACTTGCGTTGTCGTTGAACGGAGCAACTCGTCCTGTTGAGCTTCACTTCGGCTGGTCTGACGAAAGTCCTTTGAAGACGAACCTTGGCTTCGTCCTGTTTGGTGAAGGCAACGTCCCGTTTCTGGTTCGCGAGTTGCTTCGAGATGCGATCCCTGATGAAGCTCTGAGGCCTCGAGTGATCATCGGGTAACCTGTGAACGGACGTGGGGCTGGCTCAGAGCAGGCTGTCAGTTTTCGGCCGGAGTCGCCTGTCTGTAAAATTCGATCAGATCATTTCGCAGAGCGACGAGAGACGGTTCGTGAATGTACATCATATGACCGCCTTCATAGTATCGACGCGTCACGTTGGGCAGCAGATCTCTGGCGAGTCCCAGATGGTCAAGTGTGTAATCCATTGCGAAATGGGGAGTTGCGAGATCGTAATAGCCGCAGGCCGCAAAGACCTTCAGTGAAGGATTGGCTGTCATCGTCCTGCGAAGACTTTCCGAGGCATCGACGAAACGATTTTCGAAGGACTTGTAGCTCCATGGCTGAACGTCTCCAGTCAGAATTTCGTAGACTCGTTCTTCTTCGAACTTCAGGTCGCGGCGGATGTAGTCGTTGAAAGTGGCTGTAAACGGGCCAAAGATCGCGGCGCCACTGGCATCGAACTCATAGGTTTCTCCGGCTGAGTCGCGATCACGATTGCTGTAGCGACTGTCGAATCGCCCGATCGTTTTCTCATGCGATCGCAGAAGTTCTTTGCCGAACCGACCCATGGAAATGCGAAGTCTGGCCGACCGAATATACTCAGAACTCAGGCCGGTGAGACGTGACATGGTTTCGGCAGTGGCGTTGAACTCGTCATCAGAGATCGCCGTTCCCTGCAGCAATGCCTGTGCATACGCGCCCTTCGCGAACGCTTCTGATTCGGCAACCAGATCCTTCAGGGGACGCTGCTGCATATCGGCTGGCAGGGCCTTGTGATACCACGCTGTGGCAGTGTACGTCGGCAGGAATAACACGCAGGGAAGGTCATTGCTGGTCGAGAATCGAAGAGTCTGAAAATTGATGGCTCCGGAGACCACAACGATGCCATTCATCTCCATATTGTAGCGGTCCTGCAGATGACTGCTCAGTCCGGCGGCTCGAACGCCCCCGTAGCTTTCTCCGCACAGAAATTTCGGAGACAGCCATCGTTGGAATCGAGTTGTATAGTCGTGAATAAACTGTCCTACGCTTTGAATGTCCTCGTCATAGCCGTGGAATTCGCTCTTGCTGGTTTCATTGACGGGACGGCTGTATCCCGTGCTGACCGGATCAATGAAAACAAGGTCAGTCGTGTCCAGAAGAGAATACTCATTGGCATGAAGCCTGTACGGAGGCTTCAGGTATCCTGCATCCTCAGGAAAGCGGATCCGTCGAGGTCCGAGCATGCCAAGATGCAGCCAGACGGATGATGAGCCTGGTCCACCATTGAAACAAAACGTAATCGGCCGCTGTGCGGAGTCGGCCTCTTTTTTTGTATAGGCGATAAAGAATATCTCTGCCCGAGACTTCAGATCGTCGGTCTTCATCAGCAGTTTGCCGGCTGTGGCTTTGTACTGAATCGTCTTCCCTTCGATCGTGATCTCATGATCCGTATCGACCAGCACTTCTTTGGGCTGATCCTGGTCCTTGTCAGACGCGGGAGGCTCCGGATTCTCCTGAGAGACCGCAGGGCGAACAGCCGGCAGAACGAGAGTGGCGACAAGAAGCCAGCGACGACAGGCGAGTAAACACGTCTTGGTCATAGGAGTTCGAACAGTCGGACAGTCGGAAATGGATTCAGAACTCGGCGCAGCGCTGAGCAGCAGAGGCCGTCACTGCTTTGGGCGCGGTACGGAAAGGCGATGCGAGACACCGCCTTGCTTCAATGAGTTCAGGAAGAGAAACATACTCCGTCAGAATACTCAGACTCCTGACCCGATTGCACGTTATTTCTGTTCCGACGGAATCGCGGGGTCATTGGCCGTTCCCGTCGCCGTCGT
>JBKDRW010000576.1:0-3243 GCA_046341255.1 Planctomycetota bacterium
CTTCGGGAGTGTAATTGATGAGCGGCTGTCGATTCACGATCGAACACGCGAAACGCAGGGTCTGGCGGCCTGGCTTGTGGCGAAACTTGAACAGGCCGGACCTTCCGGGCTGATGGACACTCAGCAGCGCTACCTTGCGGATCCACATCGAACAGAGGCGGAGCGTCTGGCCGCGTGTCTTGCGATCAGCATTCATGGGAACGCGAATCCGGAGATGTTTCGAGACCCGGCTGTTGAGATTTACAGGGCAGCGATCAAAATGGGACAGGTCAACGTTATCATCCTGGACGACCTGAGAAAGTGGTCCCGGCACGAGTTTCGACCTGACGTGCAGAAATACCTGGAAACACCTGACATCGCCAGTCCTCTCCGTGATGCGATCCGAGCTTACCTGTCCGGTATGATGGATTGAGTGGTTGTGCGAATCTCCGCATAGATTGTCGCTCATCCGCAATGACTGCAATGAGCTTTGAATTGATCGATTGCGGAGGACGGAATGCCGTCTGACGTTGTCTTCTGTCAGCCACGTCTCGTTCTGCCTGGATCGATGTGGCCCGTGGATGTGACGGATCACAATTCTCCTGTTAGTATCTGCATCGGGGTGAATCCCTGCATTTTGAGAACGAATTGCCATTTGTCCGGAGTCTGCAATGACACGATCCGTTACACGCCGTCGATTTCTCGCCTCATCGGCGCTGGCCTTTTCCGGCTCTGCCTTCGCTTCTGCGGCGACAGCACGATCGTACTCCCGAATTGTCGGGGCGAACGACCAGTTGCACGTGGGTGTCATCGGCGTGGGAGGCCGAGGTGGAGCCAATCTCGATGCTGTGTCATCTGAAACGATCGTGGCATTGTGTGATGTGGATACGGACAGGCTTGGCGCTGCGGCGGCGCGACATGCTTCGGCAAAAACCTACGCCGATTATCGTGAGTTGCTGGAGCAGACCGATCTTGAAGCGGTGGTGATTGCGACGCCCGATCATCACCACGCCCCTGCTGCCGTTCGTGCCTTGCGAAGAGGTCTTCATGTTTATTGTGAGAAACCGTTGACGCACACGGTGGAGGAAGCTCGTGTGATGGCCACACTCGCCGCGGAGAAGAAGGTGGCGACGCAGATGGGGACTCAGAACCATGAGCATCCAGGCTACCTCAGACTTGTGGAGCTGTTGCGAGCGGGCGTCATCGGTCAGGTGAGTGAGGTGCATGTGATCACGGACCGTCCAGGCCAGTGGTGGCCTCAGGGTGTGCAGCGGCCGGCGGACATGCCGGCGGTTCCCGGCAGTCTCAACTGGGACTTGTGGCTCGGTCCGGCCAGCGAGAGAGCTTACCACTCGGCGTACGTGCCGTTTCGATGGCGCGGATGGTGGGACTTTGGCTGCGGCGCCATTGGTGACATGGCCATCCATCTGGCAGACCCAGCGTTCTGGGGACTCAGACTTGGCGGTCCCGTCAAAGTCACCTCGACGGGACCGGAGCCGGATGCCTTCAGTGGTCCCACGTGGATGGAGACTCGGATGGAGTTTGGTTCACGGGGCGATCTTGGCCCCGTGACGTTGGTCTGGTACGAAGGGACTGCAAAGCCGAAATCCGACATTGCGGCGGATCTGCCGATGAATGGCTCGCTGTTCATCGGCGAACAGGGACGTATTGCGATTCAGCATGATGGATTTCCGCGGCTGCTGCCGGAAGAAAAGTTCCGGGAGTTTGTTGCACCGAGTCCATCGCTTCCGGAATCCCCGGGGCATCATCGTCAGTGGATCGAAGCATGCAAAACGGGCTCTCGGACTGGCAGTCCGTTTTCTTACGCCGCTCCGTTCACAGAAACCATTCTGCTCGGCAACGTGGCCTACAGAAGCGGCGTCACGATTGCATACGATCCGTCGACAGGAAAGATTACCAACAGCCCGTCTTCGGAAAAGTACCTGAGCAAAGAATACCGCAAAGGCTGGGAGCTTCGCTGAACGTTTTGCAAAGGCATGCTTCAGGGAGACGGTCAACTTATTATGTGGAATCACGCTGTTGAGCAGACATAAGGGACCGGCCCATACGACACTCCACTCAGATGCTTTCGATTGGATCGTGCAAGCAGGACCGCTTCCCGACCGACATTTCGATGTTCACCGGAGTGGAGTATCCAGAGCTCGATGCCTGGAGACACGCGGACAAGATCCGTTTCGGAAGTGGATCGGGCTGCTGTCTAAAGTTTTGCATGGTTCCGCGAGTCCTCGTGGTCCGAAATACAAGGCACTTTGGTATCTGCCGAAATGCGATGTCCGTGGGCATCTAAGGAGGTATGTCACGAAAGTTGGGCCATGCTTCAAGGGGACCAATATGACAGCGTTGTCATTTCCCTCGAACGTGAGTGGCCAGCACGTCTCAATTTCAGCACGAGGCGAAAGTGTGTTTTCGCCCCGGTGTGCTGAACGCAGGCTCTGTTCGACTGCCCCGCGTTACTCAGCGGATTCTTTTACTGTGCTCTTGAGGGAAGCACCTGAATGTTGGCCGGACCATGGCCCCTTGACCAAGAGGATCCCCAGCAATAGAAGAGCGAGACCGGCGTACTGGATGCTGCTGAGTCTTTCTCTGAGAATGAGCACTGCGTAGCCCACTGTCAGGAGCGTCAGGAGAGAGTCGACAACCGCGGAAGCAATGGCCAGCCCGAATTGCTGGCAGCACCATCGAAATCCAAGTAAAGCGACACAGGCGAGCCCGCAGGCCAGAGCGAAAACCCATGTCTTCCCCGGTTCGAGCGACTTTTCGGTAAGCACATTTGCGGTCACAAAAACGAAGGCGACGACGATCGAGAAGAAGAGGGGTCGCGGGTCCATGGATGCGTGTGACCTTCATCGTGCGATAGGAGACATCAAGAGAGGCGGAGAGAAGAGTGAGAGCCGTGAACAGATGCATTCTTTGACCGTCGGGACAGACTACCGAATTTTATGATGCTTGCGGAGATTCTTCGTGCACTTTTGAAACGATTCCATGGGAGCCGGGGTGGGTAGGTCAGATGCTGGACAGAATCTGCGCTCTTGATCTACTATCAAGAAGCAATAATTCATTTCGAATCTGCGGGAATCTTCACGTCCTGACCGCCCGCACATGGATCCAGAGTGTCCTTGTGTCGGCAGAGGTGGATTGCTTGCCGTGAGATCATCGCCGGTGGTGTTTTTCCGTTTTGTGACTTGCTGCCACGGCACTGACATCTGTGAGTCGTTCGTAATTGGGACATATCCAAATGATGGA
>JBKDRW010000577.1:0-26944 GCA_046341255.1 Planctomycetota bacterium
TGATAATGGTGCTCCAGCAGCAGAACACTGTAGCCCTGTCGCGCCAGGATATTGGCGGACGTCAGCCCGGCCAGCCCGCTGCCGATCACAACAACATCGTACGACTCCTTCGTGTCTTTCAGAAAATCACGCGCCATGGAATACTCGATCAAAGTCGACGCGGAACGCCGAGTGGAAATAAGAGTGGAGTGATCTCGAGATCGGACAAAGCCATTCCTCGACGCAAATGCCGCGGAATTTCGGCCGGTTTCTAGCAAATGCCGGCAAGCGACTTCAAACGGATAAGCCAGTCAGCATCGCGAATCAGCAAGGTCTACAGGAAGCGGGAACCGTGAGACATTCAGAATCCAGGAATTCCGTCGGCAGACAGCCGGAATTGGTCGTTTTTAAAACATCGTGACCGGTGGATCTGAGCAGCCTCAACCTGTCTTTACCCGTTTTGACTCAATGAGATAGAATCGCCAGACTCCTCAGGTCACCCTGGGGATGATGGGAAGATCTGCTGGCTTCGGCTGAATGATTTTCTCAGGCGTTTTTTGTCCACGGAAGGCGCTGCGGTCCTGATTTGTTGCGGCTTCCGTCGTCCCCGTCCTGAAGCTTGAGTGTTGCTGGGCAGATCAATGACGTGTTCCCGGCATTCGCTCCTCCCACAACCTTTCGGTGAATCCCAATGAAGATTGCAGCCCGCTTCGCATCCGCTTTTGTTGCGTTGCTTTTCATTCTGACTTCGGCCATGGGTCAGACTCCTCAGGATGCATCCATCCTCCTGTCTCATCCAGGGTTCGAATATCTGAAGACCGATCTGAAAAACGTTCTTGATCTCACTCTGCCGGCCGAACAGGAGCAGTGGGCCAACATCGAAGGCTATATCGATACGCTGTCAGAAGGCGTTGATGGGAAGCGTCCTGTTTATGTCAACGTGGTCACGGGGACGAAACCCAACGCGTTACTGATCTGGGCGCCACTGACCGACAAGAATTTCAAGTCGTTCCGCGAGAACCTTGAATCACTTGGTTACACCGTCACACGCGATAACAAGGACACCAACCTGTATCAGGTGGAACAGGAAGATACCGAGTATGGATTCGCCCGAGTGATTCCGGCGTCCGGCTATTGCGGGCTGGTCCTGACCAGCGAGCAGAAGGATGACGACGGGAAGAAAGGCGACAAGGGCCCTTCGAAGGAAGAGGCCGTCGCGGTGCTGAAGGATCTCATTACCAGATCGACACCACCGAGTTCAGCAATCGAAGGAAACATGATTGCTGAACTGTCCAACAGCGATGATTCTGAAGCCGGACAGAAGCATCGTCGGGAAGCTTATGCGGAAGTTCGCCGCACCAGTATGGATGTCATTAAGAAGCGTCCCGAGGAATCTTCAACCGAGTTTGAACTTCGTCGGCTAGCTGTTGAACAGCAACTCGACGAAGGCGAGCGAATGCTGGCAGAGTTGAGCAAGGTCACCGCGACTCTGAAACTGGATGCTGCAGACTCGGCCAGTCTGAAATCGGCTCTTGTGCTCGCCGCAAAGCCAATCGCCGGAAGCAGTCTGGATACCGCGACGAAGCAGTTTGGCACTCAGCCGGACATTTTCGGCTCGATCGGAAAAGAGCAGGGCTCCGCGTTGTCTGTTCGAGTCAATCATCCTATTGACCCGATGCGTCAGAAAAACGCCGCCGCGTTCCTGGATGCGGTCCAGAAGGACGTCGAAGCTCGCACGGTCGCATCGAAAGAAAGATCCGAGTCAGAGAAGGCTGCAATCAACAAATCGACCGCCGGAGTTCTGAATGTTCTTCGGGCCTCCATCAAGGCCGGGTGGGCCAATGGGTTCGTCGAATCCATTCCGGACGGCAAGGGTGAATTCTATTCGATCGCCGCATTTGCTGCACCCGCTGCCGCAGATCTCAATTCCGTTCTGCCAGATCTTGCCGGAGCCGCCCGAGGCAACGTCGTCGAGATGAATATCGATAAGCAGGGCGATGTCGCAATTCACCGCGTGGTGATGGCCGAAGGTGTCTCCGACCTGTTCGACCGTGTCTTCGGCGTGAACAAGGATATTTTTGTCGGCGTCAGCGCCAGCCAGATCTGGATTGCCTCCGGACTTGATGCAAAGGAACGGCTCAAGAAAACGATCGCGGGCATTGGCGCACCAGTATCCAGCGACTGCCCGGTTCATGTCGAAGTCAATCTGCTGCCCATCATTCAGCGACTGGATGACATTGCCAAAACTGACGCGCCTGGCAAGACGCCGGAAGAACAGGAAGGTCAGCGCAGTCGTGCTCGAACACGGGCCAGAGCCATTGCAGCGATGAAGGACGGTGGTGATCAGGCTGTGATGAAATTCAAAGTGGCCAACGGTGAGATTACGGGCGAGATTACTCTGGAAACCGGTGTTCTGCGATGGATCGGCAAGATGATGTCCGCCTTCTCCGCCGAGAATTTCGAGTAACCTCTCATGCCCGTCATGGATGACGATTTCGATGATCTCGAAAGCCTCGATGCTGTCGATGGCGAAGCACCAGATCAGGATCTGGCTTTCGAGGACATTGAAATGGCCTATCGCCAGGCTCTCGAAGCCCTCGATGCGGCGGAACGGCAGATGGGCTCTGTCTTCGTTGACTTCGCTGAGCCTGTTACTGCTGCGCCGCCAGACCATGGCGGTGTGACCAACGGAATTTCCATCGGCGAGCAACTTGCTGAGGATCTGAAGTCGACGGCAGCTGCGGCCGACGCATCATCACAAACAGTGCTTGTCGATGGTGTTCGAAGAGTCACGCCGCGTGAAGTGATTGAAGCCGCAATCTTTGTTGGCGGTGATGTGGCTCTGACCGCCAGAAAACTCGCATCGCTGATCGGACAGGATGTCGACAATCGCGTCGCGGTGTCACTCGTCGACACCCTGAATCAGACGTACTCTCGCGAGAATCGGCCTTATGAAATCCGGCTTCATGAAGGCGGCTATCGACTGGAATTGAGGGAAGAGTATTCCGACGTCTTGTCTCGAGCCTACGGAACTGGACCGAGAGACGTCAAATTGTCGCCGGACGCTCTGGAAATCCTTGCCTTCGTCGCGTGGAACCAGCCCGTCGCGAAGGAGACGATTGAAACCATTGATCGACCAAACCCGATGGGGCTGCTCCGTCAATTACTTCGTCTGCAACTCGTGGAACTGCAGCGCACGGGAGATCGCAGGACGGATGTTTCGTACGTGACAACAGGCAGATTTCTGAAGCTGTTCGGCCTGAAATCCATTGAAGAACTGCCAACCGCCGACATCTTCAGCTTCAAGTAGAAGGCTGAACGGCAATTTGTCGACTCGCGGTCCAGACTCGCCGAAAAGCGATGAATGTCGATCCCTGGATCAACCGCAGCATGACGACGACCTCGTATGCACAGCACGGGAACTGTTGGTCGCACCATCGCCGACAGACAACCAAAGATTCGCTGAATCACGATGAGGGAATTCCATCCCCGGCGCGACCGGGAGGGCGCGGCGATTGGGGGAAACGGCCCGGAAGAGGGTCATGGCCCAGTGCCGTTTTGCCATTCCGCCCTGGCGAACCACATTTCTCTGTTGCGCTGGCCTGAATCTGGCGTAACATCTTCTGCACGTTTCTCTCAATTCCAGACCATCCGCAACGTACCTGTCACATGCTTCCGCCACTCGTCTTCGAACCGATTCTCAAACGCATCCGCTGGGGTGGTCGGAAGCTGGGAACGCTGCTGGGAAAGAACATCGGCCCGGAACTCGATTATGCCGAAAGCTGGGAACTGGCCGACCACGCCGACGGACAGAGTTGCGTGACCAGCGGACCTTTGGCCGGGCAGACGCTGACTTCGCTGATTGAGACCCATCCGACCGAACTCCTTGGCCGACACGCGCACTGCAGACAGTTTCCGCTGCTGATCAAATTCCTTGATGCGAATGACTGGCTTTCGCTGCAGGTGCATCCCGACGATCTGCTGGCAAGGAAATTCAACCCCGTCGAAAACGGCAAGACGGAAGCGTGGGTCATTCTGGATGCTCAGCCGGACAGCCGGATTTGTGCGGGCCTGAAGGCGGATATCGGACCAGAGCAGCTTCGATGCGCACTGGAAGGCGGTCGCGTCGAAGACTGTCTGCATCTGATTCCCGTCAAACGTGGAGATTGCGTGTTTGTGCCGGCGGGAACCGTTCATGCCCTGGGACCTGGGATAGTCCTCGCCGAGGTTCAGCAGCAAAGCAATCTGACATTTCGACTTTACGACTGGGGCCGGGTCGATGCCAACGGCAAGCCGCGGCCGATTCACGTTGAAGAGTCCATCAAGTGCACCGACTTCTCAAAAGGCCCCGTTGATCCCGTCAGACCGGTGCAGTTGTGTGATGCTGACCACAGCTTTGAAGAGCTTGTTCGATGCCAATACTTCGTCATCCGACGTCATCGATTCCTGGACCCAATCCGACTGAAGAGCGATCATCGTTTCCAGATCCTCCTGTGCCTCGAGGGCCAGGGCTCTGTTTCAACGTCTGGCGGCACCGCGACCTTTCGAAGCGGGTCTACTGTTCTGCTTCCCGCATCTTCTCAGGATATCCGACTCAAGCCACAAGCAGCCGTCACCATCCTGGAAATCACCTGCCCATAATTGGGGATGAACCAGATGCAGGGGTTCCGGTCTCATTCTTTCAACAGCCGTCGATCACTGATTCGGTCTGAACACTTTCAACAGCAGCGGATCGCAAGAGTGCACTTCCGACAACGGCCGTTCGGGAATCACGCGTGCATTCTGTTGCATGCCTCGGTTGGCACCTCGCTTGCTGTTGCAAAATCACCCCTCGGATAAGCTGACAGGACTCCTTCTGCAGGCGGATCTCGGAATGATCCTCGCACCGAATCGGTAACGACCGAAATTACGTCTCGGCGGCTCAGCCATGATCACATCTGCTGAGTCCGTCCGGGCTCGGACATGAGCACCGAAAAAGTTGTCAGCATTGGTCGAAGTTGCCGTCCTTCACATGGGATCGACGCCACCGTCGATCGCCGAGTCCACCCTCCTGGTCTTTGGTAGTGATGACCTTCTGTACCTGCTGTTTCGAACTCTGTATGCCGGATCGCGCATTTCGGATACGGGAATCTCACTGGTGATTCTGAGCGGCAGGAGCCAGTCGGAAATGCATCCTGGAAAATACAACGCTGGTTCCTCGATGGATTGGAGGGGCTCTCGTTCGACACAGGCGACCCTCAATCCATCGAAACTCAATCTGAATGAGGCAGCGAAGGAGGATCGAGAAGCAGCAATGGGCCGGATCCACGATCGTTCGACGCTGCTGTTGTCGAATGTCCGACGAGAGAGCGATCGACGTCAGGCGTGGAGTCCGGGGCAGCGACGAATTGCAGCGTTTCGGCTGAAAACATTTTCCCGCGATGGGATTCCGGTTCGCCGCCGTCAAGAAATCTCGGTTTTCCCGGCCTCCAGACCGCGAGAGAGTCCGCATCCAACGGGCGGCCCGGCTTGAAAGCGAAGCGGATCTGGCTCAGAATGATCGGCAGAAAGTGACGTCTGCGCGTCGTGCTTCGGATGACAGTGTTTCCTTCGTAGCCGGTTTTTTGAAAACCTGGTATTCGCAAGAATCCGCAACGAATGATTTCACACCCGGGAGAGACACGACGGCA
Source organism: Planctomycetota bacterium (assembly GCA_046341255.1). GTDB lineage: Bacteria > Planctomycetota > Planctomycetia > Planctomycetales > Planctomycetaceae > SXXK01. Next base: position 5,649 of record JBKDRW010000577.1, read on the forward strand.
GCGGACTTGCCGGATTTGCTGTCGCGGACACCATTCATTCAGGGACATAGAACCGTGTCGACCATTGATAAAGCGGAACGGCTGAAAAAAGAGCTGACGGATAAATGGGTCGTCGTGGCCGCCGGAGCTCCGGAATTGAAGCGGTTTGCGAATCTGACCGGTAAGGTTAAGACTGTCAACATGAACTGCCGTGCCCTCGTCGAATTTGACGGCGCGGTGGACATTGGGTGGTATGACATTGACGCATCCTATCTGACTGTCGTTGATGCCCCGAAGCCGAAGAAGGCAGAAGCTCACAGCGAAGCAAAGCCTGCAGCGAAAACAGCCCCGGCTGTCTCCGCTCCAGCCGCTGGAGCAGGATCACCTCTGGACAAAATCCGAGCGGCCGGCACGAAGCCTGCCGCAGCATCCGCCGCCCCTGCGGCCGGCGGTTCTCCGCTGGATAAGATTCGAGCAGCGGGGGCAAAACCGGCCGCCGCGTCTGCAGCCCCTGCGGCTGGAGGATCACCATTGGATAAGATCCGAGCAGCCGCAGCCAGGCCTGTTGCGACTCAGACTGAATCATCCACGCCAGCGCCTGAAGAAACTCCCGTAACTGCAGCACCGGCAGCCACACCGAAACCTGCCGCGGCGCCCATGTCCGGATCTCCGCTCGATCGCATTCGTGCGGCCGGCGCGGCGAAGAAGGAATAGTCGAGCTCATGCGGATTGCATGGTTCGAATGTGCAACTGGCATTAGTGGCGACATGACGCTTGCGGCACTCATTGATGCCGGTGCGGATGTGTCGAAAATTCGCGAAGCCATTGCATCGCTCGATCTGCCGGACGTGGTGCTTCGAGTCGAAACGGTCATCAAGGGTGGTTTTCGTTCGCTGCATGTTCTGGTCGATCATCCGGAACAACATGCTCATCGCCACTTCTCCGACATTCGAACGATCGTTGAGCAGGCGAAGGCACTGACACCGCGTCAGAAGCAACTCGCACTGCAGATGTTTCTGGCCGTTGCAGAGGCAGAAGCAAAAGTTCACGGATCCACAGTGGAAGCCGTCCATTTTCACGAAGTCGGTGCGATCGATTCGATCGTCGATATCGTCGGTGTCGCCGTCGCGTTTGATCTGCTGGGAATTGATCAGGTCGTTTGCAACGCGATCCCGCCAGGGCGAGGATTTGTCAGCATCGATCACGGAATTTGCCCGGTCCCGGCCCCCGGAACAGCCGAGATCCTGAAGGGCATTCCTCTGGCCGATGTCCCGATCGAAGCAGAACTGACCACACCGACCGGCGCGGCGATCGTGAAGACGCTGGCCGATCGTTTCGGCTCCATGCCTGCGATGACGATTGATTCCATCGGCTGCGGATGCGGAACGAAGAATTTCCCGGAACGAGCCAACGTCCTGAGGATCTTTGTCGGTACTGCCAGCGTCCCGGCAACAGCGGAACATGTGGTTTTGCTGGAAACGAATCTGGACGATGTCACTGGCGAAACGATCGGACATGTTCGCGAGCGATTGAATTCCGTCGGCGCGCTCGATGTGTTTGTGACCCCGATTCAGATGAAGAAAGATCGACCGGGCATCATTCTGAGTGTTCTGTGTCGGCCGGACAAAGCCGACCGCTGTGAAGACATTGTGTTTACCGAAACGGGAACACTGGGCATCCGCCGACTCAACATTCAACGCAGCGTGCAACAGCGTGAAGAGGTGGATGTGGGGACTCCATGGGGACCGGTTCGCGGCAAGATCGGTCGTCGCGTTGGCCATCCTCCGACGTTCTCCCCCGAGTTCGAAGATTGTGCGCGACTGGCTCGCGAGGGCAGCGTGCCCCTACGGGATATTTTCCGAGCTGCGGAAGCGTCATTCATGACGTCGCATCCTTTGTCACTTCGACGCAAGCCGATTCGTAGCCACATGCATGACCACGATCACATGCATGACCATGATCACATGCATGACCACGATCACATGCATGACCACGATCACATGCATGACCATGATCACATGCATGACCATGATCACATGCATGACAGGGAACGCGGACGGCGTGAACACCGAGACTAATCAGGTTTCGACAGGTGGCCATGAAGATCGCAACCTGGGTCATATGAATCCGACAGAGATCATCGAGTATCAGCGGCTTGTCATGACCGCGGAGGAGTCCGGTTCTCTGCCGAGGGTGTCTCTCGCGTGCTGGCACTGTTCCGCTGGCGAGTTTGACGAGTACGTAAGCGTTGGTCGCATGGACGCGGTCTGAGGGTTAACCCGAGTGATGGAAGCGATTGCGCCAAACGGTTGCAGTATGGACACAATCAGGTCGTGGACATGATGGCGAGTCACCAGTCACAAGCATCAAGGCCGGCAGCAGGCACCCTGGGTAAAAACGCGTCCGTGATTGACAGCCTTCGGATCGGCAGCGATCTGTTTCCAGCCGGGTCAACTTGATTGTTCTGGATTCCGGCGGAATTCATCGGCTAGCATGTCCCCTCTAAAGGCAGATGATGCGAGTGGCAGCGAATGGAGACCTCAGATCTCGCCCTTCGAATGAAGACAGACTGCAGCCGCTGGCTGCAGGGAGCTGGTGAGTGGACCAGAATTCCCAAAACAAGAACCCTCTGCTCGGCGAAAACGTTTCGTTGATTCGCCGATGTCTGTACGCGCTGACGAGAAGCGAAGGCAAGCCGCGCCGGACGCTGAAATGCCATACGGCTGGAATATCTGAGTCTTTGGAAGTTCGGCAGGTGCTGAGTAGTACACCGCTGGACCGCCCAACGGAGATCTCTCTCCCGGACGACCACCCGATTGTTAAGCTGACGGAATCTGAACAGCTCTTCGTCGATTCCGCGATTCAGCAGATCGATCAGAGCATGCGACAGTTCTGGGACCAGATCACGACCAGTATGGCGGGCCGCCCACGCTTTGTGGATGGAAATCAGCCGAATGGTCAGGAACTCGTCACCGGTGTCATCTCGAACAAATCCCCACGCAGATCCGAGACATCTCCGGACGATCTTGTTTCAACGCTGCAGTTGAATGCTGACGATGCGGTGCAGCTTTCCGAGGACGCGTCAGTCACAGTGGATTTCGAGGCCGCGACCGAAGACACCACGCTCGCTGTTGTTGAAGATCGTTTTTCCGAACAGTCCGTCGCGTTGGTGCTGGATCCAGTCATTCCTGAGGAGAGCGTTCCTCCGGTCTCTGAAGAACTCGCGGTAACACGACCGGTCAACCAGACTCAGCCAATTCCTCGAATACCGCGCACGCAGGAGAGCCTCGAGGTCCGGGTTCACTTTGCGTGGGACGATCACCAAAGTGGCGTTGACGTCCAGCTTCCAGACGAGTCGACACTGGTCATCACGATCCGAGGCGAGGCATCCAAAAGCCTGTCTGCTGCAAGCCGACAGTTGCTGGAAAATACCATCAGTGAGGCTGCCGTCAGTCTTGTGCAGTTCTTCGTGCCCGGAACATCAGTTCGAGTATCTTTGTTCACGACCTCGAACACGGAGACCAGCGGTGGCCCGCGCCTTGAAGCGCGATCGGCAATCGAGTCACCTGACGCTTCGTCTGACACGATGGAAGCGAGCAATATTCAGCTCAACAATCGAACTGACCGTGAGATTCCGGCGATCGATCCTGCGGGTCTCTCTGTCCTGAAGTCTTCATCGACCGATGAGCCTGTCCATGATCTTGACGTTGTCTTCGAGAGCATCGACAGCGTTCTGTTCCCGACACTGAATGACCTGCCGGGAGGCATTCTGCGGAGTGAGCCGGGTGCGCTTTCGGGGGGACGTGTCCGAACCGTCGTGGAAACCGAGACACATTTGTCGGATGTGTCTTCCGGCCGTGTCGAGGACGCCGCTGCACGTTTCTTGCGGACACTGAGCAGCGACCCTTCATTGGGCTTATCATTGAACCTGCTGGCGATTGCTGCGGATGCACCAGTGATCGTCACGCAGACCACGGATTCGATCCTGTCGCCTGGTCCGAAACAGCTGCAGAAGACACCAGCCGCAGCCGTCCTGCGTCTGTTGTTTGATGACGACAGAGAGTACGAAGCGGCAGGTCTACTGAAATCACGCATCACTCCTGACGTTGGATCCCTGACGGTTTCGACTCAAGCAGAGCAGCCGGCAGTCCGACGTCAGCGTGTTTCACAACGAGACGCATCAGGCACATTCCTGCTTTCATTCTGGCAGGACGAAGAAAATACGTTGCCTCCGGTCCCTTCGTCGGACGGAGTGCCTCGCGAAATTCAACTGGCAGAGCGTTCTCGAGGACCGCCACTCGTGCGTTCCGCTCGCGACGATCTGCTGACGGATTATACAGCTCCTGCAAATCTGCTGGAGCGATTGAGATACAGCATTTCCCCGAGAGGACCATCGCTGGTGACTGCCGATGTGCAGTGACCCGAACGTGTGGTTCTTTTCGGGGCCGAGAGTTGATGACAACAGAATTCTGATTTGGATCATGCCGAATCAGCAGCACTCGAGGAATCAACCCGGCTCCTTCGTCTGACAACGGAGCCGATGCATGTCTCAGCCGTTTGACGCCGCGCGAATGCGGAGTCTGATTCGTTATCACTATCATCGAAACAAACATCTCAGTGCCGTTCACGATGCTGAAGACTTGTTTCAGGACGCGTGGATTGATCTGAATGATTCGCAGCCGGAGCGAGGTGATCCGGTACCCGTTCCTCCGACACAGGAACAGCTTCTTCGACAAGCCGTCGGCCGCGCTGCGGAGCGTGCTTTCGGGAAGCTGCGAAAACGAAATCTTCGAGGCTCAGCTGCTGAAGTGCAGATGGAGTTCGAACCTTCGGAATATGTGCCGGATCATGGTCTCGTCATGGATCTGAAGCAGCAGATTGAAGCATTGCCGTTCGACGAACGACTGGTCATTGAAATGCTGCGATCCGGTTATGACGGAACTGAGATTGCCACTCACCTGAAGCTCTCGCCTCAGGCAGTGACTCGACGGAAACAGCGGGCTATTGAACGGCTGCGAAATACTCTGGGTGAATATTCATGACGACAATACCAGAGCATCTGACATCCACCGAAGCACCTGTCGATTGCGAACAGGTGCTCAATCGCCTGTCCACGTTCTGGCTGAATGAGCCGGATGACGAGCAGTCTCCGGCTCTTTTCAGCCACCTCTGCCTTTGCCGTAGCTGCCTTCAGAAGTGGATTGCACTGGAGGCAGCTGCGGAACTGGCAGCTTTCAACCCCGCGGACGTGGCTGATTTCCAGAAGGCATTACGCGAATCGTCCGGCTCGCCTTAAACCAGTCGCCCTGCCTGCGGAGAGTCGGGCTGGCTTCCTGCTGACCGATACCACCCCGAAGGTGATCCGTCGATTCAGGTCTCAGCAGGACTTCATGCATGCCGCAGTGATCACACGATTCTGTTCGCGCCACACGCCGACCTCATGGCCTGCACGCGACCTCGTTGTTACGTTTCGCATGCAGCAGGATGAGTGAAAAGGGGATCCACCAGATCAGATCGTTGGTCAGAATCGTGGCCCCCATGGCCAAAGGAAAACGGCCGTTGAGAAGTGATTGTGCAAAGCCGATCGGCCCGAAGATCTTGCCGAGCAGGCCGACAAGCACGATCGGCCAGTGTCGAACCGGATCGTTCCCGGCAATCCAGTAGCCGATGCCATAGACGCCGACAATCATCCCGATGCATTGCCAGAATTCCGGATAGTTCGGCAACGGATTCAGACCAACAAGCTGAAATAACAACATGGGAAAAAGAATGGCAATCGCTCCCCACACAAGGTTGTACACCGCAGCGCAGCGAAGTACGGTCCGATGCCATGAGGGAATTGGCACGAGTTTATTGTCCTGAGACATGATGTTATCATCTTTCCTGACAGGCCGCCTGGACCTGCGAGATACGCCGATTCGTGATGTTCTGGTTGAATCGAAATGTGGATCGAACTGAGTTTCCGGCATTCGATTTGAGACTATAGACGCCCATTGACCACTTCCCAGCAGATCCTGATGACGGAAGAACTCACTGCATTTCACGAAGCCGGCCATGCGTTTGCCGCACTTTATCTGGGCGCGCGAGTTCAATCCGTCACCATCGATCCGGACAATGACGACGGGCCCGCTCGAACCGGAGACACCGTCGTTCTCTGGAGTCGTCGTCGATTCTCCCGGCGAGAAATGGCCGAAAAGGCGGCCGTCGTGGCTCTCGCGGGACCTGTCGCCGAAATGATTCACAGCGAAAATCCGTTCCATCCAGGCCTCGTGGCTGAATGGCAGCAGGACTGGGAGACTGCGTTCGAAGCACTGGAACACCTGTCCGATGTTCAAAAACGACTGGCTCATCTGGAACGACTGACCATCCGACTTTACCGCGACTTCCGCGACGACCAGCACTGGGCCGCTATCGGTGCCATTGCCGATGCGCTGCTGGCTCATGAAACGCTGGATGAAGAGATGCTGCAGGAGATCATCGAACCATGGATGGACGCGTAAGTCGTTGACAGCCCGTCATTGCTCAGCATTCATCGGATTCGATACATGCGAACCGTGGCACTCTCCGGAAACGGGATTTCCTCAAACATCAATCCGGTCACCGCGGGCTCGCTGAAAGACTGCTGAAAATCCGGGTCACCGGCAACAACAACATCCACCTGATGCTGTCGCATACGCTCTGCGAGTTGCCACGGCGCTGGTCTCGATTTCAGAAACGATTGCCATTCGAAATGACTTCGAGGAAAGAATCCGGAGTATCCGTTGACCATTTTCAGATCGGTGTCGACCATCGACAGCATCCACCGAGTTGTCTCTTCAAAATCTTCAACCTCCGACGATCGGGCATAAGGCAGAATCAAGACACTGCGATTTTTTGTGGCAAGTCCGCTCAGCTTTCTGATCCATGCAAGAGTTTCAGAATCCGCTGATACACGAACGGTTCGCAGCGGCGATGGGCAGATTTCAAACGCCAGCAAGCCAAGCCCGACAACATACAGCACAGCGCAGAGAGAGCACCATCGACTGGTCCGTCGAAGACCACCGGAGAGTGTGTCTAAGGCCAATGCAGCGAGCAGCAGAATGCCGATCTGATAGAAGAACAAGAACCGAAAAGCGCTTCGAATCTGGGCCAGTCCCGGGATCCATTTCACGAGAATTGGCCAGAGCCTGATGTCTCCGAACTGCAGGTGGATCCCCATGGCAAGCGAGCCGGCAGCCAGCGTCCAAACGAGCAGAAAGAAGGCATCTGGCAGCCTGCCCGGCCGTTTCTGAGATCTGCACAGGATGACCAAAGGGATCGCCATCATCGCTAATCCGAGCCGAATATTTCCGGGAGAACCGTACCATGGACGCTTTCCCTGCGGACTTAAAGTCGGAAACAGATTTCCGCTTCCAGCATGCATCAGATCTTTTGCTTCCACCGACAACTGACCCACAAGTTTTTCAGACCTCTGAAACTCATGAGACCTCAGAATCATTCTCATCGGACGGAGCCATGGAAGCACCAGCAGAGCGACAGCCACCGTGGTCAATCCGACAAAAAGCAGACACCGCCCCGCGAGCATGCGGACCGGCACTGAAACGGGCCCACGGTCAGCCTCCAGATCAGACTCATCAACTTCGCCATCCGCCACTCCGGCCTCGAAAGCGACTCGGCGATTCGTGAAGACCGCGAAGATGCGAGGGAGCACGAGCAACCATCCGGAACAGAACAGAACCATCACCACGAACAGTGCATGATGCAGGCACGTCGCCGCGCAGCAGAAGATTGCCAGCGATGTCTGAACCGCGCAGGTGATCCAGGCGGAAAGCGGTCGTTGCTGTTCGGTCAGCAGTTGACTGCACTGAAGCAGACAGCACAGCAGCCAGAGTTCAGGCCAGATTGAAACCAGTTGCAGAACATCCAGCTGGTGGTGAACGATGGGCAGGAGCGTCATACCAATCGCACAGGCAACGGATGTCATCCATCGACAGCTCAGCAGCTGCAGAAGTCGGAATGCGACAATTCCATTCAGTGACAGCGAAGTGATCAGATACACATTATAAAGAACCGCAGGTGATGCCCCGAGCCACTTCGCAGGCAGCAGCACCATGGTCAGCGGCTGCGGCTCACTGAACGCAAATGTCCCCGGCATGGGATAAAAAATCGGCGCATTCCAGTACCGCGATTCCGCGTGTGTCAGGCTGACAAGATTCCATTGCATGGTCCAGACATTGAACAGCGGAACGGTTGCAGATCCTTCCCTCGTCGTGGGGATCCTGTCCGATGAAAACAACACGCCCCGCAGCGTGAATCCGGCTGTCAGCACACAAACGAGCAACACGATCACGTGTTTCGCGTGGCGATGCGATGAATCAGTCGTTCGCAATGCAGAACAAATGGTCTTGATGATCTGACGCATTTCGGTCTCTCACCAAAGAAGCTCCGCGATGAGCACCTGCAGGTCCCTCGGCCGAGCCTCCGGCGATCTCTCAAAAAAATGCTCCACAGTGCGACCGCCGCTTCATGGGAGTTCAGATGAAGAACTATTCGACCAGATACGACCCCTGGCCTTCCACCACGATGTACTTTCGATCCACTCCATCCGGCAGAGTAATCCCATCCGTTGTCCCTGAAGGCCATGAGACCTTGAGCGACCTGACCTCGCTTGTTTCATCAAGCCCGAAATGAACAACTCGCTCATTGGATGCCTGATACCCGTCGCCGGCATTCAGCTGTTTCCAGTGGATTTTCTGCCCGGCGTCGAGTTCGACCGCTGCTCCCTGAGCATCTCTGGCGGTGCGACGGGCCCGCAGTTCGATGCGTAGAAAATGCCGGCTGGAATCGGTCTCATTCGTTGCGAGGATCACCGGGCTCTCCACAGCCGAAACCAGAAAATCCTGCTTCCCATCAGCGTTCCAGTCGAGAACAGCAAGCGAACGCCCAAGGATCTTTCGGGTGAACAGGTCTCCGAGTTTCACGCCGTCAATCTCATGGAATATCGCCTGTCGTTCGCCATGAAAGAATTGCAGGGGCATGTCATATTCCTTGTCCGGCTTTTTAAAGTCAGCCACATGCCCGTTCGCCACGACAAGGTCAGGAATCGTGTCATTATCCGCGTCGAAAAACTGCGTTCCCCAGCCGACGTACGGAATTCCCGCAGTCATCAATCCCGTACCTCGAATGGAATCAAAGAAAAAGCCCTGCTCATCCTGCAGGTAAAGACAATTTGCCTCAGCTTCAAAGTTGGTCACAAACAGATCTGCATGTCGGTCGTCGTTGATATCCCCGATTGCGACACCCATGCACGCTGTCGGCTGTCCATCACAGTTGACAGCAACTCCGCGCAGAGCTGCCTCGTCGATGTATTTTCCATCCGAATCCGGACGCAGCAGATAGTTTGGCACCTGATCGTTCGCAATAAACAGGAGCGGCGGATCTTCCGGTCGCGAATACAGGGCGACAATTCCCAGTCCCTTGGAATTTTCTTTGGGAGTCGCATCCGGAATCATGCGAAAAGTTCCATCACCGTTCGAGAGCTGCACCTGATCTTCCTCGCCCTCGAAACTCCGAACCGAACACTCGTTCTCACTGCATTCAACTTTGTAAACGGCTTCTCCCGCGAGATAGTTGACGTCATACAGATCCGGGTTTCCATCTCCATTCAGATCCAGAATCAGGCAACTGGTCGTCCAATCCCTGCCTGCGATCCCTGAGAGGCTGGTCTCATCGGAGTACGTGCCGTCGCCATTGTTGATCAGCAGGCGATTTGTTCCGATGTTGGCGATGTACAGATCCTGAAAACCGTCGTTATTGATATCCCCGGATGAGCATCCCTGTCCATATCCACCTTCCGGCGAGATGCCTGACAAATCGCTGATATCAACGAACCGTGCACGAACGTTTCGAAACAGACCATCATGAAGTTCGCTGTGATCCGCAGGATGGTCCATCCCCAACGGCCACGGTTCACCCTGAGTCAGCAGGATATCTGCAACACCGTCGCAATCCACATCCGTCACGGCCGTGCCGCCGCCAGTCGATTCAAAGATTCGAACGCCGTCTGATTCGGAGTCCGGACTCTGATAAAAGGTAAAGTCGATGCCTGATTCCTGTGCCTTGTCCGAAAAATGAATCGTCCGCGTGAGCGGATCTGCTGAGAGGCTCGCTGCGTTTTCGGGCAGCTCTGGTATCGGAAACTGCGACAAATCGTATTTTTTCACCAGATCAGCTTCGACTGCAAATCTTGGGCGTGACGACCCGCGCATGGAGGACAGTGACTGCTGAATTTCTGGCGAGAGCTGCCGCATCGAACTTTCATCAGCCAGCCGAGTAATCCAGGCCTGCGCTTCCCAGTGTCGTCCGCATTCCATCAGAATGTCAATCAGCCTCAGGAAGTCAGCTGTCTTCTTCCCTTCATCAATCAGCACTCGTTCGACCAGCAATTCCGCCTCGCCGAGAAGCCCTGCTCGACGAGCAAATGCCTCTGCCGCAGCAGAGTCAAACTCGCTGAGACTCTGTCCCAGCTGAAACACGGCCCTTCGATGCAGAGGATCCTTTTTCGCAGTTTCCCAGAAACACCGGACGGCCGCCTTTGTCTGACCACAACTGCGTGCATGCAGACCTTTCACAAACCAGATGGACGTATGATTGGCCACTGTCTGAGGAAGTGATATCAGCCATTGCTCAAACCGTTGCCGATCCAGCGACAGCAGGGTTTCTCCGAGCAGTGCATGAGCCTCAGCAAACTTCGGCTCAGCGGCAACAGCGGTCTCAAGCCGCTTCACAGCGGCTTCATAATTCTGAAGATTCAGTTCCACAGTCGCTGCGGCAAAGTTGGTCAGCGCGTCGCTGGTATCCTTCTGCTGGCATCTGAGAAAGACCTGAGACTCCGGAGGTCTGCGATCAGGAATTGTCAGCAGCACCAGTTCCTTAAGTTCAATCTGGCCGCTCCTGAGGAGCTCCATAAGATGATAGTCAGCCCGGCTCCTTCGACCTCCAAGAACCAGAATCGTTGCGAGGGTGACCCGTTGCTCGTTGGAACCTCCATCGAATCGAAACAGATACTCCAGTTTTTCGGCAGCCTTCGAGAGTCGGCAGTTCATCAGGTAATGCTCAGACATCAGTTCCGCAGCTTCCAGGGACTGCACATTGCCATTGGACGGGATCTGATCAAAATACTCACACGCGCGATCGAACGATTCGGACTTCCATTCCATCGTTCCCAGCAGGTAACGAGACAATCCCCACTGGTCATCGTCTTTCGGGACCGACTCTGCAATGGAACGAGCCGCGTCGATTTTGCCGGACCGCATCAATTTTTCCGCCTCCTGCAGCCGCTCCGCCGACGTCGGCTGTCTGCATCCGGCGACGAAAAGCACAGCCAGAATCAAAAGGGCGGAGAACGTTTTTCCCGCAAACACGTCAGGCATTATTCCTGATTTCGTGCAAACCGACCCGCGGATTGACCGTTCTGCTGCGTAAGAATTCAGATCCGAGCAGATCATTGCGGTTTTCTCCGAAGGAGTCTGGCCTGAAAAATCGATCGTTATGAAGGTGCCGTGTTTCCGGACGTCAAAACTGTTCGAAACTCCGGAAAGTCCGTGTTGGACGGCCTCTCGGTCATCATCATGTGACTCTCAGCAGAGATTGCAACCTAATGAGGGTTGAAAGCCCTCAGGCGAGGGGACACAGCCGGCATGAGTTTCACGACGATGCGTTGTTCGCCTGTCCAGACATGCGTGCATGGTCTTCGCACGAATCACATGAAGAATCCAATCCCTTTGCAGCGTTCTCAGGAACGGACACAAGTCGCTTGAGAATCTGAGAAACAACGCAGACAAACGGGCCTGAAAATGACAGCGTATCGAACGTGGGGAACTACTCATCAAAATTTCTCAGGACGCCCGAGTCTCTGGTCGTTTCCGAATTCGAACGTGGGGAACATTCGCTCGCCATTCCAGGCTCCTGTTCTGACGAGGTCCGGCGTATCGCCTCGACCTGCTCCTGCCCCGAAACGTTTCTGCCATCGAGATGGTTCATGGGGTCTCTATGTCAACATCGGCCCATGACCGACCATGCTCCTGCCGTAAGAAGCAGATTCTATTTCAACCTGAACGGACTAAACTGTACTGCTCGCCGTGAGTCATCGAACATGGAAATCGATTCGTCCTCCAGCTGCACTTTGGAACTCAGGGCTCACGTTCGACGCTGCCGTCTTCTGTCCCTGCTGTTCACGTTGATCTCAGCCGGATGTCAGGAAGCTGAATCGCCGAGCGGCGAAACTCAGACTGGTGCATCCATGGCAGCGTCGATCCCGAACGCCGGCGCGCGGTACGTCGGAAGTAACTCGTGTCGCGAGTGCCACGGAGATATCTCCGGTTCCTACCAGAACCACCCGATGGCTCATTCGCTGATGACAGTGTCAACAGCCACATCGGCAGAGGACTTCAGTCATCCTGAATTCCGGTCAGCAGCCAATACCACATATGGCGTGGAGAAAGCCGGTACCGAAATATGGCATCATGAAATACGCAGAAATGAACGCGGAGAACTGATCTACGATCGTCGTGTACCCGTTCATTTCGCTGTCGGATCGGGCGCGAGGGGACGTTCCTATCTGATCAACCTCGATGGACGGTTGTTTCAGTCTCCGATCACGTGGTATACCGAGGGAACAAAATTTGACCTTTCACCCGGATTCGTGCCGGGCGATCATCCCGGTTTCGATCGAAGGGTCAATCACGCCTGCCTGTCCTGCCACGCAGGCGTCTCCGTTCCTCATGAATCGGATCCGGATCGTTTCGGAGACCCTCCTTTCGCAGAGGAAGCCATCGGCTGCGAACGCTGCCACGGGCCGGCGTCTGACCACGTGGAGTACCATCGAAAGCCAGGCCCTCTTCGCCCGTCCTCAGAAGACCCGATTGTAAACCCTGGTAATCTTTCGCCGGCGCTGCAGGATGCCGTCTGCAATCAATGTCATCTGCAGGGACAGCGAAGAGTGCTCCGACCCGGTCGGACGGAATTAGACTTTCGTCCAGGAATGAATCTGAGTGATATCTGGACCACCATTCTGAAAACGAAAGGTGTCGAGTCGGGAGTCGCTGATGCTGTCAGCCAGGTCGAACAGATGCATTCCAGCGTCTGTTTCCAGAAGAGCGAAGGACGGATGACTTGCACATCCTGCCATGACCCGCATGACTATCCAACAGCCAATCAAAAACACGATTTCTATCGATCAGCCTGTCTGAAATGCCATGATGCGGTATCGACAGAATGTTCCGAACAGCAATCACTTCGGCAGGCTGAGAATGACGCCTGTATAGCCTGTCACATGCCTCATTTCGGCGCTGCCGATGTTCACTCCTCGCAGACAGATCACCGAATTTTGCGGAAGCCCGAACGTGGTCGTGCAGAGCAGACATCCGCGTTGCTGAGGCCCAATGAACTGCAGTTCTTTCGAGAACCCGGTATGACGCCCGAGCAGGAGACCGAAGACCGAGCTGCGGCAATCTTCATGGCGGAAACCGGGTACGTCCATCAGACGGATGCTGCTTCAAGATATGCCGTGAAAATTCTCACACCAAACCGCCTTGAGGAAGCCACCGATTCTGAAGGTCTGGTATCACTCGGAAAAGCCTACCTGCAGCTTGGGAGAAAACAGGATGCCTCAGACTCGCTTCTGAGAGCGACAGAACTGAGCCCACGGAACGAAGAGATCTATGAGCTGCTGGCAACCGCGGCTCATGAGGCAAATCAGCTCACGAAGGCCAGACAGTATTATGAAAAACTGATCAGCCTGAACCCAAACCGGGCTCGCTATCACGGAAGATACGCTCACGTCCTTGGACAATCGGGAGATCTCAATGCCTCTGTTCGGGCGGGTGAACGGGCACTCGAATTGGACCCGTCGCTCCTTCAGACGCACGATTGGCTGGTGCAGATGTATCAATTGCTCGGGGACGCTGCCAATGCGAATCGCCATCAACGTCAGCTGGAAATGTTTCGAACTTCTGCTCCAGACTCTGAGACTGGTAAAAAATCGATTGCTCCTTAAGAACGAGTCACCTGCACCATGAAACATGGCGACAATAAATGGCCGCACGAGTCAGAAAAAATCGGCCCGGCCTCATCCCCGGTGAAACGTCCGAGAATCTGCCAGGTTTCGAATCCGGTTGGTCTCGGATGTCGTCCCGACGATGGTGTTTCACCCAAATCTGCGACTGTCTCCTCATTGCCGACCGACAACAATCCCCTTGAATGGAGTGTGGTTTCGTGGAGAATCCCGAATCCAGCGATGGCGGCGGGCTGATCCCGATCGCCTGCGAATCTGCACTGCGCACGCAGCATCTGAAATCGAAGTCGGAATCGTGCAAAGGCGATCTGCATCAGATCAAACCTGATGGCAGGCAAAAGAATTCGATTGGTTCGAGGAATGATGTGTTGATTCCGAATTGGAACCGCATTTGAAGACCATCCATGGAAAAAGCCCTTTTTGAGACCCCTGAATCGCCTCCAGAGAGCCGCGAAATCGCGTCGGCCAACGCTTCTGTTGCGAACTCTCAACCTCGAAAATGGCCACGGCGATTGTTCTCAGCCTGCGTCGCTGCAGCCGCCATCTCTGGAGCATGGGTCAGCGTTGAAAAATGGAAAGCGAGCCGATTTGAACAGGCGTGTGCTGAGGCACGGAAGCAACGCGACTGGCGAACATTGCGAAAAGTGGCTCGCGAGTGGATTCAATGGGATCCCGGATCATCGAAGGGCTGGTGGCGAGCCGCAGAGGCCGCACAAAAACTGGAAGATCTGGAAGACATGGCCGAATGTCTGGGGAATATCTCTCCAGAAGATCCCAAATACGCATTTGCGCTGGCAGAGAAGGCAAATCTGGAATGGACCGCATTGAATCGTCCGCTGGATGCCCTGAAGACAAGCGAGACGGCCATCACGATTGATCCGCGACTCCTTGAAGTCCACTCAAGGATCATCTCGTTCTACGCCATGACCTTGCAACGCGTTCCCATGCTCAGGGCCGCGCGTCGGGCGATGTCGCAGCATGCTGAACCGAAAGAGACGTATGCCTACGTGATTGTGGCTGACAATCTCACATTCTCCAATGCCATCGACATCAACGGCCGCTGGCTGTCCGCATGTCCTGACGAACCCATGTTCAAAGTGGGTCTTGGCGTTCAAACCGCCATGAATGTCATGTTGAAAGAAGCATCAAGCCGGAACGATGACGTGGTGATCGCTTCTCGAGAGGCGCAAAGTCAGATTCAGTGGTTTCTGGATGCACTCCCGGGGAATCCTGTCCTGCTGGCATTTCTGCTCCATCAGGCCTATCAGAAAGGCGATGTTTCCCGAGTTGCACAGCTTCTCCAGCAGGTGTCCGATGACGGTGCCCAGGATCATATGATCTGGGTTTACCGTGGCTGGTATCATACGCAGTCGCGTGAATATGAAGAAGCCGAAAAATCCTTTCTGGAAGCTCGACGACTTCATCCGATCAGCCCTCTCGCGTGGCATGAGCATGCCCAGCTCCTGAGAGCCATGCAGAATCCTGATGCGGAAAAAACCCAGCGACTCGCGGCCTACGGCCGCGAGCTTCGAAGTCAGGTTCTTCAGCTTTCCTCAGCGGCAGAGATCACACCAGCACTGATGCTTCAGGTGCAGAGCTATGCGGCAACATGCGGAGATGAAGTAATCGCGAATGCGGCAGCCAATCGCCTGAGAAACCTCTCCATCCAATGACGAAGTCTTCAGACATGACGACGAAAAGGCGATTGTTCATCGGCATCGCAGGTGCGATTGCGATCAGCCTTGGCTTGTGGGGGTATGTCTCATACTCACACAATCGTCAGATCGCCGTTTTCCATGATCAATGTCCTTCCGCCGCTGCGGCAAATGACTGGCGCAGACTGAAGAAACTCAGCTCGGCATGGCTCGAACTGGACTCTGCCAATCCAACTGCCCGGTTCTGGATGGGCGAGGCCCTGCAAAACCTCGGAGATTACCCTGCAGCCTCAGACTTTTTCCAACAGATTCCGTTGAACGAACCACGAGGTGTCGATGCGGCCATTCGACTGATGCACATTCAGTTCTTCATCGAGCACAAACCTTCCCTCGCAATGCAGACGGCAGATCGTCTTCTGGAGTTCGACAAAGCTCTCCCGGAACCAATTCAACTGAGAGTCTACTTTTTTGCGATGACTTTTCAGCGCGAAAAACTTCTGAGAGAAATCCAGACTGCGATTCAATGTCGGGCCGATCTTCCCGAGCATTACGTTCACCTGATGATCCTGGAAGATCTGAGCTTTCGGGATGGTAAGGACGTTGTCCGGAAGTGGGTCGAACACGACACAGATCCGACCCATGTGCTTGCAGACAGCCTGTTCGTTCACACAATTCTTTCGGAACGAGATGCTGCTGTTGTGTCATCAGAGAAATCGGGGTCGACGGATCTCACGTCGATTCGCCATCGGTGCTCTGACCAACTGAAAGAGCGAAAGACGAGCCCGATTGTTCTCGAGGTCGCCATTCGCCTTGAACTTGAGGCCGGCAACCAGAACCGCGTCGCGGAATTGCTGGAAATGGTGCCGGCCCTTGCGCTCGAGGATCCTGTTTTCTGGCTTCACCGCGGCAAATACTGCCTCGACGCCAACAATATTGCGGACGCCAGGTCATCACTCGACAAAGCGATTCAGCTTTACCCTCTGGCGTGGAGGGCAAGAGGATATCTGGCAACGGTCGAACGACTCGAGGGACACCTCGAGTCCGGGGCAGCCCTGCAAACGCTGGCCGCAGAAGGCTCGCGAATCGCCGGGGCCTGCCTGCAGTTGAAAACCAGTCGAGAAATTCGACGGCCGCTGCTGAGAGAGATTTACAATTTCGCGTCATCCTGTCAGGCAAACGATGTCGCGAGGGCAATCCTTCGACGAATTCCTTAGCGGCGATCGCTCTCCGGGGACTTCCGAATCAGAAGACACATTCGATCTTCAGGAAAATGGACACTCGAGCAGTTTCGGATCATGAATGATCGAAAGACTCCCGCAAGATCGAAGTCGCATCCGCCGCCCAGTCCAGTCTCGAACCAATGTCGTCAACCGAGATCCAACTGCGGTGAGGATCGTACCACGACCAGAAATACTGTACATTTGTATCAAATTCATTCAAGACTGACAGGAGGCGATTCGGTCGGGACGATCCCTGCCACTAAGACGAAATTGGATGTTTTTATAAGATGGTGAGATTCAGGATGATTTGCTTTCATGAAGACGGCGAGGTTTCAGCTTGATTTTGGACAAGTAACGAGTACATTTTTGGGTTTGCGCATTTTTTCTCAATTTTTAAGCAGTGATGGTCGTTCTCGGGGTACATATGAGCAATTTCTCCCAGACTGTTTTTCCCCTGAAATTCCCGATTTGCTTGTTTCTGTTTGGTTTTGTTCTCGGTTGTGGTAGTGACGGCCCCCAACTTTCCACGGTGACTGGTAAAGTTACCAAGGGTGGTAAGCCACTGGCATCTGTGAGCGTCACCTTTACCCCTGTTGGAGGTGGGATTCCCTCGGCTGGATTGACAGATGGTGAAGGAAAATTTGCCCTGCTTTCGTCAACTGGCAAAGCTGGAGCGTTGGTTGGGAAGCACAAGGTGGTGCTTGCATCGAAGGCGTCTGAAAGTGCCCCGGTTGGCTATGAAGCCATGATGAAGGCTCGACAGTCATCGGAGGGTGGTAACCGTGGAGCGCCGAAGGAGCAACCGAAGCAGACCACGTTCCCTCCAGAATATGGCGATGCTTCAAAGACTCCTCTTGAGTACGAGGTGAAGCCCGGCTCAAATGATTTTGATATTGTGATCCCCTGACGGATGGGGTTGTTTTCCCCGGATGTTGGAGTTGTTTTTGTCCTTTTTTTGGAGCACCGAAGATGTCGAAAAGACGCTCGAGGCACGAAGGGTTCACGCTGATTGAACTCCTGGTGGTGATCGCAATTATTGCGATCTTGATCGCGCTCCTGTTGCCAGCGGTGCAACAGGCCCGTGAGGCAGCACGGCGAACGCAGTGTAAGAACAATTTGAAGCAGTTGGGACTTGCCTGTCACAACTACCACGACACGTTTAACCAGTTCCCATTGAACTGGTTCAACGGCGACAATCGTAACCAGCCGGATCCAAACAATCCCAAGTATCCGAATGGTTCATGGCCGTGGACCGTGATGGCAATGCCATACATGGATCAGGCTCCAATGTACCAGCAGATTTCTCAGTACTTCACCGTTGCTGTCGGAAACCTGCCAAACTGCGGAATGGGATTCTCAGGCACGATTGGATCGACCCCGTCACCACGAACACTGGCTCAGACCGTGATCCCAACCTTCATTTGCCCGTCAAATGATCAGGAACGCGTTCGCCGAGATCAGGTCATTGAGATTGATAACGGTGGTTGGGGTACTGCACCTCACCAGGGCCCCGCTGGTGGTCTTGACTACATCGGCAACATGGGTCACATCTGGGCTGGCTGGAAAGACTGCGGCGACGTGCCAGATTTCCCAAGCACAGATGGACGATTCGTAAAAGGAAGCTCCGGCACTCCGTGGATCAGCGAGCGTTGGAACAACGACAATCCAAACATCAACGGTGTATTCATGTTCCGCGGATCTCGCGGTATTCACGAAATCATCGACGGCACCACAAACACTGTCCTGCTGTTTGAATCCATGCACTGGCAGTTCAGCCGTAACGGCAGTGGTCAGTTGGTTGCAAATCGCAATCCGCGAATTGATGCCAGCTGGGCTTCTCCTCTGGCTGCCGTGAATACGATGCGAAATCCGATCAACAACAGAAACCCAGCGTGGCAGCCAGGGGATCCGAATGACCCTCGTTGTTCAGGTCCAAGCAGCAATCACGTTGGCGGGTGTCAGGTTGTTCTGTGTGATGGATCCGTTCGGTTCCTGAGCGAGAACATCGACAATCTTGTGCGATACAACCTGTCGAATCGCCGAGATGGAAATGTGATTGGTGAATTCTGATTTCGCCGAGAGCATTTGCTGAAAACTTCGAACTCCGCGTAACCCTGTTACGCGGAGTTCTTTTTTTGGCCCTTCCTCGGCATCCGCGCAGATGAAAGCAGAAATTGGACACAACGGGTCCCTCCACGTTTTGTCTTACTGAGATCGTCCTTCAATCGTGATTCATCGAAATCCGCGACGGCACCTGTCCCGCGTGAGTCGAGGCTGAAATGATTCGTCAACTGTCCTTGCCAGTTCTTTTAAGCCTGCTCCTGCTCACATTGGGGTGCTCTGAGCAGAAGAAGGCACCTGCGCCCCAGCCCGATGTGCAGACATCACAGGAACCCAAACCGTTTTCCTTCCGACCAAAGTCATCGCCGCCGACAGCGACAACCACCGTCAGAGATGTCGAGTTTCCGGTGTTTCGGGAGATGGCACAGGAACTTGGCATTCAACATGTTTTTGATAACGGGGCCAGCCCGAAAGCTCTCATGGTGGAATCCACGGGCGGCGGTTGTGGGTGGTGCGATTATGATCGCGATGGACACCTGGACCTCTACCTGACGCAGGGAGGCATTCCGTGTCGCAACGCTGATGATCCTGAGAAACTCGATGCCCTGTTTCGTCAGACGGCCGGTCGGTTCCACGATGTCGCAGAGAATGCCAACATCGTCGAACCAGATTTCGGGCATGGAGTGGCATGCGGGGATTTTGATAACGACGGGTTTGTTGATCTCTTTGTGGCGAACGCCGGGCAGTCAAAGTTTTTTCGAAATCTTGGCGATGGAACATTCATCGACGAAACATGGCGATTTTCCGGCCTGAAGAGTGTCTGGAGCAGTACTCCGGCCTGGGGCGATATCGACAGAGACGGGGATATTGATCTCTACCTGTGCAACTATGCAATCTACGATCCCTGTAACCCGGTTGAATGCCTCGACAAACACGGCATTCCATCCATTTGCCACCCTCGAAATGTGGAACCGGAGCCCGACTTATTCTTCCTGAACAATGGAGACGGTGAACTTCTGGAGTGCTCGCAACAGCTGGGATTGTATGGCCCTGGCAATAAGGCACTCGGTGTTGTGGTCGCGGATCTGAACGCAGACCGGTGGCCTGACATCTACGTCGCCAATGACACCACAGCCAATTTCCTGTTCATCAACGACGGTACCGGGCAGAGCTTTCGTGAAAGTGCTCTGCTTCTGGGAGGAGGCTACAGTGCCACTGGTGAACCCCAGGCAAGTATGGGAGTCGGTTTCGGCGATTTCGATAACAACCTGTTCCCTGATCTTATCCTCACACATTTTACGGGAGAGCACTACACACTTTACAAGAATCTGGGACCTCAGGGGCTGCACGATGTGAGCAGTCTGACCGGACTCAGAGAGCCCACGCTTCCAAAGCTAGGCTTTGGAACCATCATGAGCGACTTCAATGGTGACAACGCCATGGATATCTTTTTTGCCAACGGACATATCGATCCTCGTTACGAAGAAGCAGAAGGCTACGCCATGACGCCCCAGCTTTTCTCCTTCAATGGGACCTCATGGCAGGAATGCTCATCCGCATCACAGGAATTTCTGCAGAGAAAAGCCGTCGGACGCGGAGTGGCCAGTGGGGATCTTGATGCAGACGGAGATCTCGACATCTGCGTGGCAAACCACAATTCTCCTGTTTCCATTCTGCGTAACGACGCATCGGCCAACAACCTGTTTCAGGTGAGACTCATAGGTACGACATCCAATCGAGACAGCGTAAACGCTTTGGTGCAGCTGCGACAGAACGAAACGGTTCATCAACAGGAATTGCCAGGTGGCACCAGCTACGCAGCCAGTCATGAAGCTGTCCTTTCTTTCCCCTGTCTTCAGAACGCGCAGGATCGTTCCATCACCGTTGTCTGGCCCTCCGGACAGGAAGAAATTCTTGCAGTGCCGCAATCAAGCCGCAGTGTTCTGGTGATTGAGGGACGGGGAATCGTGGAGAACAACTGGCACCTGAGATGACGACCTGCGAAATCGACCGTGCCATCCTTTTGCTGGCCACCGTCTTTGACAGGTGCCCACCACGCTGTCCACGACTTTGACCTCACCGGCGTGTTCGGCAGACCGCCACGATCAGTTGCTGGTGTACATCAGAAACTTCTCGCGGCGCGTTGTGAAGGCTTCCAGTTCCAACGTCCACAGTGACAGAATGTCGTGTCGCGACTTACCGGACAGCACAGCATCTCGCACCTTAGCACTGCTGAGGAGTCGATTAATGTTTTTGGTATGCCAGTCCCCGGAATTCAGGGCATGCAGACTAACCATGATCTGAATCCCGAGCTCCAGAGGATTCAGC
>JBKDRW010000578.1:0-7565 GCA_046341255.1 Planctomycetota bacterium
ACATGGACGTCGCGAGGGGTCTGCGAACGGCGACAACGCCTCACTCAGCCGCCACGCCGGACCATCAGCGAAACGACGAAATACTCAACCATCAACTGCAGGGCGACAGCGTCGCTTGCCTCGCACAAAGATACCGAATGAGCAAGACTGCCGTTCACGCAGCCTTAATGGAGGCACGCGTTCGAAGGCTGCTGCAAGCAGATGTTGATTTTATCGATAGCCTCGAGTTCCATGCTGCGAACGCGGAAACGACCATTTGCGGCGCCGCCCCCGAAGTTGCCGACAGCACTTTTGAGGGTCGCCTTCCGTCCGGTCTCCCGGCCTACCTGACTGAACTTTACAGGGTGCCGCTCCTGAATAAGGCGCAGGAGCAGTACTACTTCCGGAGAATGAACTTCCGTAAGTTTCAATTCTCGGAACTCCGCAGGGAGCTGAATCCAGACAAACCGGTTGCCCGATTGGTATCCCGCCTCGAAAGGCTCCTCAACGATATTTCCGAGGTAAAGAATCTCCTGATTCGCTCAAACCTGCGTCTCGTCGTTTCCATCGCCAAGAGATACCTGAAATCTAACGCTGGATTCTTCGAACTGGTCAGTGATGGAAATATCTCCCTAATTCGAGCGGTGGAAAAATTCGACTATGCTCGAGGGAACAAGTTTTCGACGTATGCTTCGTGGGCGATTCTGAAGAATTTTGCGAGATCTGTCCCCGCGGAGCATCTTCGACTCGAGCGATTTCGCACCGGGCAGGAGGACGTGTTCGCTCAGTCTTCCGAAACCCGCGACTCGTTCTCATTAACTGCACACATGAACACATCCCAGCGGGATGTTATTCGCGCGTTGATGCAGGAACTAGATGGAAGAGAGCAACGGGTGATCGCCTGCCGCTTCGGACTTGACGAAGGGACTGAGCCGGAAACGCTGGAGCAAGTCGGCTTTCGGCTTGGCGTCACGAAAGAAAGAGTCCGACAGATTGAGGTCCGCACTTTGGAGAAAATGAGAAGAATCGCCGAGCGTTGCGCTTTCGAAATTCCGGGCTTCTGAAGGAAAGCTTCAAGAGGAGCCACTTCTCAGCCGACAATGTGGGGATCTGTGGGAACGCTGTGTTCGTAGTCTCCGCAGAATTTTCGACCACTGACGAAGTCGTTTGGCATGGAGTTCGCCCGTTGTTGGGAGCTTTCGAGGATCTGCCTTGCCTGGCAAAAACCGATTGCTATACTCCGCGACTCGCCTCCGCAGCCGGTCCGCGCTAGTGTAGCTCAATTGGCAGAGCTCCGGTTTTGTAAACCGGCGGTTGTGGGTTCGACTCCCACCGCTAGCTTCCTCAATTTTCCCGAGCTTTGGCTCTCAGGAAGCCGTCGGTCGCAGGTGTTGAATCCTGAAACATCGGTATCCAAAGGAAGTCCAGTCGGAGGCGAATTGAGTAAGGGGGAGAATACCTAAGCGGCCAAAAGGGCCAGACTGTAAATCTGGTGGCGTTTGCCTTCACAGGTTCGAATCCTGTTTCTCCCAATCCTGAAAGTGCCGAGTATTCGGGCGACTCTCAGGAGGCAGATTTCTCTGCCGGAGCGTACGCTGTCCAGATGCTCCAGCAATGCGGGCGTAGTTCAATGGTAGAATTCCAGCCTTCCAAGCTGGCCGTGTGGGTTCGATTCCCATCGCCCGCTCTTTGCATTCTGTGGACAGCTTAATCGCGGATTGCTGCTGTAGCTCAGTTGGTAGAGTACGTCCTTGGTAAGGACGGGGTCATGGGTTCAAGTCCCATCAGCAGCTTTTCTGCTTCTCGTAGTTGTTGAGTGGGTTTGGCGTCTTGTGTTGAGCCGCCAGTGGTTCTTTCAGGTTGAGAAGAATGCTGGCGGGTTGTTCTGCTGGCGAAGATTATTCGGAGTTGGGTTAATGGCAAAGGGTACGTTTGAGCGAACGAAGCCGCACGTGAACGTGGGAACCATTGGTCACATCGACCACGGCAAGACAACAACCACAGCAGCAATTCTGGCAGTTCAGGCTGCAAAGGGTCTCGCAACAATCAAGGCCTATGCGGATATTGCAAAGGGCGGAACTGTTCGAGACGCCACGAAGACAGTGACGATTGCCGCGAGCCATGTTGAGTATGAGACTCCGAATCGTCACTATGCCCACATTGACTGTCCCGGACACGCGGACTACATCAAGAACATGATCACCGGTGCCGCCCAGATGGACGGGGCGATTCTGGTTGTTTCAGCAGCAGATGGCCCGATGCCTCAGACGCGAGAACACATTCTTCTGGCTCGCCAGGTAAACGTGCCTGCTCTGGTTGTGTTCCTCAACAAGTGTGACCTCGTCGATGACCAGGAACTCCTTGACCTTGTCGAAATGGAAGTTCGCGAACTTCTGACGAAGTACGGTTTCCCCGGAGACGATGTGCCGCTGGTTCGCGGTAATGCTCGAGGCGCACTCGACAACCCAGCGGATGAGAAGTACAGCCAATGTATCACGAACCTGATGGAAGCTCTTGACAGCTACATCCCAGAGCCAAAGCGTACAACTGACAAGCCTTTCATGATGGCTGTTGAAGACGTGTTTTCTATTGAAGGTCGCGGTACTGTTGCGACCGGCCGAATCGAAGCTGGTGTTGTGAAGGTGGGTGAAAAGATTCAGATCATCGGTCTGAAGGACACTCAGGAAACCACTGTGACTGGCGTCGAAATGTTCCAGAAAACTCTGGACCAGGGGATCGCTGGCGACAACGTTGGACTGCTTCTGCGAGGCCTGAAGAAGGAAGACATTCAGCGCGGTCAGGTTTTGGCTGCCCCGAACACCATCAAGCCCCATATCCACTTCGAAGCGGAAGTCTACGTTCTCAGCAAGGAAGAAGGGGGGCGCCATACGCCATTCTTCTCTGGTTATCGACCTCAGTTCTACTTCCGTACGACCGACGTCACTGGTTCTACGAAACTGCTGGGTGGTGCCGAGATGTGCATGCCTGGGGACAACGTGAAAGTTGAAGTAGAACTTGGAAAGCCGATCGCCCTCGAAGAGCAGAGTCGTTTCGCGATCCGCGAAGGCGGGAAGACGGTCGGCTCTGGCGTTGTTACCAAGATTCTGAAGTGATTTTCATTTAAAGAGATTCATACTGCCTGCTGGCGGTGTCAGCAGGCAGTTGCTTTTTTTCGGTCTGAGGTTTGATATGCGAGAGTATGTCTGGCTTGAATGCACGGAAACCGGTCAGCGGAATTACCGTGTTATCAAGGAAACCCGCGGAACCGAGCGACTTGAACTGATGAAGTACTGTCCGAAACTTCGTCGACACACGTTGCACAAAGAGTCCCGCAAGAAGTGATGTTTGTTCTGGACGGGCGTAGCGCAATTGGCAGAGCAGCGGATTCCAAATCCGCAGGTTGGGGGTTCAAGTCCCTCCGCCCGTGCTTATCAGTGACTGCGTGATCTGAGTATGAATTCGTAGTTTTTCCTGTTGAGTTTACCATGTCGAGCAAGAGCGCTGGCGCGTCACTACTGCCCGAATTGTTTCGATTTCAGATTTACAAATCGACTCAGGGGCGGATGGTCCGTCAGTTCACCTTCTTTGCCATACTGATCCTTGCCGGATTTGGTTGCCTTACTCTGGCAAATGGTCCATTGGGTCAGTCTGACAAGTCCGTTCAGATTGGTTTGCCACTCGTGATTTGGCTTGCCGCTGCGTGGATCGCGTTCCGTTTGGTCAACATTCCGAGACTAGCCGACTTTCTCGTTTCAGTTGAATCTGAGTTAGAGAAGGTTACGTGGCCTGGAAAAAACGAGGTGGTCCAGGCAACCGTGGTGGTCCTGAGCATGATGTTTTTCCTCGGTTTGTTTCTGTTCCTGATCGATCTGGTTTGGACTTGGCTGTTCTCGTTCATCCGTTTCACCGAGTTTTAATAGTTCTGGCCTGTTGTCGTTCCGTTGTCAAACTTGCAATCTGACGACAAGAGCAGTTGCAATTGTGTATAGGTCTCATCACCATACGCGGCTCGATTTTTCCCAGCCCGGTTCGTTGGAGGTTCCTCTTCATGGCGAAAGATGCAAATGGCGCCTCTTCTGGCGACATGCTCTGGTACGTCCTGAAGGTCCAGACCAACCGTGAACGTACGATTCGTGATGCTCTCTTGAAGAAGATTCGTCTGGAGGGCCTCGAAGATCTGTTCGGCGAGATCGTGATTCCCTCTGAGAAGGTTGTCGACACTCGAGGAGGGTCTCCGAAGGAACAGGATAGGAAGTTATTTCCGGGCTACATCATGATTCAGATGGTCCTGAATGACGATACGTGGTATCTCGTTAGGGACACCGGAGGCGTCGGGGATTTTGCCGGTGCGGCAGGAAAGCCGCTGCCGATGGAGCAGCACGAGGTAGATCGGATGCTGGGTCGGGCTGAACAGCAGGCCGGGGCTGCACCTAAGGTAAAGATTCCGTTTTCAACGGGTGATGTGGTCAAGATTCGGGAAGGTACCTTCGAAAATTTCGAAGGCACCGTTGAAGGTATTGACGAGCACAACGGCAAGATCTCTGTTCTTATAGAGATTTTTGGGAGATCGACTCCGGTTGAGTTGGATCACTGGCAGGTTGAATCAGTCTGAGGTTACTTGCAAAGAGTTTCTGTTGATTTAGGTAGACGGTCATGGGTAAGCAGCGTCAAGTCACTGCTCAGATTAAGGTCCAGGTCACGGGAGGTCAGGCAACGCCTGCTCCGCCGGTTGGAACTGCTCTGGGTCCGCACGGGGTGAACATCGGTCAGTTCGTCTCTCAGTTCAATGAGAAGACACGTGACATGATGGGTGTGACGATTCCGTGTGTGATCACTGTCTACAACGATCGTTCCTTTGAGTTCATTCTGAAAAGTCCCCCGGCCGCAGTTCTTTTGAAGAAGGCTGCAGGCGTGGCGAAGGGTTCTGGAAACCCTCTCAAGAATAAAGTCGGGACGGTCACAACAGCACAGCTTGAGCAGATTGCGAAGCAAAAGTACGAGGATCTGAATGCTTCGTCCGTTGAGCAAGCCCGCAAGATGATTGCAGGTACGGCTCGAAGCATGGGTATTGAAGTGATTGACTGAACCCGGCGTGGTTCTTTGCGGTTCTCGTTCGGTATTTCATTTTGGGTAGTTCATCATGGCTCGTCCGTCCAAGCGAATGAAGGCACTGTCGAAGAAGACCACGGAACTCGGATCGCTGCCGCTTCCTGAAGCGGTTAAGACCCTGAAATCTCTCGAGGATTCTCTTCCAAAGGCCATTAAGAAAATCGGTTTCGACCAGACGGTGGAAATTGCTGTTCGTCTTGGGGTTGATCCGCGGCAGGCAGATCAGATTGTCCGTGGTTCGATTGTCCTGCCGCACGGCATCGGTAAGTCTCAGCGAGTCTTGGTTTTCTCTCAGGGCGAAAATGTCAAGATCGCACAAGCGGCTGGTGCTGATCACGTTGGTGGCAAGGAACTAGCCGACAAAATTAAGGAAGGCTGGCTCGAATTTGATGTGGCGATTGCGACGCCAGACATGATGGGCGTCGTTGGCCCACTGGGCCGAGTACTTGGTCCACGGGGATTAATGCCAAGTCCGCGAGCGGGCACAGTGACTCAGGATGTCGCGACCGCAGTCAGAGAATACAAGGCGGGCAAGGTGGAGTTTCGCGTTGACAACGGTGCGAATCTTCACTGCGTTGTTGGCAAGATGTCCTTCGATGCCGCCAAGTTGACTGAGAATATCGAGTCGCTATTGAGCTACATTCGCATCCTGAAGCCCAGTTCATCCAAGGGTGTCTACCTTCGCGGTGTGGTGGTGTCTGCAACGATGATGCCATCAATTGTTGTTGCAGTGTGATTGTTGCAGTTTTCGGCTGTATTCCAGAGTTTCTGAGTTCTTCTTGCGGTGAGTTACGGCAATGGGTCGTCAAGTCAAAGACATGGTCATCTCTGATATCCAGTCGCGCATAGGTGAAGCGAAGGATTTTCTGGTTGTTGACTGTTCAAAGATGGATGCGATTTCAGCGAATCGCTGGCGACTTGCCCTGCGAAAGGAGAAGATCTCGGCCCTGACAGTCAAGAATTCGGTGGCCCTCAATGCACTGAGTCGGAAGGGTGTGAGGGGGCTTGACAGTGTTCTGGCTGGCCCATCAACTCTGGTGTGGGGTGGCGATGATATTGTTGCTCTGTCGAAGTCAATCACGAAGTGGGCCAAAGAAATCAGCCAACTGGCGATTAAGGGCGGCACGGTTGAGGGAGAGTCCCTGAACGCTGCTGCTGTTGAATCGCTGAGCAAGAGCGCCGGACGTTCTGAGACCATCGGTGAGATTGCAGGTTTGATGCTGGCTCCGGGACGGCAATTGGCTGGATGTCTTCAAGGTCCTGGCGGTACGCTGGCGGGGCAATTCAAGACGTTGTCGGAGAAAGAAAGTTAATCTGTCTGGTGTTACTTGCTGGCATCCAAAAGACAGCATGGTGAAAGACGAGGGCTCGTTGGTCCTCAGAGGATTTCAGCGGCCTGGTGTTCTGCTGATAAGTTTTTGACGAAAAGCACTGTTACTGAAAGAGAAAGGTTCTGACGATGTCTGCGGAAGCAGCTGAATTCGATGACAAGACCAAGGAACTGGGCGACAAGATCCTGGGCCTGACGCTGCTCGAAGCAAAGCGCGTGGTTGATTACCTGAAGTCTCAGGGCATTGAGCCGGCCGGTGGCGGTGCGGTGATGATGATGGCTGGTGGCGGTGGAGCAGGAGCTGCTGCTGAAGCCGCTCCGGAGAAGACTGAGTTTGATGTCGTTCTGACCGGCTTTGGCGAGAACAAGATCGGTGTCATCAAGGTTGTTCGAGCCGTCACAGGTCTTGGTTTGAAGGAAGCAAAGGACCTCGTCGAAGGCGTACCAAAGACGCTGAAGGAAGGTCTGTCAAAGGAAGATGCAGAGAAGCTGAAGGCCGAAGTTGCAGCGGCTGGTGGCGCTTGCGAAATCAAGTGATTTGAATTTTGCAGCTGTTTTTGCAGAGCTTTTCGTTGGCACTGGCCTGAGCGATCAGATGGTCGCTCAGGCGGTGACAGAAGGCCCGTGTTTCATGATCTTTATGTTCTAAAGATCTGTTGTGTGAATGAAGGCTCGGCACTTTGTGTCCAGCGAGCGTCTGACGTTGATAAATTCTGGTGTTCGCTCAATGAAGCAGGCAGCTGTCGATGTGTTCGGCAGGTGCCTTTCGTCGCGCGCTGTTGATCGTTCCATCGGCAGAAATTGCTGATCCGCGACAACCACAGCGTTTGCATTCCAGTTTTCTCTACCATTTCTCTTCAATAGCTACTAGTGCTGAAGAGTTTGTCCCTCAGCGAAGGCAGGGTTCCGTATGCCGATTCCGTCTGTTCGTACCATCGACCAGGACGAAGTTCGAAGCTTCGGGAAAATCAACGCCGAGTATGACATTTCGGGTCTGACCCTGATTCAGACCGCGTCGTATGCTCGTTTTTTGCAGGCTGATCGCTCCTCCCGGGATCGTCTCGATATCGGTCTGGAGTCGATTCTTCGCGAAGTATTCCCGATTGAGAGTTACGACGGCCAGTTTCGTCTGGAATACATCCGCTAG
>JBKDRW010000579.1:0-4507 GCA_046341255.1 Planctomycetota bacterium
GGCTGGAACTCAACCAGCCGGATCAGGCATTGCGTTTGTGGAGTCGAATGCTTCAGGAATTCCCTCAGCAGGCCGAACAGCCACGCGAATTGGTATTGTCTGGACGCGTGCATCTGACTCAGGATCGAACCGATGAAGCCATTTCTGTGTTCGAAAAAGCTTTAGCTCAGACGCCTGACGCAAGTCAGCCACTGCACATGGTGGCTCGATACTACCTCATCCGCTCAATGTTCAAAGCAAAGAAGTTCGAATTGGTAGTAAGTCAGGTGTCGACAATTCAGGAAGCGTTGACCGCGGATGAACGAACAGAGCTTCATGGAGCGATGGTCATGGCTGCTCTGTCGAGTCTGGAACTTAAACAGTACGAGTCCGCAATCAGCTTTGCAGATCAATATCTGCTGAACGCTCAGGACACGCGGCAAAAGAGCGATGCCTTGTCAGCCCGATCGGTTGCACTCTGCCGGATATCAAGATTCCCGGATGCGATGTCTTCCATAAAAACGCTGATAAGTGAAAATCCCGATGATCCGCAAACGTGGACCACAGTACTCACCTCTGCGGAAATTGCGATGGAGGGAAATGCGGTGCTGGAAGCAGAGCAGTTTTTTCAGCTGGCCGCAAGTTACGAAAAGAACCCTGCGGTTAAACAGGCCGGTCTGACGGGGATCGCGTGGAGTCAGTTCCGGGCAAAAAAGTACGCGGAGGCGGAGACCAGTTTTCAGCAACTGGCTCAAACAAGTCCGGCATCGGCCGACGCTCCTGAGATCCTGTTCATGATGGGGCGAAGCATCGAAGAACAGGGAAACGCGGAGCGAACGGTTGAGACGTACCAGCAGGTGTTCAACACACTGACGAAAGACAAACCTCCGGCAGCCGAGGGTGATGATGAAAAATCACCGGGGCGTTATATCCTTGATGCTGGCCGACAGGTGGCACGCGGACTGCAAAAATTAAAGAGGCCGGATGAAGCCGATAAGGCCTGGGAACAACTGGTTACTTTTTTTCCCAATGCGAAGGAACTGGATCAGATTCTGGACGAGTGGGCGTGGATGAATGCGTCCGAATCGCGATTCAAGCGTTCCGATGAGATTCACCGACAACTGCTGGAGAGGTTTCCGGATAGCCCGTTCGCGGGACAGGCTCGTCTGTCACTTGCCGAGAGCCTGCTGGATGCAGGACGCATCGAAGAATCTCTCCGAGAGATGAATGCAATCATCGCAGATGCTCGCTACGGCGGAACGGAAAAAGAGCGAGCCCTGTTTCACGTCATTCAGATTCATGTCACCAGCCAGCAATGGAAGTTGGTCGAAGAGAACTCCAACCTTTTTCTGAAGAGCCATGGAAACAGTCCGCTGGCTCCCGAGGTCCGTCTCTACCTCGGCGATGCCCAACTCCAGTCCATGGAGCCAGATATCGCTGAAGCTGCAAAAAAAGCCACTGTGACTTTGATCGCCCTTCGAGACGATGTCCTATCGGGCAAAGTCGCAAGCCAGCCATGGGTTGATCATATCTGGATTGTTCTTGCCGAAGCGGCACTGGCGGGCAGGGAGTACGAAAAGATCGACCAACTAGAAGCGGAACTCTCAGCCCGCAATCAGGATTCTCCAGAAGCATTCAAGCTCGCAGAGATTCAGGGCAAACGATGGAAACAGCAGGCTCCTCCGAACTTCGACAAGTCTCGTGAGTACTTTTCCGTCGTGCTCGCGGACGTGGCAGCCGAAGGTACGGAAACAGCAGCCCGCTGCCAGTTCCAGATGGCGGAAACCTATCTGATTGAAAAGAAACTCGAGTTGGCCATCAAGGAGTATTACAAAGTTGTACACCTCCATGACTCGTATCCGGCGATCGGCGCCGAGGCATTGCTCAAGGCGGCCCTTTGTCATGCGGAGCGTGGTGACAGACCGGCAGCCGTTCGCGATTTGACAGATCTGATCACGAAGTTTCCCGAGTCAGCCGTGACGCCACTGGCAAAGGCCGAACTGGAGAAATTTGGTGCCGAGGCGAAATGATTGTCCTCTTGGCGAGTGTTCAATGGATATACCATCCAACTGTACTCAGAGCATAAACATCCTGAGCCAGATCACACGACAACACTCAGTAATCGATTCCGAGATTTCGTTCGATGCTGCGGGCTTTGTCGGACATCAGATATTTGCCAAACCATGGATCAGGGTCTTGTTCACGACTCTGATCACCACGTCCTTCGTCACCGACAAAATCCCATTCGCCTGCGTCTTCCGCTGCATCTGTATCCCAGTCGGTTGGGTTCGGCGTGAACATTCGAGTCATGCGTCGCGTTGCGGTTTTCGGGCTCTCCACAAGATGGCAGCCCATGGCCGTCGAGACCAGTACAGCCAGAAGGAGCAACAGGCGAACTTTAAGACTCATTGCATTTCCTCACAGCGTCGTCAGCGTGACCACATGAATGACAATTCACTTCAGATTGGCCGGACCGGCCCCGGTCGAGATTCATTTCGGAATCTGCTACCATCATCAGAGTGTATTTCCGACAGTCTTTGCGCATAGAGTGTTTCATGCAGTCCCTTGATGTTCTTGTCGTAGCGCCCCATCCTGACGATGCGGAAATCAGCGTAGGAGGTATCATTGCTGCATCGATCCGGCAGAACCTGCGTGTTGGTGTGGTGGACTTGACAACTGGCGAACCAACACCGCATGGCACACTGGACATGCGGCAGCGTGAAACGGCGAAGGCAACGGAGATTCTGGGGCTGACATGGCGAAAAAATCTTGGCCTTCCGAATCGAAGTCTTCAGACAACACTGGACGCGAGACGACAAATTGCTGAAGTATTCCGTCAAACACAGCCGCGAATCATACTGGCTCCGTACTGGCAGGATGCCCATCCCGATCATGTAGCAGCCAGTGCGCTCGTCGATGATGCTCGATTTTGGTCGAAACTCAGTCGCAGCGACATGGACGGAGATCCATTCTGGCCGCCTATGCTGCTGCACTATTTCAGCATTCATTTGAGAATTCATCCACCCGCATCCGTGGTGATGGATATCTCCGCGGTCATTGACGTGAAAATGGCTGCCGTTCGGTCATTCGAAAGTCAGTTGATCACAGGCCGTACCGAGAACTTCCCGACTGCAATCGACGACATTCGTGACAGAGCAAGGTATTGGGGCTGGGCCATCCAGCGTGCCTATGGAGAGCCTCTTGTGAATCGCGAATCCGTCGGCATCAGCACCCTGACGTCACTGCTGTAAGAATTCGTGACATCAGCGAACGGTCACGCAGGTTGTTGTCCGATTCACCGAGAACAGAGTCTGCTCGATCCTATCTTTGTCGGCGGGGACGAGGGCGTCGATAGTGTTGATCATCAACGTCGATGAACTCGACATCGTCGAGAACCTCGACATCTTCAATCACTTCAACGTCTTCAATCACTTCAACTGAGTCTATTACCTCAACATGGTCGAGCACTTCGATGTCTTCAATGACCTCGATACTGTCAGCGAGGTCGATCACTTCGACTTCGTCAGCTTCGACAGGATCTGAAGGTGATCCGCTTCCAGGTGTTCGAATCGGCCTCGAGCCCACAGCCGGCCGCAGACCGATATCGTCGTGAATTGGGGAGACTCCAGCCGTTTCATCGATGAAAGCCGGCAGTTGCTTTCCAGCCAATGCTGCTGGTCTCGCAGTTTTCGGAGAGGGAGCAACATTCTCAAGAAACAGGAACTTCACATCGCCGATGATGACTTCAACACCGTTTGTCAGTTTGACATCTTTGTCAACCTTCTGCCCGGCAACAGTCACTCCGTTCATACTGCCAAGGTCACGGATATAATACTCCGTGTCAACCTGAACCAGAGCGCAGTGAAGACGAGAGATTCTGGAACTGGTATCCAGCACGAAATCACATTCGGGACTCCGTCCGATCAGAATGACCGCGCGGTCGATGGGGATTTGTGATCCCGGACCTACTGGATGAAGAATCGCAACCATTCTCATTTCCTGCAGCTATTCCTGAGGTGCTGCTGAAGTGACTCGCAACCGTTCCGATTTGTGCTTCGAATCGAGGACGATGTCGCGTGGATTCTTCAGTAGAATGAGAACCGTACGCAGTTTCCGAACGGAGGCATTGAGGTCCACCTGCGTTCAGAGAAATTCGACCAGTGATTCTTAGCCTCCGAATTCTTGCGGGATTCCTGAAGCCCTGCCACCAAATTTGAATCTGATCGATGGAAAAACTGCAGAATGCTGCAGTGCCTTCGGAAAGGCAGGATAAAGCGAAACAGTATACTCACGCGTGGCAGATTCTTCGCCACAACGAGTTTTGAGGATAACCTGAGAACGGGCGAGCCAGTCTGAACCCATGGCTCTCTGCCCGGCCACTCAGGCCGCTGGGTTGCTGAAGCCTGTCCCGTACGACTCGGGCACCGAAAGTTCCAACCCAGACATCTTGCCCAAAAGGAGCCCCTCTCTCCTGCAAAAACGCAACCTGTTGACCGAGCCTTTAACCTTATGGGGCAACCTATACAGA
>JBKDRW010000580.1:0-3121 GCA_046341255.1 Planctomycetota bacterium
GGATCTGTGCGGACATGCAACCCTTGCGGCCGCGTTTGTTCTGAAGCAGCTGGCGGCATCGGGACATTTGCCTGCCACCATTGCACCATTCTGGAGAAATAGCTGTGTGACGTTTGTCAGTCGCAGTGGCCCCCTGATGGCAGAGTCCTCGGCAGATGGAATCACGCTTGATTTTCCGGCCACCCCTGTGCACCTTGCAAGTGTTCAGGATGACCTCCTGGACTCACTCGG
Organism: Planctomycetota bacterium; assembly: GCA_046341255.1. Taxonomy (GTDB): domain Bacteria; phylum Planctomycetota; class Planctomycetia; order Planctomycetales; family Planctomycetaceae; genus SXXK01. The sequence continues at coordinate 232 of JBKDRW010000580.1, forward strand.
TGTTGCAGCCAGCGAAGTCGTCTTTTTCGGTCGAACTGCTTTCGATCTCTTCGTCCATGTTTCGTCCGCCGCTGCGGTTCGCCGAATCGCTCCGAAGATGGAACAACTTGCAAAATATGACGCTCGAGGCATCATCGTGACATCATCCGGAGACACATCCGACCATGATGTGATTTCACGATTCTTTGCTCCGGCAGCCGGCGTGGATGAGGATCCGGTGACAGGCTCAGCTCACTGCGCGCTGGCGTGGTATTGGGCACCGGAATTCGGGCGAGCAACCCTGTTTGGATATCAGGCTTCCAGGCGGGGGGGACATGTTCGGATGGAACTCCGCGGTGATCGAGTTCGACTCACCGGCCATGCGATTCTCGTCTCCTGCGGAGAACTGCTGGTCTGACGCGACAAAGAATCGCCGATCGTTCTGCGGGATCGACGCCATAAACCTTGAGTTCCGTTGCGGATTCAGAGACGATCCGCGTCCGTCCGACGTTTGATTGATCAGGGTCCTTTAAGCAACTGTATTGCACTCATGAAAGTTCTTTCGGGCATTCAGCCAACAGGTCGATTTCATTGGGGAAACTACTTTGGAGCGATACGTCAGTACATCGCTCTTCAGGGCAACGAGCAGTCGTTCTACTTCATCGCTGACCTGCACGCGTTGACAACTGTGCGTGACCCTGCAGAACTCCGTCAGAATGTCGCTGACGCGGCGCTGGATCTTCTGGCCCTGGGTCTGAAGCCGGAATCTGCGACGTTGTTTCGCCAATCAGATGTTCCTGAAGTCACGGAACTTACGTGGCTGCTCATGACAATCACGCAGATGCATCTGCTTGAGAAATGCCATGCGTTCAAAGACAAGAAGGCGAAGGGCATCGCGGCTGATGCAGGGCTGTTCACATACCCGGTACTCATGGCCGCGGACATCCTGATCTATGACAGCACCACGGTGCCGGTTGGGGCGGATCAGATCCAGCATATCGAAGTGACGCGGGATCTCGCTCAGCGGTTCAACTCGCTGTTTGGCGAAACTCTGATTCTGCCCGAGCCGTACGTTCTGGACGCCTCTGCGAAGGTCCCCGGGGTCGACCGGGAAAAGATGTCGAAAAGTTACGGGAATACAATTGCCATCTTCGATACGCCGAAGAAACTGCGAAAGCGGATCATGTCCATCCAGACCGACTCAACGCCGGTTGAAGCCCCGAAAGATCCCGATTCCTGTGCGGTGTTTCAGTTGTTCAGTCTGTTTGCCACGCCGGAGCAGCAGACAGAGTTGTCAAATCGTTACCGAGCCGGCGGCATGGGTTATGGAGCTGCCAAGGAGCAGCTGTACGAAGTCGCCATGGCTCATTTTGGCGAAGCATTTGAACGCCGTGCTCAACTTGAGGCGTCTCCGTCGATCGTGGACGATATTCTTCGTGAGGGTGCTCACCGGGCGCGAGCCAAAGCTCGAGAAGTGCTCGAGCGGGCACGTGCTGCCTGCGGATTCTCAGCCAGACCGATCTGAAACCGCCTCGCCGTCATCAGTCAACGGCGAGTTGTATCGCGGCACTCGCGGGCTGACGCCGCTCATTTTTTCTCAGGAGTTGGTCGGAACGGCCATGCAGGGCTTCCGGGCGGATCTTCTCGGTGGGGCGCTTGACCAAGTCCGAAATCTTCCGGTTTCATATTGAGATTACGGTAGTAGTCTTTGTCGTTGATGAACCCGTAGAACGTCGGATAAAACGGATCAACGTAATCCACATCGGCCTTTCCGGGAACTGGAAGGTCCATCAGGAAATAGACCGCATTGACAATCAGGCGACGAAGATCCTCATCAACAAAGTCCACGGCAGCACCGGCCGTTGTGCAGAACGACCTTCCTGCAGTCCCATTCGGTGCCATGTAAGGATGGATCCACGCCAGCGGCTGCATTGGATTGTTACGATTGTCGTCCACGAGGGTCTTGGACGACGGATCGAGGGTCTCAGTAATCGCACCTCGCAGCAGGATCTTGTCAGCATCCGTCAGATGAGTAACGCCGTAAACGTCGCTCGGTGCGAAGATCTCTGACACACCACTCAGAACAGCGTGCTTCTCTGATCCGGGCTCCACGACACTGCGAGCTCCCTCGACCTTGTGGTGCCCGTGATGCGAGACCCATTCCTCACCCAGCACCTTCCTTCCGAACTCACCGAATCCGATCTTGTCGCCAAACTTGCCGCCACCATTGAATGCATGTGTTGCAGTTCGAAGTCCAATGACGGGCTTCCCCGCATTCAGAAACTTCGTGACATACTCTGCCTGGTCGTCCGATGGCTGCCGAAATCGCGTTGCAATGATCATCAGATCGGCAGACTCGAGAGCGGCAAGGCCTCGCAGTCCTTTCTGATTGTTCGAATCAATATAATCAGCCCCATCGGGAGCCATCGCAAACACGACCGTGCATTTAAATCCATGCTTCTGACTGAGAATCTTTCCCAGCATCGGCATGACTTCTTCCGAGCGATACTCCTCGTCACCGGAGACCAGAACAATATGCTTCGGGTGCGCTCCGGGATTCTTTGGTTCAAACACCAGCGTACCATCGCCGGCATCCGCTGGGGAACCGACAACCGCGAGCCACACACACAGGAGGCGAATGAGGGACTTCATCGGAGGAACCTTTCCAATCGTGCTTCAAGTCAGGCACGCAGGGTGGGAATATCTTCAGATCGTAAACTCTGAGAGGATTTGGGAAATCAGGGGATTCAGCCTGGCACGAGACAGTCTGCCGGACCAAGTCCCGGACATGAACGCGGGCAACAGCAACTGGTCAACTACTGAACTTCACGAGCGACTTTCAGGATCTGAAGGAGCCCAAGCGCCTTGTCGAGCCCGCCGACGGAATTGACGAACGCGACGGCTGTTCGAA
>JBKDRW010000581.1:0-17496 GCA_046341255.1 Planctomycetota bacterium
TCCGCAACCAGTGCCGAGTTGACCGACGACGGCAGCCTGAGGATTTCGTTCGTCTTGTCGGCAGGAACCTACGCGACGACACTCCTGCAGTCAGTTGCATCGAACATCGACGATGTCGGGGGATCGTCAGAAGCATCCAACCCGGTTTAGCCTCCGACGCTTCAATGCCCTGATTCGCTCCGCGAACAATCGGACGCGCTGACTGTTCCTGCAGCCGAAATTCCGGCGTGATCGACCCGATCCCAGATGACCATTGCTGAGGCAACGCTGACCCATGCGGCGATTGTTATGTGTGCGGTTTCCGAACTGGTCGATTCAGCGACTTCGCCGTCGGCTGATGTCGCAGGGAAGCGACGTGTCTGCTGTCGCCCTTCATTCGAAGGCACCGGGATCGACTGACGACTCGAAGACGATGAGCGATGACCTGAGGTACGTTCGCGGAATGTACCCTGCAGCGATCGCTGGTCCGGCGATCATCGCGGTCTCGACAGACGCATGGAAACTGGGCATCCGCCCCGGAATACCACTGGCGGAAGCTCGCAGCATGGCGATTCCTTCAGCCGCGACACGGTCCGGAAAAACCAATTCTGCACGCGTCAGAAAATCCGAATCCGCATCATCGAAACAAGATCGCGTTCCCGCCAACTCAACGAGCGATGATCGATCGGTCTCTGCCGAATCAAGCGTGGGATTCTACGACTGGGAGCCAACCGGTGATCGGGAAGCACTTGCCGCCACGGCAGAACTCGCTCGCCGCTATGCACCGATCGTCGGACTGGATGCAATGCCTGTGCCGGATAGTCTGCTGCTGGACATCACTGGCTGCGCACCGCTGTTTGGCGGGGAAGCCGCTCTTGCAGAACTCCTGCTGCGTGATCTGCATACCACCGGCTGGTCATGTCGAATCGCGATTGCGTCGAATATTGCCACGGCATGGGCATTGACTCATGTCGAACGGGCAGCGGAACCCATACGTCCGCGGACGCGCGACCATCAAAGAGCAGACCGCCGATCCGGACTGTCCGCTCGAGAGTCTCCGGACCATGTGTTGCCGATCCAGATCATTCCACCGGGCCATGAGCAATCCGAATTGAAACTTCTGCCAATCGCCGCAGCCCGCATCGGCCGGAAAGATCTTGAGATTCTGCAGCACCTCGGCATTCGTTCCATGGGTCAGTTGCTCAGCCTTCCGATCGAGGACCTTCCATCGCGTTTGTCTGAGCAGTCGGTCATGCGTGTCCAGCAACTGCTCGGAATCATCGACGAATTCATCGATCCACTGCCGGAAGCGGATCCCGTGGCTGCTGCCTGGGCCGGCGAAGAGCCCGCCGTGTCGTTGGCCGATCATCAGCATCTCCTTCGCATACTGTCTCAACAGATTGCCGATCAACTGCAACGTCGACAGGTAGCCTGCACGTCGATCTCCTGTGAGTTTCGATGTATGGATGGGACTCTTGTCCCGCTGACCGGCAGTCTCGTCAGACCAACCCAGTCGGGTGAAATGATTCAGGAGGTTCTGTGCCTGCGAATTGAAACGGCAATTCATGAAGCGAACATCGCTGCGGCAGGGCGGCCGAGAGTCGGCAACCTGGATGTTGAAATCCATCCCCAATCCGGAACACTCGCGTCACTGGCAATTGCCGGCGTTCGTTGCGTCACCATGAAGGCGACCACCGTTTCGATTCCTTCTGCCCGTCAAAGAGACCTGTTCAGTCCGACGGAGCACATCGTACCGGAACAGGAACTGGCTCGACTGATTGGAAAGCTCAGTCATCGACTGGGATCTGAATCCGTTTCGACGATTCAAATGCAGCCCGATCCGAGGCCGGAGTTTTCATTCGCCCAACAGCCGATTCTGCGTGAGGATCCATCTTCAAATCCCAATGCACGACAGGTGGATCTCGATCAGACATTGCATCACCTGACGACTCAGAACAGCTCGGAATTTCAGATCGGGGCGATCTGCGTGCCTCAGCGACCTCTTCGTTTGCTGGAGACGCCATTGCCTCTGCTGACCGATGACCACGCAAACGCCAGGGCGACACGACCAAGGATGGCGATCGTTGACGGCCAGTCCGAATCACTGGTTTCATTTGAAGGCCCCGAACGACTTCAGACCGGCTGGTGGACCGATTTTCCCTGTCATCGCGACTACTATCGAGTCTCGACAAATTCCGGCAGTCTGCTCTGGATCTTTCGCAATCTCCAGACAGGCACATGGTTCCTGCATGGCATTTTTGATTAGCTGCTTCTTGTGATCGGTCAGCTTCACTTCAGTTCGCAGTTGCCGCGGCCCGGTCTGAATGAGGATCCTGAACCGACTCACATTTCTCAATCGCACTTCAGGCTTGGGTATCAGGCATGGCTTCCAGAACGATTCTCGCGTGGGTTGTGATGTCTCTTGTCTGCCTTCACGCTTCCGCCACAGGTCAGGAACTGCTGCCCCGCTTCAATCGAAGCGATCGTTTCAGGGAACAGATTCGATGGGACACTGTCAGCGATGGCGTTCGAGTCTTCGTCATGGCTCCGGAAGAATTCAGCGAAAGGCCTCGTGAGCTGATCGTCTACGCCACACCCAACGGAAGCACAATCGAGCAGACCCTTGGGTGCAGAACTGATGGAACGCATCGAGCGCTGGATCGGAAGTACGATCTTCAGCACATTGCTGCTCAGGTGCGATGTTATCGCGAGTCCAGTCGCGATCGCGACGTCATTCTCGCCGTGGTGCAGGCCCCGCAACTGAGCTGGCCAGCCTATCGTCGCGGAGACACGGTGGCCAACGATCGAATCCGACAACTCGTGGACACCTTACGCGAGGATCTGCGGGCCGATCGAGTTATCTTATCCTGTCATAGCGGCGGCGGAGCATTTCTCTGGGCATGGATGAATGCTCATAACGCCCTCCCGGACTGGCTTCATCGGCTCGTATTTCTCGACGCAAATTACTCCTACTCTGACGAAGACCATCATGGGGACAAAATGATCGCATGGCTTCGCAGCGATCCGTCGCGACACTTGATCGTACTCGCATACGATGACCGCGAAATCACTTCGAATGGACGAAAAGTCATAGATCCCGGAGGTGGTACCTATCGTGCCACGGAACGCATGATTCGCCGGTTCACAAAAGAGACGCCGCCGGAAGACTGCGTGCACGGCAACTTCCTGATGCGACGATTCCTCAGCAATCAGGCCACATTCACCGTCCATCGAAATCCGGACAATCGGATTCTTCACACCGCTCTGGTGGGTGACATGAATGGGCTGATTTATGCTTTGACGATCGGACAGGTCGATTCCATTCAAGACGAACCTCGAGGGCCTCGAGCATTTGACACATGGATCTCTGCGGAGCCATTCAGAGATCCTGCAAAATCAAACGCTTTCATCGATTCGGGCACCGAGCCGATTCGGCTTGATCTGCCCAGTCGCTCGAAGGATGCTCCGATCGGTACCTCGCTGACGTCTCAAATGGCATCCCTGACACGTTCTCAACGCGAAGACCTGGCATTCCGCGAAATCATGTCGGGCAATGTTCCTCAGCGTTCGAGAATGCTTGTGCCGATTCGGATTGCCGCATCGGACAGAAACGTGACAGCCGAAGATTATGTCACCATGTTTGCGACAGGTGACTATCTGGCGATTGGCTCAGATGACGATTTCATCCGCATGCCACTCACCGGCCAGATGGCTGCACGTCTCGCCCATGCCCTGAATTGCGTGCTCCCGACAACTCGCATGGCCGATCATGTGGCTGCGGCAGCGGACGTTCGACTTGAGCCTCGGCCAATGACGCAGGATCGCGAATCGATGGCCACGTTTGTTGAGCACAGTCGCATCATCGACCGACAGCTGACGGAGTGGAAAGCCCTGCATAAGGATCAGACACCTCGGCTGATCGGCGGAATCAGAAAAGACGTGGTCATCACCACAAAACTGGCTCAGCAGCCGGACAAGGTCGCCATCTACGGCTGGATGTCCCCCGATGGAACCCCCATCCAGCCACTCTACATCGGGCACTCCGACCAGTATGTCGACTACAGCCACGGAGTTCGCCTCGTTTGGTCTGTGGTGCGATCAGGTCAGCACGAAGTCTCGATTCGTAAAGCGTTTCAGGACGAGGAACTCAGCCCGCTCCTCTCCTCCGAGGGACCATTTGAGTACGACCAGCTCCTGCAGGCCACCTATCTGAGATCCCCATAGTCGCGATCGCATGTTCCTTCGCTCACCGTGAACGGCTCCGGAGTCACCGCCCCCGCCACGAGCCATCAGCATACCACAACAGAAGCGACCTCAGGCACACACAATCCAGACGCCCGCACACGGATGCGTTTCAACGAAGAACGGCGTCGCTGCCTGCTGGAGACTGCGTGAGGTCATTCTGATTCCGCGGCAAACCCAGCGATCGTGCGCGGGATTCTGCAAACTGGAGCATTCTCGAGGCAGCGGGAGCGGCCACCGTCCCTCCATAATGAATCCCGGGCGCCGTGGGTTCGTCGACCATGAGCAGCACGATCACTCGAGGATCTTCAGCCGGGGCTCCACAAACAAAGGACACCACCCACGCGGTGTCGGAATATGTCCCGGTCTCGGGATCCAGCTTTTGTGCCGTTCCGGTTTTCCCAAAAATCGACATACCCGGAATCCGAGCCTGCTTCCCGGTGCCTCGTTCGACGACCTGCTTCATGGGTTCTCTGACCAGCCATTCAGCAATGTCAGAATCCAGCAGAGGCGTTCCTACATTTTCTGCGGGAGCGACGATGTGCTGGCTGCCAACCCCGGAAGCAATCGCTTCGTCAATCGCCGCTCGTTTAAGCAATCGAGGTCGCAGCAACTGACCACCATTTGCGATCGCAGCGTGCGCCGTGATCAGCTGCAAAGGAGTCACAGCCAGTTCCTGCCCCATTGGAATGGAGCCCAGCGAATAGATGGTCCACTTCGAAAAAGGGTGCAATAAACCGGTGAGCTCTCCTGGCAACTCCACACCTGTCCGGCGCCCGAATCCGAAGCTGCGAGTCGCCTCGTAAAGATCTTCCAGTCCGATCCGTTCGCCAATCTTCGCCATCCCGATATTGCTTGACTTGACCAGCACGTCTTCAACACTCAAGGCACCATAAGAATGATGATCATGCAGAATCCGGGGCCCCATTCTGTACGCTCCGAAACTGCAGTCGATCATCTCATTCTGCCGCAGCTGACCATGCTGAAGCGCCCAGCCCACGATGAACGGTTTGAACGTCGATCCCGGCTCAAAAACGGCAGAGACCGCAAGATTCTTCCACGCCGCTTCCGGAACTTCGACCAGCGAATTGGGGTCAAAACCCGGCCTGGACGCCATGGCCAGAATCTCGCCGGAATGCGGTTCCATCACGATCGCACAGGCACCGCGCGGCTTCCACTCTTCCATCAGCAAATCCAGTTGCCGTTCCGTCTCGATCTGAGACAGCAGGTCAATCGTTGAGATCACTGTCTGGCCATGCACCGGAGGCGTCGATCGTTCTGCTGCAACTTCAATCACCTTGCCTCGCGCGTCGCGCGTCATCACGCGACTGCCGTCAGTGCCGCGAATGCGGTCATTCAGGCTCTGTTCCAGACCTCCCTTGCCTGCGTTGTCGATATCTCGAATGCCAATCACATGCGAGGCAAAACCGCCCTGCGGATATTTGCGAAGGTACTCCTGTCGCAGTCCCCAGGAGTCCCTGCTGAAACCAAGAGCCCGGATTCTGCGGACCTGATCTTCGTCAATGCGACGTTTGATCCACACAAACTGTTTATCCGAATTCTCAGTCAGTCGACCATACAACTCGTCCGTGTTGAGATTCAATACAGAACTCACTTCCCATGCGAAGTGCCACGGATCTTCAATTTCGGCCGGAACCGCGTAGAGACTGTCACACATGACCGTCATGGCCAGAACCTGACCGTTGCGATCCAGAATATCCCCCGGCCTTGCAGGAATGACTTCACTGAACAGACTCTGCCGCACCACCCTCGCATTCATCCATTCCCGCTGCGCTCCCTGAACCTGAATCAATCGAGCCAGTATGACAAACCAGCCGGCGAGCACACAAACTGACAGCAGACGGAATCGCCATGATGTCATCCGTGGCGGAGGCGAGGATACATCGGACTCCCTTTCTTCGGACTCATCATCAGTGTCCGGCGGGGCATTCTCCGATTCACTCGCACCTGATGGCTCTGCTGCCAGCGGAGCATGGTCCTCCGGCAGCGAGGACGGAGGCAGGGGACACTTGTCAGATGGCTGTCCGATCACCGACGAAATTGCTCGCGGAGGAATCATCAGTCCAATCCCTTCGGATTGAACGGGTGAAGGACTCGAAGCAACGGCGGATTCAACGTATTGTCATCATCCGGGGAAAACGCGCCATCCTCGTCGAAGGCAATTCGGGGCCGCGACTTCGCCGGTTCTGTCGCAGTTTCGTCAGGGCCGTTGTGTGGGTCCGTCGTCGGCTTCCGGACGGTTGCCTTCGGCGGCGAAAGCCGTTCTTTTCGAGTTGCGACGGAATTTCGGGCAGACTTGCCCAGACCGCGCGTCTGTGACTTTGTAGATGCGGATTCCACCTGCTCCCGCGTTTCCCGCATCAACGCCACCTGCGCGGGTGCAGTGAGTTTCTGAGTCTCCAGCCGAAGTCGGACGAGTAGTTCCAGCAATACGTCAGTCTGATAGTACTGCACACTGACCGCGCGGCGCATTTCAAGCGTTTGCTTCTCCAGTCGAACGCCGACCATTGAAACAAGCACCACAAGCAACAAACCGGCTGCAAATCGAAAGAACACGCAGGACAATTCCGGAGAAGCAACATTTCCGTCGGCCAAAAATGACGCGCGAACACCGCATCGCTCCGTCGACCTCGATGCGATTCCCGAGCGCTGCAAAATACTCAGCGCAGCAGAAAGCCCCGCTTGAACATCAGCTTCGGCGGGGCTCTCCGTCACTTGCTCGGTATCGGTCGCGAGGCTGTTATGGCGACACATGAACTTCCGTAGCATCGGCAGGAAGCGCCAGAATGATGCCCGGTTTCAGTCTGTTCGGATCCTGCACAATCGTCTGATTCATCCGATAAATCTCAACCCAACGAGAAGACCGGCCAAGAAATCGCTGAGAAATCTCAGACAATGTTTCACGTTCTCCGACGCGGTACGCTGGCGTGCCATCTTCAAGCTCCAGAAACTCGGCCGGCTCCGGAATGCGGGGCTTCATGTCCTCAAAGAGTTGCGGGTACCGCTGTTCCAGAACGTCCGCAGGGGGCGTCAGCACAATCATTCCTGGTCGCATGTTTTTGGGTTCCGGGATGCGATGCTGATTGAACACAGCGAGGGCGGAAAAATACCTGGTCGTACCATACACTCGCTTCGAAATTTTCGAGTAATTATCACCAGCCTGAACTTTGATCGAATCAAATGTGGATCCATCATCGGGAGCGGCTTCCACATTTGTATTCTGATAATTAAAGGCGGCCAGACTGAATTTTCCGTCCGCTTCTGCTCCGGACCCGGCTGCAGTCCGAATCCCGGATGAGGCTCGACCTCCCGGCTGAGTCACCGCGTTGAATCCTCCGCCAGACGTGCTGGTCGGAGTACCTGCAGACATTCGCGGCTGAGCGGGCTCTGAATCAAACGAAGAGAAGGAGTCCTGCGGTTCACTGACCGGAGCTCGTCCGCCAGTGACTCCGGACGTGGATTCGTCGGATGTGAATCCATCCGCTGAAAAGCCACCGGAGAATCCGTCCTGCTGCCCCTGTGGCTCGACCATGGCAATCAGCACGGGTTCTTTCTCGGCCGGCTCTTCAGCAATCGCTGCCGACCCGATGGACTCGCCAGACCCCGCCGCGAACTCCGTCAGGCTTTCCGATGGCCTTGCAGCCTCTCCGGATTGGTCAGGTACTGGAATCTCGTTCTGATCGACGTTCAGCAACGGCGTCTCCTCAGCAGCGACAAAAGCCGGTGGCTCTTCTCCGGTCGTTGCTGAAGGGGTTGCCGCAACACTCTTCAGTTCGTTCGGTTCCTCAGCGACGGAGGGAAAAGCCTGGTCGATGGCCCCGGTCTCAGAATCCGCGCTGGCCGCGACTTCTGTCATTCCGCTCGACAATGCCCCTGCGAAATTTTCCGGAAGACTCTCAGCGGACAACTCCTGTACAGGCATAGACGCGGTGGCATCAAAAGCCGGCATGGACGACTCATCCGACGGTGCCGGCATGCTTTGATCCACAGAAGCCGAATCAACGGGCTCAGCCATCGCAGACATCGGTTCGCTCAGGAGGTTCTGCTCGTTCGTCGGGTCACCGGGCAGAACGGCTGATGAGTCTGTGGCGGCCATGGCATCATCAGCGAATGGAGAGAGCTGGCTCAGGTCGTCGCGGCTGATCAAGGGATCGATCGTCTCTGCAGAGATCTCAGGGCTCTGACTGGCGACGATCGCCACAGCTTCGGCAGCAGTGGCCTCAGCATGTGTTTCCGCTGCAGCTCCATTCGGTTGAATAGATGCCAGCTGTCGCTGCTTCTCGTGCAGATCAATCTTGTGATACACAAGAAAGCAGAACGCACAGAAGAGGATCGTGATCACCGCCATCCCAAGGCGCGTCTCATGACTCAGGGCGGAGAATGGTTTTTCGGCGGCCTTGAGACTGTTCAGCAGTTGCCCAGCCACTTCGCTGCTCTCAGCTTTGCTGATCGGCTGCGAGGGTTCAGGCGTACTTCCGCTGGTGTCGCTTCGACGGGCGTTTTTGTCAGAACCTGCCATCCCTGGTGTCCTTTGAACGCGTTCTTGACGATTCGATCTTCCAGTGAATGAAACGTCAGGATGACCGCGATGCCATTGGTTTTCAGAAGTCCGGGAAGGACTTCTGTCATCATGCGTTCCACATGCTGAAGTTCATTGTTCGTTGCAATTCGAAGTGCCTGAAACACTCGAGTTGCATTGTTTCGGCCTCCGGCGCTGCGAGCGGCTCCGACCGCATCACAGACACAGGATTCGAGGTCTTCCGTCGTTGATACCGGACGCCCGGTTCGACGACGATTCACAATCTCTGCGGCAATCTTTCCCGATGACGGTTCTTCTCCGTGAACGCGAAAGATTTCCTCCAGCTGTGTCTCCTCCAGTGTCGCCAGCAGATCAGCTGCGGATCGTCCTTCCGTCGGATTGAACCGCATATCCAGCGGGCCACCAGCATCGAAGCCGAAGCCTCGCTGACGATCGGCCAGCTGGTCAGACGACAATCCAAGATCCAGCAGCACTCGATCCACACTCTCAAGATCGTTTGACTTCAGCACTTCCGCGGCATCGGAATAGCTGCTGTGAATCAATTGGAAATTCGTCTGCCCTGTCTGTTCCAGTTTTCGCGTCGCCAGTCGAAGCATCATGGGATCTCGATCGAGCCCGATCAGTCGGCCGGTTTCGCCAATGGATTTGAGAATCAGTGAACTGTGGCCACCCGCACCAACCGTCCCGTCCAGCACGGTCAGCCCCGGGGTCAACTGCAGCCAATGCAGAACTTCCCGAGGCATCACCGGAACATGAACCGGACGATGGTCAGTATTGGGCATGGTGGTCAGGGTGACATTCAGGTCAGCTTTTGCTTCGACGGAGTCTTGTGGACAACGCCTCAACGGTACGACCGAAGTCGCTTCGACTTGAATGAAATCCGAAGAAAGAAAAGAAGTCAGCGATCGCTGAAAATGACAGGTGCCAATCCTCGCCGAAAGGGATGCTTTCGACGCAGAACCGGCCGATGAAGAGAACCCGAGTCTACGCCGAAGGGCCGAAATGGAAAAGATCAGTCCGTCCGACTCTGCCGACCAGCGTCCAATCCTTAACAACCATCGGGGACCGCCTTCGGCAAAAACTGCCGAATGACCGGAACCGCATGGGTGAATCTGACCGCGTTCGACCGGGACAACAGACGTCGAACATCGCTGAAAGACGCGGTCCGCCTCAAATCCGGTTCAAACATCCGGCTCGGTATGTGCTCCATGACAGATTTCCTATGATTCAGAGGCTTTGACTTCGGTGCGAATCCCATGAGTAATATGACGTGAAAGAAATCGGAACACGAACAACCGGTCACCAACGAACGCGTCGCGACCATGCGACGGAGTTGACCCAGGACTATGTCGAAGCGATTGCCGAACTGGAACTTGTGCACGGCGAATGCCGTATAAAGGATCTTGCGAAGCGTTTCGCCGTCAGCCATGTCACCGTGAACCGCGCTGTCGCAAGAATGAAGCGGGACGGATATGTCGATACCACACCTTACGCCCCGGTCACGCTGACGGATCTCGGTCGAGAATTGGCCGAGTTTTCACGACGACGTCATGAAATCGTTTTTGAATTCCTGCTGGCACTCGGTGTCAGTCGACCGACAGCATCGATCGACAGCGAGGGTATCGAACACCACGTCAGCGAAGAAACGCTTCGTGCCATGGAACGATTCGGTCAGCAGTTTGCGGCACAGCCATCCCGAAAACAATCGAAGAAGTCAACGAGCCCTGGAAAGATTGCGAGATGAAGATTCCTCTGCCGTCGACAGCCACCACGGAAACTCGAAATACGGCATCTGCTGAAATCGATACGCTTAACGCCCGGCAGATCGTAGACCTGATGAATCAGGAGGATGCAAAGGTTGCCGATGCCGTGGCTCAGGAAGCCGACCGAATTGCAGCAGCAATTGACCTTGTCACGGATCGCATTCGAAACGGTGGTCGGCTGATCTACATGGGTGCCGGAACCTCGGGTCGTCTGGGAGTTCTTGATGCCAGTGAATGCCCTCCGACGTTCAGCGTCCCTCGTGGTCTCATCATCGGCCTCATCGCCGGCGGGCATGACGCGCTGACGACGGCGATCGAAGGTGCTGAAGATCAGATGGATCAGGGCGCCGCAGACCTTCGAGCCATCAACGCCTCCGATCGCGACGTCATCATGGGCATTGCAACAAGTGGCCGCACGCCCTACGTGATCGGCGGACTGAACTCTGCACGCCAGCTTGGCGCTGCCACCCTCGGTTTCGCCTGCAATCGCGGATCCGCCATGGAGCCACTCTGCGACATCATGATTGTCCCCATCGTCGGTCCGGAAATCATTACAGGTTCGACGCGACTGAAATCCGGCACGGCCACCAAACTGGTTCTTAACATGATCACGACCGGAACCATGGTGCAGCTTGGCAAGACCTTCGGGAATCTGATGGTCGATCTGACCGCAACCAACGAAAAGCTCCGTGATCGGTCCCGTCGAATCGTTTCTGAACTGACAGGACTTTCCCATGATGCCGCCGGAAAGATCCTTGCAGACTGTGGTGGAGAAGTCAAAACGGCCGTGGTGGCTACGCTGTGCGGTGTCTCCTCCGATGAAGCACGCCGGAAACTGAAACAGGCCCAGGGCAGACTTCGACCTGCACTCACGGAAACTCCGGAATACCGGTGAACTTTCCGTCATGCCGGAGCCAGCCTGCAAACTCTTTGCCACGATTCGTGGTCAGGTTGTGAAACTCGGGAGGAAACGGCCGCACCGCAACATGCGTCGCACGATCAGGTCGTTCCGCATTCCACAAAACTCTGCCCGATCGAATCTATCCATCACGCTCAAGCCTTCCGGATCGCCGCCGGAATTGCAGGCTCCAAAAGCTCTCGACTCGGTCCGCAGTAAACGGCATCTCGTAGGTCACAGCCCGTCTCCACCTGCCAGTCACTCGAGCCGAAGTTCATCCCATGCGACATCTTGTGATCGGACGAGACGAGGCATGTCCGATCAGCCGGAAGCCCCCTTTTCGACCCGCATTTTCATCGACAGGTGCCGCCTTTCTCTGCAGGATGTTTCCATTCATGAAAGACGTCGCGGATCGTTCTCAGTCACAGGCTTAATCGCGGCACGAGTGGACACACGCCGGAATCCGATCATACTCTCTGACAGCAGAGTCTTCTCAAAAGAGACAACTTGAGACGAGGCAACGTCATGGCGATGGGATTTGGAATTGTCGGGACTGGCATGATCGCTCACTTTCATGCGCAGGCCATCCAGGCGATGAATGACGGTACAGTGACTGCCTGCTTCAACCAGAATCCGGAAAAAGCTGCTGCATTCGCGAACGAATACGGTTGTCGCGCTTACGCGACGCTCGAGGAACTCCTCGCAGATCCTGAAATCAGTGTCGTCACGATCTGTACTCCCAGCGGCGCGCATCGAGATCCGGCGATTGCAGCCGCGAAGGCAGGAAAACATGTGGTCGTGGAAAAACCACTCGAGATCACTCTGGAGCGATGCGACGACATCATCCGCGAATGCGCCCGGAATCACGTCAAACTGTGCACCATTTTTCCCTCGCGATTCAGCCCCGCCAATCTGGCTCTGAAAACCGCTATCGATGCTGGGCGATTCGGACGTCTGACTCTGGGCGATACCTATGTCAAATGGTGGCGAACACAGGCATATTACGATGGCGGAGGATGGCGAGGAACATGGGCGCTCGATGGCGGCGGAGCGTTTATGAATCAGGCCATTCACAACGTCGATCTGTTGTGCTGGCTGATGGGTGATGTGACGGAAATCTGCGGATTCACGGGAACACTGGCTCACGAACGGATCGAAGTGGAGGACGTCGGAGTGGCGTGCCTGAAGTTTGCCAATGGCGCGATCGGTGTGATGGAGGCCACCACCGCCGCATGGCCGGGCCTGCTGAAGAAGACCGAAATCCATGGCAGCAAGGGCACTGTGATTGTTGAGCAGGATTCCATTCTGAAGTGGGAGTTTGCCGAAGAACGACCGGAAGATGCCCAGATCCGCAGCAGGTTCGGGGCCGGTTCCGCAACGACCGGCGGAGCGTCAGATCCAAAGGCCATCTCTTTTGTCGGTCACCAGTTGCAGCTGGAAGATTTCGTCGACGCCATTCGCACAGGACGAAATCCGCGGGTCGATGGTGCCGAAGGTCGTCGGAGTGTAGAGATGATCCTCGCAATTTACGAAGCCGCAAAAACCGGGAAGAGCCAGACGCTCCCACTGGTTCAAGCCTGATCGGATGCGTTCATGAGAATCGGAATTCTGGCCGACATTCACGATAACGTGGATAACCTGAGACACGCCATTCGTTTGTTCAACGCGCTCGAATGCAAAGCCGTGCTCCTCGCGGGAGATTTTGTGTCGCCGCTGGTCGTGCCGTCGATGCGAAAACTGACGTGCCCCGTGATTGCGTGTTACGGCGACAACGACGGCAACATGATCGGTATTGCGGGGGGAATGAAGATCGTTGGCACACTTGGCCATCCTCCGATGTGCTGGAAGTCGCATGATGGCGTCCGGTTTCTCATGGCCCATCAGCTCGAGGATGTTCGCAACCTGATTGACGATGCAGATGTGGTCATCTTTGCCCATACGCATCGCCCCAGCGTTGCCAGGGATCGTCATGGACGAGTCTTTCTGAATCCCGGTGAGGTTGGCGGCTGGATGTTCCGCAAGCCGACCGTTGCAACCTTTGACACAGTGACTCGCGAAGCTGAGATCCATGCGTTGCCCGACATGGGCCCAGGCGTGCATCTGGATCTCTGAACGGCAGTCTCGCACGCCTGTATTCCATCTGAGGATGACAATCTCTGATCGAAACCACTTCCGTTCAGGCGGCGGTGATGCGGGTCGAAAACGTCATTCAGGGAACGGCTCGCAGTCCACGTAAGTGATGGACGCTCTGCGGCAGGTCTTGCGGACTCGCCAGGGAGTTGACCACATCTTCACCACTTCGGCCGAAAACCGAGTGCAAATGAGTGCATTTGGACAGAGTGAATTGCAAAGCGAAAAAGTGCCGAATACACTGGGAAAATTGGATTTGAAAGAGTGTTTTCGCGACTGTGGTGTAGTGGTAGCACAGCAGCTTCCCAAGCTTCTGGTGAGGGTTCGATTCCCTTCAGTCGCTCTTCTGAGGCGGGTTTCCGCCGGAAACCGTGGTGATTTGTATCGCCCGCCGGTCCTCGATCTCATCGGGATGATTTCTACGCGGCATGATGAGGGTAGTGTGCGGCCATCAGGGCAAAAGTCATTCGTACGAAGGCGGACTTCGTGTTCCGTCAATGGCTCGCGGATCGGACAGATTCGGTGTCCGCGATCTGGATCTGCACCAGTGATCTCTGGCTGGACGCCCCGCAGCCACCGCAGGATCGGCCGCAACCCGTAGTCGTCTGCGGCCTGCTCAGCCCGCGAAACAACGATGCCGCACGACGCCCGATCACGCTCAGCGCAATCAGAATCAGAAGCAGGCTGACAGCGGACTGCATCGTCATATCTTAGATCCTGATCCCGATCTGATACGTCACCCATGCGCCAAACCAGGCAAGCACGGTCATGTAAACGAACGAAAAGACCGGCCACTTCCACGAGTTTGTTTCTCGGCGAATGACCATCAACGTGGACACACACTGCGCGCAAAGAGCGAAGAATACCATAATCGACAGCGCGACGGGCACGTTAAACACACGACTTCCATCAGGCCACGTCGCTGCCCCCAGAGTCCCTCGCAACCCTTCATCGTTCTCATCCACATCGCTGCCAAGACTGTAAATCGTTCCCAGCGTGGCAATAATGACTTCTCGCGCGGGGAAACTTGCCAGAACCCCGACGCTGATTCTCCAATCCCAACCCAGCGGTCGAAAGACCGGCTCGACCGCGTGACCCACGCGTCCCAGCACACTGTTGCGAAGCAGGTCTGCATTCACCTGGTTGAGCTCTGTTGAGAGTGCTTCAAGGTCCGACGCATTGGCATCAGCGTTTTCTGCAAGTTGTTCAATCTGAGCCGTCAACTCATATCGCCTGGAGTTGTCACCAGGAAAAGTTCCGGCAGCCCAGATCACGACGCTGGTGGCAAAGATCAGTGTTCCAGCCTGCAGGACAAACGCTTTGGCACTTTCCCACACGCGAATCAACACAACCCGAAGCGATGGTATCCGATAGTCCGGAAGTTCGAGCAGAAATGGGGATGCCTCGCCGCGAAACAAGGTGCGTCGCAGAATAAAGGCAACAGGTACTGACACGACGACACCCAGAATGCTCATCAGAAACAAGACAACGCCTCGAGCCGGCAGCCAGCCATTGAGCCAGAACACGTTCGGAATGAATGCTCCGATCATCAGCACATAGACAGGCAGTCGCGCCGAACAACTCATCAGGGGCGCGATCAGGATGGTGACAAAACGGTCCCGTCGATCATCAATTACTCGCGTCGCCATGATGCCAGGAACAGCACAGGCAAACGACGACATCAAGGGCAGGAACGATCGACCATTGAGACCGAGTATCGCCATCAGTCGATCCATCATGAAGGCCGCTCGAGCCATGTAACCACAGTCTTCGAGCAGCCCGATGAAGAAAAAGAGGAGACAGATCTGAGGCAGAAACACAAGGACCGATCCAACTCCTCCAATCAGTCCTTCATTCAACAGACTTCGCAACGGGCCGGGCGCAAGTTGAGCACTCACCTGATCACTCAGCATCCCGAGGAGTGTTTCCACGCCTTCACTGAGGGGCGCAGAGAACCAATAGATGGTCGAGAAAACCAGCATCAGGACTGCAAGACAGATGACGAGACCCGCAATTCGGTCCGTCAGAATCGCATCAAGCCTGTCGGTGGCCGTCTTTCGAGTCCCCGGAATCCGAGTCTGAACTCGCGACAGAATCTCACCGATGCCTGCATATCGCTGCTGAGCCTCAATTGCCGGAACTTCGAGGTTCATCGAAGTCAGCCTCCCGCGGCTCTGTTGAATGGCCTGCCGAAAATCGGCCCCGGCGATTCGACCCAGCATTTCCTCCACGGAACCGGCCGGATCCAACAGACCACGCGCAGCAAGAAACGGACAACTTTTTTCCCGCAGACAACCCGTCTCCGACAATTTTCTGGCAAGCGTCCGGATCTCAGCCCGAATCGGCTCTGAGATCACAAGAGATTCAAACGATGTGTCTGTCCGCGACTGATCAGAACCTGAACCCAGCGAATTCACAATCTGCTGCTTCAGATCCTCGAGTCCCTCGCGTCGATTCGCCGACGTCGCAACAACCGGAGTAGAAAGCACCCGGCTCAGAGCTGCTCGATCAATCTGTACTCCCGCATGATTCGCAGCGTCCCACATGTTCAGACACAAAATGACGGGCGAACCGATCTCCATCACCTGCGTGAACAGATACAGGTTGCGTTCCAGAGCCGCCGCATTACAGATACAGACAATCAGATCCGGGAGTTCTTCCCCTCCGCAACCCGTCAATAATTCAACGGCCACCATCTCGTCCGGAGATCGGGGCGACAAGCTGTAGGTTCCGGGCAGGTCGATCAACTCAATCGGGACCCCAAACCAGTCAACACGTGCTGTACGCTTTTCGACAGTGACCCCCGGATAGTTCCCGGTTCGAACTCGAGCGCCGGACAGGGCGTTGAACAGCGTGCTTTTGCCCGTGTTCGGATTTCCAATCAGCGCGACTCGAAAAGGCCGTCGGGAGCGGGCGTCAGATTGGGACGTCACGGCCACTGGGAGAACTCACGAGAGCAGGACCGCTCTGCGGTCGATGGGCAGATGTTGAACCGGTAGAAGCAGCCAAACTTCGGTCAATCAGCGAGGAACGCATCCGGCTGAAGACTCAACAGACACGCAGGCGGCTTCAGCTGGTCGCATCGTGATCGAAGTCCCGTGAACACGGTACTGCACCGGGCCGCCAAATGGAGCACGGCGCAACACTTCGACCAATGCGCCAGGCACAAAACCCATCTCCATCAACCGGGATGCAATGCGATTGGCACCGGAAATCGTCGAAACGATACCAGAATTTCCCGGAGACAAATCAGCCAGTCGTAATGTGTTCACAACCGCACCGCCTGAAGACTATGATCTTCGTTCAGATCCGTTTTGGGATGGCTCTTGGGAACTCGCGTGGAGTGAGACTCAATCTCACCAACACCGTTATCGCAGGTTTCCAGCGATTTTCCACACGCTTTGATTCGCATTCTGCTGGATTCCCACGAATTCCATGATGCTCCAGATCGCACACATCTTTTTCACGAGCGCCGTGTTTCTGCTCTTTTTCGGGGCGTTCTGGCAGGCAACCACCTGTCCAGCAGGCTGGCGGGCGTGGATTTGCTATCAACTCCTGCGATTTCATCGTTTTTTCTTCAGTCGTGTGACCCAGAACAATCGGAGCACCATTCCCGAGCACGGCCCGGCGATCATCGTGTCGAATCACACGTCGCCCGTCGACCCGTCGCTCATCTGGTACCGACATTTTTCAGAGTTCAAACGCCCCCGCATTCGAGTCATCGGCTTCATGATGGCCAAAGAGTATTACAAACTCCGCGGGCCGGTGGGTTGGATCTGCCGGGCCATGGAAAGCATCCCGGTGGAACGATCGGGTCGTGATATGGCGCCGATTCGAGAAGCTCTTCGACGACTGGCTGATGGTCATCTGCTTGGGCTGTTTCCGGAAGGTCGGCTCAACGTGGTGGCGCCTGATGATCAACT
>JBKDRW010000582.1:0-7633 GCA_046341255.1 Planctomycetota bacterium
TCATCCAGCGTCGGTGACTGAGTTGCGCGGACCAGTCGTTCTGCAAACTCAGGATCTTTTCTGAGGGCATCGGCAACACGCTCCAGATAGTCAGCCTCATTTTCGAGTTGCTGCAGTCGCAGAGCATTGGATGCCAGTTGCTGACGGACGATCATCCATTGCACAAGCTTTGGTGACAGTGAAACCGCGGCGTACATGCCGGCGGCCACGACAAGAGTGAGCCAGAACGCCAGCGACATCAATAAAGAACCGGTCGCCTGAGAAACCTCGACAGGCTTCTCGGGGACCGGTTGATCAGAGTCATGCAGATCGACTTTTGCCATGATTGATGTTCGCAGAATCGGACACGATTTGTTCCGACAGCGATCATCGATGCGGCATCAGATGGTGCCCCCAAAGACCGCTGTGTCACCCAGCATCTCTTCGATACGGAGCAACTGGTTATACTTGCAGATTCGATCGGTTCGACTGGCTGATCCGGTTTTGATCTGCCCGGTCCGCAGGGCGACGGCCAGATCGGCGATTGTGGTATCTTCTGTTTCGCCAGAGCGATGGCTCATGACTGCGGTATAGCCGTTTCGAAACGCCAGCTGAACAGCCTGAATCGTCTCGGTCAGAGTACCAATCTGGTTGACCTTAACCAGAATGCTGTTTCCAACGCCTTTTTCGATTCCACGGCTCAGGCGGCTTACGTTGGTGACGAAGAGGTCGTCCCCGACGAGCTGAATCCGATCACCAAGTTTATCGGTCAGCTTCTTCCATCCGTCCCAGTCGTCTTCTGAACAACCGTCTTCAATTGAGCAGATTGGATACTTGTCCGACCAGCTTTCGAGCAGGCCAACCATGCCGTCCGAATCGACCGTTTTTCCGTCGATCGTGTAAACGCCCTTCTCGGAATTGAAGAACTCTGTCGCAGCACAGTCGAGAGCGATTCGGACCTGTTCCCCGGGAGCGTAGCCCGCATTTTCAATGGCCGTCATAATGACCTGCAGCGCTTCTTCGTTGGTCTTCAGATCCGGAGCGAATCCGCCTTCGTCACCAACTGCAGTGCTCAGACCCTTGCCACCAAGAACCTTCTTCAGGTTATGGAAGATCTCTGCACCGCATCGCAGCGCTTCTCGGAAGCTGGTGAAGCCCAGCGGCATGACCATGAATTCCTGGATGTCGATACCGTTGTTGGCATGGGCGCCGCCGTTAATGATATTCATCATCGGAGCCGGAAGGCAGTTTGCACCGACACCACCGAGATAGCGGAACAGTGGCAGACCTGAAATGGCTGCCGCCGCATGTGCCGATGCCAATGAACAGGCCAGGATCGCATTCGCGCCAAGGCGAGATTTGTTCGGGGTCCCATCGAGTTCGATCATGGTTCGGTCAATGGTGGCCTGGTCGCTGACGTTCAGATCCATCAGGGCATCTGCGATCTCTTCGTTCACATTCTGAACGGCCTGGAGAACACCCTTGCCAAGATATCGCTTCTTATCAGCCGTGTCGCGAAGCTCACAGGCTTCGTGGGCCCCGGTGCTGGCACCACTTGGTACGGCAGCGCGGCCGACAGTGCCGTCTTCCAGCTGGATATCCACTTCAACGGTCGGATTGCCGCGGCTGTCCAGAATTTCTCGAGCATGAACAGCAGTAATGGCAAGACTCATGGAACAACATCTCCGTGAACAGGATCATCAGGAATAATGGGAGTGCAGAGACCGACGCTGGCTCGCAATGCGTTTCAATTTCCGGATTGTATCAGAATCCCCTGACGTCGCGAGGTTTGTCTTGCGGATACAATTCTTCGGAATTTTGCTGCGAAACGTTCGGGCCAGCAGTCCCCGTTGTGTCCTGTGTCGCTTCGGGACGGCTTCCAACGCAGGCGCCGCGCCGATTCCTGCAGGGTTGAAATCGCATATCAGACTGGGGCTCGACACGGCCTGCAGGTCCCGCCATGGAAGCCCGATGGATACGCTCGAAGGCGCGCGGATCCTGCATCCTCATGGGATAAATTCGAGAAGGCATCTGAGAGTTCAATCAGGACGCAGCCCGGGCTGGTCGTCAGCCTCCAACATCGTGTCCGCACGCTGCACGGCGAAGACATGACGGTGATTGATGCGGATCTGGTGCGTTGCCGACTCGAGTTGGCAGTCAGCTGCACCAGATGTCGAGGAACCATTCCCTGCGAATGACAGGACTGCTGAGAAGCTCGTCTGCAGGGGGTTCTTCAGGGCTTTGGTGTCACCCGCCTGACAGTGGTTTGTCCACGGCATGCAGATCAATTGCCGGGGTGAGGCCCCGGCAATTGATGCCCCTGATCGCTTCTTCAGGCGATCGTTGTAATCGTCAAAATCGGATAATGGACGGACGTCGGCGGGGAAACGCGTGATGGTCCCCTGCTCGGTGTGTTGAGCCGGACGGATTTTCCGTGGGAGACCTGTTGTGAGGGTCGGTTTCACGGCTGATTCAGCGGTGCGGATCGGAGTTCGGGCTGCGAACGACCGCATTCTGAAGCCTCGCTTTTGCGGCCGCACATCTGCAAAATCGTCTGAAATACAGCGTTTTTGATCATACTTTCGGGACGAATTGCCTTCTGCCGGAACAGTTTTTTCGGTTTCATCAATGATTCGTCGGGTCGATTGGAACGTTGCGAGTGTGCATGAACACGAGCGTCCATGAAGAGTCGTGCCTGTAAGAATCATCTGCGAAAACTCAGACTGATCGACAGAACTCGACCCGGGCGTGTCGAACCTGACGTCTTCCGGCGAAAACAGTTGTCCGGCAGCCCGGAATTCATGATACTCAACAGATGTCACTCAACAGTGGTCGTCAGCGGAATGAAAACGTGTCAGAGAAACCGCAAAAATCTACGGCTTCAGGGCAAAATCGGGTTCAGCAACTGGGCGATTTTGAACTGAAGAAGAAGCTTGGCAAAGGTGGTATGGGCGAGGTGTTTCTGGCCCGACAGATCAGCCTTGATCGGATGGTTGCGCTGAAGACTCTGTCGAAGGAGCTGTCAAAGAAGGCTGACTTTGTGGCGCGGTTTGAACGCGAAGCCAAGTCAATGGCCCGAATTGACCACCCGAATGTGGTGAAGATTTATGCGGTTGATTCCTTCAAGGGTATCCACTTTGCCGCCATCGAATACATCGATGGACAGAGCGTTCAGAGATGGCTTGATCAGCGGGGGCATTTTTCCGTTGCGGATGCGCTGCATGTGGCGATCGTCTGCCTCGAGGCACTGAAGCACGCGCATGCTGAAAACATGGTGCATCGCGACATCAAGCCTGACAACATTCTGATCACCAGGAAAGGGGTGGTGAAGGTGGCTGACTTCGGACTTGCGAAGGCAATGGACGAAGACGTCTCCATGACACAGAGTGGAACGGGTCTTGGAACTCCGCTGTATATGGCTCCCGAGCAGGCACGGAATGCGAAGCATGTGGATCACCGAGTTGATATCTATGCGCTCGGTGCGACGCTCTATCACATGCTGACCGGAAAACTCCCCTTCACCGGAAGCACGGCACTGGAACTGATCATGGCGAAGGAAAGGGGAACCTACCCGACTGCCAGGAGCATTCGCGCGGAGGTTCCTGAGCGGCTCGATCTGGTGATCGACAAACTGATGGCCCGGGATCCCAATCATCGCTACAGGTCCTGTGACGAAGCAATTCGTGATCTCGCGGCTCTTGCCCTGCACAGCGAAACACTCAGCTTTATCGAGGGTGCGGAAGCATTGGGATCGGGGCGCGGTGGCCCATCGACGCTGACCGCGGGTGCGGGAACTCAGCAGATTCGGCGAACCGTCGGAGCGACTCAGGGAATTGCCGGAGATACCGCGTCCACGACCACTCGAATCTGGTACGTGCAGTTCGAAGACGCGAAGGGGAAGACCGTTGTGGAAAAGCATTCCACCGGTCGTATTCTGAAAATGCTGGCCGCCGGGCAACTCACCGCAAAGACACGTGCAAAATTCTCCGCCGACGGTGCTTATCTGCCGTTGGCACAGTTTCCAGAGTTCTCCAAGGCGGTCGAAGACAGTCTTGCCCGGAAGTCAGCCGCTATTCGAAAAGAGGATATGGCGAGCCTCTACAAGAAAGTTGAGAAGGAACAGAAGATGTTCTATCTCAAGCGGAAGGTCAAGGACATGTTCCGCAGCGCGGTGGGGATCTCGTCATTACTGCTGCTGCTGGGTGGGATCGGACTTGTGGTGTATCTGCTGGCCCAGTACGGATCGAATATCCCGCCGTGGGTTGCCGAGAAGATTGGATTGACGGGGCAGACAGAAACCAAAGAGAAGCCTCGTAATCCCATTGACCCGCTTGCACCGCCTGTTGAAAACACCAACGCCCCTGCTGCCGGTTCTCTCTGAGGGCTTCACCGCCTGAAAGCCATTGGGACTCCCGGGCGTGTTTTTTGCGCTGTCGGTGACGGGGCGCAAACGCTGAAGCCCCTGTTGCTGTGTGATGAGGGCTGAGTAGATCGTTCAGATCACTCCTCTGCTGAATGCGCGGACAGGTTTTCACGGGGATCGCGACGCAGGAAGATTCAGAGACGCCTGTCGCTTCTGTTGCGGAGTTGCTGCGGGTCAAAGACTCGATCACGAGTCTGCATGCGTTCGTGAAGAATGTCCGTGCTGCGTGTCTTCTCCGGTGAAAGCCGTGCGGTCTCTTGAACAGGCGTCCGGAACAGACCGCGGATCTCAGGTTTTCGCTGGCTTAACACGGTCCACTATGAGTAAATGCGTAACTGCTGGCTTCGATCAGGATGTGCCGCTGCCGAACGTACAGCAAGTCGTCGTTTTTCTATGCCGATTCGATCTGTGTCGGTTTGTGAGATCCCGCAAAACTTTTCGTTCAGAGGTCATGATGTCGGCTCGTG
Source organism: Planctomycetota bacterium (assembly GCA_046341255.1). Classification (GTDB taxonomy): domain Bacteria; phylum Planctomycetota; class Planctomycetia; order Planctomycetales; family Planctomycetaceae; genus SXXK01. The sequence continues at coordinate 4,870 of JBKDRW010000582.1, forward strand.
CTTGTCTTGTCGTTGGTGCGATTCTCGGGTTCCTTGCTGTCGCCATGGGTGCGTTCGGGGCACACGGGCTGAAGGATGCCGGAGCGGACGGCAAGGGGGTTCTGGAACGAAAGTACGGCGATATGGAGCCGAAGAATGTGGCCGGCCAGATGTTTCCGGCCAGTTACAAATATCTGAAGGATTTCGAAACCGGAGTCGAATATCACATGCTGCACGCAGTGGCGATGCTCTGCACCGGAGTGCTGATGCTGCATCAGAAGTCGAAATGGCTTTCGGCGGCCGCGTGGTGTTTCCTGAGCGGCGTAATATTCTTCTCCGGAGCTCTCTACATTCTGGTGATAGGTGGACCGAAGTGGATAGGGATTCCGTGGGGAGCCATTGCTCCGATCGGTGGCACGCTTCAGCTTGCAGGATGGATTCTGCTGGCGATGGGCGGCTGTCAGGTCGCTCGATGGAAAAGCGAACTGACTCAGTGATCCCACATGTGGAAGTGTGATTCGCCAGATTCAACAGGTAGCCACGGCTGTCAGCCGGCGATCACGCTTCAATTTGTCAGGCTTCAATCAGTCCCTCTCGAATGGCCCATCGGCATAGCTCGACCCGGTCAGTCGCTCCCACGGCTCGCATGATTCGATACTTGTGACTTTCAACGGCTTTTTCTGAGATTGCCAGGTCAGACGCAACATCCGCAACTCGTCGTCCTTCAGCAATTTTCAACAGAACGTCCCACTGACGATCCGTCAGTTTTCTCATGCGATTGGTGGCGTTGCACTGGAATTGTCCGTCACGGCCAATCCGGACTCGCGAAGCCATTCGTTCCGAAAGTACACTTTGACCTGCTGAGATCTGCGTCAGCTGCTCGCTGATCTTTTTCATACTGTCTTCACGCGACAGCAGTCCTGTAATTCGGTTGTTGACAACGAGGTCCAGCTGACGGTCAGTCAGTTCGTCACCAAACACGGCAACACGTGTTTCACCGAGCCGAATTGCCAGTTCGGAAAACAGATCACGCAGGCACTTGACCACCAGCTTCTCGCTCACAAGGATCACAGCGGGCCGTTGAGTCCTGATGGCCTGAAGCAATTCTGAATGTGAAGCCACCGAGATGACATTTCGGAATCCTCCGTAGGCTGACAGACACCATGCGATGGATTCTGCATTTACTCGATTGACGTCTGCAATGACGGCATCGCCCGCCTGAGTTGTTGTGAAGTCAGATGTTGACGGGAGGCGATCGGAGACAGGTTGCATGTTGATCTCGCTTTCCTTAGCAAGTTCGCAGCGGGAGAGATTGCCGCTGTTCAGCTCCATCGGAACACCGTCGATTCGCGGCTCATCAAACCGCGTTGAACAATTCAACGTTCGAAGGCATCCAGATCCGCATCCATGCGGAAGAGCAGTCAGCGGCAAGGGTTGTAACCTGGCTGTGAGTGATTTCTAAGAGGAAACCCCCTCATTCCTGATCTGGTACCTTCGAATCCGCCGCAAATCCGCGGCTCAGGTGAAGTGAAATCTGACGCGCGTGCGTAAAAACCTTCACGAGGACGGGGTTTAACTCGCAGGTTTCACGGGACAGTCCATTTTGGCAAGAATGTGTACAAAAGTTCATTTCTGACGGGCTCATGTTGAGCGTTGCCGAGGATTTCTGCGTATTCTCCATAGTTCAAAAGTGCGGGGTCCTTGCCGATGGCAATTCAGGAGCGTCGGCAAGTTGTCCGCCGGGCCGTTCGTTTCGGGATTTCGATGCCATGTCGAAGAATGGGCTATTGTGTGCTCTCGCCGTTTCCGGTCGACTGCGCAGATGCTTCCGGATGGTTTCGACTGAGACTCATTCGAAACCGTCCATTCGGGCTGTCAGGTTTCAGTGACCGTGCTTGAAACCGGATCGGCGCGGGCTAAAACCAAACCGTTTAATCACCGTTTCTTTGGAGCAGGTCACGTGAGTTCCTCCGTCCATGTGGAGTGGAATGCTGACGAGCGAGCGTTCGTCCTTCGTAGTTCCGTGGTGCTGGAGCATTCGCGTGAAGCCTTATTCGAGTTTTTCAGCGATGCCTTTCAACTGGAGCGGATCACACCTCCCTGGCTGAATTTCAAAATCCAGACTCCCGCGCCCATCCAGATTCGAACGGGGTGTCTCATTGACTATACGATTCGTCTTCGTGGTATTCCGATCCGCTGGAAGACGGAAATCTCTTCATGGGATCCGCCGTTTTCATTTACGGATCGACAACTGAAGGGTCCCTATCTTCTCTGGGAACACCTTCATACGTTTGAGACGGTTCTAGAAGGAACGCTGGCGACTGACGAGGTTCGATACCGTGTGCCGGGTGGTCGACTCGTGAATTGGCTGATTGTGCAGAGAGATCTGGAAAGGATCTTTAAATATCGTCGTGATAAAATGCTTGAACTCTTCCCTCCTTGCAGCGCGAGGTTCGCCGTTCAGCCTCCTGGCTCATCGAGTCGTTCAGAAGCGAAGGCTCAGGCACCATGACGGTTCCAGTACTCCGCATTCGTGGTCTGAATGAAAGACCGGTCAATCCGGACGGGCAGTACATCCTTTACTGGATGACGTCCAATCGGAGATTGCATTTCAACTTCAGTCTCGACCGAGCAATCGAGTGGTCGTTGAAACTGAGGAAGCCCCTGCTGATTTTCGAAGGGTTGAGGTGTGACTATCAATGGGCCAGCCGCAGGCTCCATTCGTTTGTCATTCAGGGCCTGGTGGACCAGGAGGATATCGCTCGGTCCCATGGACACTGTTACG
>JBKDRW010000583.1:0-12456 GCA_046341255.1 Planctomycetota bacterium
CAGGTCCGTCGCTGACTCAGCTCCAATCGCCAGGGCAACGATCGCCACGTTGAGAATAGCAAAGGCAACAGTACGCATCGCAGATTGCTCCAAAGAATCAGGATCCGGTCCGCCCGGATCCTCGAACGATTGTCTCATTCATGACGCGGCCGTTCTTTGGTGAACGACCGTCGAATCATCATGTCGTCAGGAATTCGCCGTTATTGTCAGAGAATGCTTTCGGATCAAGGAATCTGGCAAATCGGACATTGTGACTGGACAGAACAGCACATCTGCGTGTGGTCAGCTATCGATCGGCAGCCATCGATTTCATATGGATTTCCTTTGGACACAGAGGGCGACGCGTGTCCGAAGGCAGTCGCTCAAATTCACACGAATCCGGCAACCACCAGAAGCTTCCTGCGACCCACGGTTTTGTTTTTCGTGAGTTTTAAGGCATTGCTGTCGGCCCAGAGTGGCCTTTTTCCGACGACTGTGGTCGAGAAATGCTCAAGAATTTCGATGTGCGGAGTCTCACTTGAAGGGCCGCCAGCGAGTCCGGATCGGCTATTCTTGCCGAAATAAACCGCATCTTGCGACGATTGCCGGTTTGCCGGTAAAAAACGGCGGGGCTGCACTGTGATGCCGATAGGTGGCGTGGTGCATTCGGGAGTACTCCCTGCATAGAAATACAACACGGATGTTTGGCTGGCTTCGCAAAAGAATGTGCTCTGATCTCGCGATCGATCTGGGGACGACGTCCACCCAGATTGGTTTGCCAGGGGAAGGAATACGGATCGACGAGCCTTCAGTTGTCGCCGTCGCGAAGGGAGCCAATCGAGTCGTCGGTCGTGGCGCGGCGGTGGGAAAGCTGGCTTATCAGATGCTGGGACGAACTCCGGAAGGCATCACTGCTGTGAGACCATTGCGACATGGCGTCATCAGCGACTTTGAGTTGTGCGAAACGATGCTCCGGTATTTTATTCGTAAAGCCATTGGCCAGTCGATGGGGCTGCGTCCACGAGTCATTATTGCTGTACCGGGAAGCATCACTCCGGTCGAGCGTCGAGCCGTTTTTAACAGTGCCGAGCGTGCCGGTGCCGGACGAGTCTGGCTGATTGATGAATCGAAGGCGGCGGGAATTGGAGCCGGTTTGCCGGTGTCAGAGCCGCTCGCCAGCATGATCTGTGACATCGGCGGTGGAACCACGGAAGTCGCCGTACTGAGTCTTGCTGATACTGTCTCAAATCAGTCGATTCGAACGGCGGGTGATGCGATGGATGAGGCAATCATTCGTTACCTGCGTCGTCGCTATTCACTTCGAATCGGTGAGCAAACTGCAGAGCAGCTCAAAATTGCCATCGGCAGCGCGGCACCACTGGATCATGAGCTGACTCATGAAGTCAGTGGGCTTGATACGGCGAGTGGAATTCCTCGAAAAGCACTTGTGACCAGCGAAGAAGTCCGTGAAGCCTTGTATGAGCCATTGGAAGAAATCGTTGAATGTATCCGGCGCACCATCGAGAAGTGCCAGCCGGAATTGATTGCCGACCTTGCAGATACAGGTCTGGTGCTCGCTGGTGGCGGATCGCTGCTGCGAGGCATTGATCGCTACCTGTCTCAGCATCTTGGTATCCCTGTCCGTATTGCGGATTCGCCGCGAACTGCGGTGACTCGTGGGGTCATGATCTGCCTGGATCATCTTGATCGTTGGAAAAATGGACTCGACGATGGTGCGGGATGAAGTACCGTATGTGGTGTTCTTCAATGATTGCGAGAATTATTTCGCCTCATTCGACCAGTTCCTGAAGCCCCTGTTGAGATTGCCTGTGTTCTTCCATGCGAGCTGAACAGATTCGACATCGACTTTGGCTTTCTGCGACAGGCATGCTTGTGCTTTCGCTGGTGGCTGCCGTCGCTGATCGTGCTGCAGTTCTGGATGCGTTTCGGCCCGTGTTACATGATGCGTTGAGTCCCGGTCGGCTGGCACTGCTGGCGGTGAAGTCACCGGTTGCAAATGACGAGGCTGAAGTGACGGCGGAGGCGACTCCTGAAAATTTTCATGACTCCCGTCAAAAGACCGAACGTCTGCTGCGGCAGTTCATGATTGAGAATGCAAGATTACGACGCGATCTCAAACGCGAGCGAGCTTCGTCAGTGACAGGCCAGAATATCGGGCCTCTGAGTTCGCTGGCCCAGTTTGAACTGGTCAATGCGTCGATTGTGAGTTCCAGCGGGATGCCATCGACACTGAAAGAGGTGCTGGTCGACGCGGGTAAGTCGGCCGGTATCACACGGTCTGAACTGGTGATTGATGGCAAGGGGGCGATTGTGGATGCCGGACTCGAGAAGGACGTTGCTGCGGGAGATCGTGTTCTCACCGGAGCTGTGGTTGTCGGACGTATCGAAAGATCTGCTCGATGGGTGAGTCTTGTGCAGCCGGTCACATCACCCGAGTTTCGCGCTCAGGTGACTGTGATGCGGCAGGCACCAGATGGTTTGTATTCTGGTACGGTGGCGATGCTTGAGGGGACCGGTGGAAATCATTGCATTCTCACCGGGATTCCTCATACCGAGGCAGTAGCCGTGGGCGATGAAGTGATCACCGCTGACATTAACGGCGTGCGCGGGCCGCATTTGTATTTCGGCCGAGTGACCCATGCTGAGTTCCTCGCCGGCGGCCAGTGGGACGTCCGCGTCCAGCCAGCCGCCAATCTGCAGGAACTCGACCACGTCGGCATTCTCCGACTGAAGCTTGCACGACCAGCCACGTCACACTGAGCCCGAGTCGCCCTCGATTCCATTCTCCGGCACATCAGATCTGCAGCGGACACCGTCAGGATTCTGGAAACACTGCGCGGAGAGGCGTATTGCGAAACACCTGACGTGTTCGGCAACGATGATTCAGTTGGGCCTGAACCGATGAGTTCCAACCTGTTGCACAGTTACTGTAAATCCGCGTGCGGGCATATGGGGATTCTGTGCAGTGTGCATACGAAAGGAAGCGTTCTGTAATTTTTCAGTGGTGCTTCGGTGTGTAATCGGTTGTCTTCATGAAAACCGATTCCACTTTATCAACCAGTTTGCCGTTCTTTTCACTTTCATCCCGAGCCTTCATCCATTCCGGATCAGACCGAAAAGCCGCCCATGACTTTTCCGCAGCAGCCTTGTCTTTGTGGGCCAGAACGTAGATCAGCGTGTTGGGCTTGTCGACAGGAGTCCAGTACATGATGTTCTTCATGCCGTGCTTTTCAAACAGCGACATCGTGTGGTTTCTGAAGCGTGCATGCAGGTCATCCAGTTTGCCTTCCGGTGTGTAATAGGTTCGCAGTTCGTAGAGCCACTCGGAAGGTTCTGTCTTGGCTTCAGACGTCTTCTCATCTGCGGTCGCGGAACTGAAAAAGGAGAACTGCGATGTCAGCACCATGGCAATCGCAGCGGTTGACAGGCCAAGCCAGAACGAATTGAAGTTCATGTGGGTTTCCTGGTTGAAGAGTGGCATCGTCCTGAGATCCGGGAAAAAACCTGAAATGTGAGTGAGGAAGATCGCGACTCGGGAATCAGAAGTCAAATGGTCATCTGTGCTCAGCTTCGTCGAGACCTTCTGATTCCGGGTCCCACGTTTCTTCGACGAGATCTGTTTCAGCATCCTGCAGGCTTGTGTGGACTGGCAGCGTGAAAGAGAAACAGCAGCCAGGACCCTCATTGTTGCGGACGTGTATCAGGCCGCCCTGTTGCTCGATCACGTTGCGGCAGATCGACAGACCAATTCCGAATCCCTCCTGCTTTGTGGAAAAGAAACGTTCAAAAACGGTATCCGGATTGTTGAGAGGAATGCCTGGGCCGTTATCAATGATCTCGATAAGCACAAACCGCTGATCTGGCGTGGCAGATATGGAAATGCGGATGGCAGGAGAGTCTGTTTGCGCAGCATGGCATGCTTCCATCGAATTGACCAGCAGGTTGAGAAACACATGCGTCGTGTGAACCCGGTCAACGAGGACATTTGTCTTGTTCGCAGAATCGATCAAACGCTGAGGATCAAGCACATCGATCCGGCATGTTCCGTTTTCAGTGGGAGGTATGACCATGCGAACGGCATGTTCCATCATGGTTTTCAGACAGACGGGTTTAAGAATCAGCCGACGATTGTGAAGAAAGTCCCGGAGGCTGAAAATCATGTCACGCGCGTGGTTGATGTGCGATTCAATCGAATCCATGATCTCAAGACGATCTTCTTCGCGGGCTTCGGGATTCCGCAGTCTGGACTTCAGCGTGAAGCACTTGTTCGTGACCGCCTGGAGTGGCTGGGTCAGCTGATGAGCAAACTCTGTTGCGAGTTGGCCAAGAAGACTGAGTCGAGATGCACGGTCCAGTTGGCTTCTGAGCAACTTCAATTCCTCGGCATGAGCCCGCTCAACTTCGTTATTCGTGAAGTAGAGCGTGGCATAATGGCGCGTTCGACCGTTGCTGGGTTCGACCCGAACAGAGTACGACCGCAGATGATGTTGATGGTCCGGAGCTCTTACTTCAGCCGTTCGAGGTGTGGCGGTTGCGATGGCTGCACAGATCCTGTCGGACAAGTGATCGAAGGTGCTTCGCGATGTCATATCGGCAAGAGTCAGGCCCTTCAGGCCCGGCAGAAATTTCTGTCGAAACGGGATGCATTCGAGGACCTCCAGATGCCGGTCAATTCGCACGGCAAAATCGCATGTGCCGTCCGCAATTCGCTTCCACTGTCGATGCTCCTGCCTGCGTCGTCGTCTCTGCCGAAGGGATTGAAACGAAAGGTACATCACCTTGCTGATCTGCTGAAAAAGAATACGGTCCTTGTAATCGAAGAACTCGTCGTTCCCATGGTGAGACAGCAGCAGGACGGCTTTGAGCTGACCTTTTATCAGTATGGGAATCATGTCGAGTGAACTGGTCTGAATTTCTCTCAGGAGTCCTGAAACCAGACGCGAGCAGGCGTAACCGGCCTCATTCATGGCCGTAAACACAAATGTGCCTGCGAGAAGAGAGGCGATTGTTTCTTCACCCAGAAAACGGAATGGCACATTCCGCAACTTGGTTCGAAACGATGGAATACCCTGTGCCGCGGATTCCGCGAACAGCGTGATGCGGAGATTTGAAATATCATGCCCCGATCGGACGAGCAACAGCCCTGCAAACTTTGAACATGCTCGAGTGGCGACACCCCGAAGGATCGACTCAGCGACCGGCCTGAGTGGTTCACGGCGTATGCCGGACAGCAGGTCGAGCATTCTCTGCGAGTGCCGGATCAGAGACTCATGGTGTCCTTCGGGCAAAGACATGGCAAATCCTGAGATACTCGTAGCAACCAGGGTGCTGAAGTTCGCAGACAGGGATCACTTCGATTTCGGCAGTCTGGCCTGACGTGCTGGGGAATCCATCAGGCATCAAACAAAACAGGAACAACGATGGGACGTTGCTCCTGCTGTGGTTCGTCTGAATCTGTCGGGCTTGCGATCTTTATTCCTCGTTAAATCGCAACAGCAAATAGAGAATTTCGCGGAACAGCGTTGCAATGGAGCCAAAAATCATCAAAGCACCTGCGACGTGAGCCGTTGTCGGCAGATGATTCATGATCATCGACGTTTCATACAGGATATAACCACACATCAGGGCGATGATGCCAACGGACAGCCCAAGTCCCAGCGAGAGACCAAAGAAAAAAGATCCGAGAGATATTGCAAACAGTGCAAGGCCCGCAACACACAGTGCTCCGCCGAGGAATGAAAAATCTTTTTTTGACACCAGCACGAACAATGTCAAACCTCCCGTGAGCAGCACGGTTGCGAATGCCGCCTGACCAATCAGATCCGGATTGAACCTCATCGCGAACGTCAGGATCGGTGTCGTAATCAGCGCCTGAACACCAGCATACAGGCCAAGCCCAACGTACTGGGTTGCCGTCGAGGCACCGCTGAAAGCCAGTTTCTGTGCGATCCAACTCACGCCCATGAATACCAGGAGTGAGATCCACCACGAACCGGCCATCATCTGCAGCAGGGCGATATTGGCTCCTGTCTGAAACAGGCAGAAGATGATACCCACCATCAGCAGGATTGCGCCGAAGACGTGAATGTAGACTCGTCGAAGAAACGCGAGCCTCTCACTCAGGGCTGCGTCGATCGCAAACATGTCCTGCGGCGCGGAATATGGATCGAAATTTTGATAAGGCGAGTTCATGTCTGTATCCCGTAAGGTAGCTGTTCCAACGATTGGTCACTGCACTGAGCCAGGCAGCATTGACAACCTCGGCACATTCTAGCCCGCCGGCGCCGCGATTCCAAAGTTGTTTACTCATCCTTTGCCAGGCGATTTCCCCGATTTTCGAGCAGGGCGTCCACGAATTTGATTTGCCGAATCGCTGTTCGCATTCCGCGGCCTGAAATCACGACAACGACAAAATCCGGTTCTTCGGCATCGGGCTTGAGCGGACACGCAGGAAACAGAGGATCTGATGGACAAAGTTTATGGTCGGTAGCACCTTTACCCCGTGCATGATACGAGCGTCGGATTATTGAACGTTTTACCGATTTCTACGGAGGCTGGTTTGATTGGGACGTTTGCAATTCCACTGATCGTTGTGGGTGCCTTTTCAATGCCCGGTTTCCCGGAAGTCGTCACACTGAGCATAGAATCGGCTTTCGAGTGTGTGGGAGCGCTGGACGAAGGTTTTGGGGCATTCGTGCATCGCGAATCGCATCAGGGTCGCACGCGCGCTGAAATCGTGGATGGGCTCAGCGATGCGGTTGCCATGAGTGAAACGCTCACCAGCGATGGACAACGAAACGTCGACAATTCGTGAGATCTGCAGAATTTCGCCGGTGCAGTGCTGGACTCGAACTGGAATCACTCGTGTCAATGGATGGCACGCACTTGTCGAATGCATCGGAGATTTAGTGCCGACATCCGCCTGCTCCACACTGCAGGGTCGACTTCTCCCGAGCGCATCATATGCGAGTTCAGAGTAGCATCATATTTTTCTGCCAAGCGCCCCGGAGGCAAGTTGTCTGGCTGATAGCCTTCCATAGCCTCATACGGGCGAAGATCGAGGTCAGGGTACGTGGGTCGCCGCAATCAACGCAGACAGCAGCCATTCCGGACGAACCGTCAACGTCCTGATGCTGGATGGAAGCGTGGCCATTGCCACAGGTCAGATCTCACTTGAGATTTGGCGGAAGATGGCAGGAGTTGATGACTCACATCAGGACCTGAGCACGCTTACGCGATGCCGTCGGCAAAGGGCATCACTTCAGAAACGTCGGAAGCATCAATCGCAATCATCGCCAATCGATCAAACCCCAGGGCAACGCCAGAGCAGGACGGAAGACCGTGCCGCATTGCTTCGATCAGTCGTCGGGCGCCGGGAAGTGGGACATGGCCGTTGGCGGTGCGGATGCTATTCTGCGCGACTTCGCGAGCGGTCAGTTCGTCGGCGTCGGTCAGTTCCTGATAGCCGTTGCAGAGTTCGATGCCGTTGATATACAGCTCGAAACGTCGAGCCACTTCGGGCTCAGACTCTGACGTCACGGCCAGCGCGGCTTGAGTCGGTGGGTAGTCGCAGAGGAATTCGGGTGACGATGTGCCGTCGGGTGCCAAGCCGAGCGATGGCTCGATGCCCAATCCCAGCATGACATTGAGCACATCGTCGCGACTCATCAATGTTACATCTTCCGGCAGTGCAATCTGATGACATCGCGCGGTATTGATCAATTCATCCCGAGAGCAGCCGTCAATATTGATGTTGAAACGGCGTCGAAATGCATCGGAGTAGGTGGTGCATCGAAACGGTTCACTCGTCCATGATCCAGCGGCGCGGTGAGCTGTGAAGTCGGCTGCGGTGGAAAACACGGACCGAACGAGAGCTTCCGTCAGAGCCACCTGATCGCGCCAAGTTGTGTCGACGCCGTACCATTCGACCATGGTGAACTCGGGATTGTGGCGAGCCCCCGATTCACCGCTCCGGAAGACTCGACTGATCTGAAAAATTGAGCCGCTGCCTGCTGCCAGCAGCCGCTTCATGTGCGCTTCGGGAGATGTCTGAAGGTACCAGATGTCGCCGCCGGATTGCAGCGACATGGGTTCGAGCCACGCGTCAATCACCACATCACGCGACAAGCAAGGCGTATCGACTTCGAGATATCCTCGGCTGCAAAAAAAATCACGCGTCGCCTGCAACATTGCGGCCCGGGCCTTCAGTGTCGGAAGGGAACACGTCGGACGCCACATGTTCGCGAATGCCGTTTCAGTGGCAGATTGAATATTCTGAGTCATCGCACGGTCATCCAGAGTTTTTCAAGTTCTGTTTCGTCTCATTCAGACTCCTGCGGTCAATCTCCTGAACTGCAAGAGAGCAAATCCTGGCAGAATGTGTCTGGTGCCTGAATCACAGATGGCGCCAGTGTTCCGTTCCTTTTCACGAGTGTCCGTTCACTGCCTCGGGTGAAAGGAGTTCAAATTGAGAGATTGCGAAGCCCGAATTCGAAGTGTTTTGAAGGACTCCGCTGTGGGCGTCTCGTCAGGACCAGGAACCCACAAAACGAACGGCGCGGGCCAGACGATGGATGCCTTCTTCGATACCGGTGACTGATTGAACTCCAAAGCTGAGCCGCATCTCACACCGAGGCCGATCGGGCCAGTCCCGAGGGTAGCTCAGCTCGCCCGGCACATACATGACTTTGTCGACCTGAGTGGCGCGGCGAAATAGTTCACTGTCAAAGCCGGTCTGAATGTGGTCCGGCAATCGCATCCAGACATACATCCCGCCTGAAGGTTTGACCCAAGACACGCCGACCAGATCACCGAACTCCCGATCACACGCAGCCAGCATAGCGTTTCGCTTCAGTCGATAGCTGTTTCGCACATGCTCGACGTGTTTTCGATACACGCCATTTTGAAGCACTGTTGCGAGGATATGTTGGTTCAGATGAGCCGATCCGAAGTCTTCATTCCCCTTCAGGTCGGAAACGGCCTTGACCAGATCCTGGGGCACCACACCAAAGCCAACGCGCACTCCAGGTGAGAAACTCTTGGAAAATGTTTGAGCGAGAATGACGTTTTGACGGCTTTTGTCAAAAGACCACAGACTTGGCAGAGGTGTGCCTTCGTATCGCAGCTCGCGATAGGCGGCGTCCTCCAGCACAAGGATACGGGAGCTTCGCGAAAATCTTTTCGCGAGTTCCAGAACCTGCGGTCGGCGGTCGGCGGACAGGCTGATTCCTGACGGGTTTTCAAAGTAGCTGACGACGTAGATCAGGCGAACGCAATCCAGTTGCCCGTCTCGTTCGATCTGCTGAAGTGCCCGCTCCAGATCACTCGGACACAGACCGTTTTCGTCTGACTTCACCGGCACGACTTTCGCGCCAGCGGCTTCGAGAACTCCAATATAGACGAAGTAGGTCGGGGCAGCGACAAGACAAATATCGCCAGGATTGAACAGAGCCTGAGTCACCAGGGACAACAACTGCTGCGAGCCGGTTGTCATCATGATCTGGGACAATGGAAGGTCCGCCAGCCCGTCTGTCTGTTGTTCAAGATCAGCCAGATAGTCCTTGAGGACTGCCCGCAAGGACTCGGGTCCCGGCGTCGTTCCGTACTGGAGAATTTTTCTTCCTGCGGCAACTTCGCTGAGCATCGATTGAACCGCGTCACTCGTGGCCTGAACGGGAAGGGACTGTTCATCAACAAGTCCTGCCGCCAGCGAAATACAGTCTGCGTTTTCCACCGCCTGCTGCATCAGAAATCCAATAGCCTGATCACCCGATCTGTGGGCGTGTTGACTCAGTCGAAGTGGCAGCAACATCTGAGTTTATGTCTTTCCAGAATGAGTCAGCAAAAGTTTCGAGATATTCCCGGGATGGCTCGATGCGGCATGTAGTCCTCACGCGTGGTGCTTGAAAAGCGGCGGACACGACTTCCCTGATCAATATCGTGCCGCTGCATCAGGGGAATCATGTCCTTCCCAGTCCGCGAATCCCACCCCGGCATCTTGGAAGAATAGCGAATTCGAAGTGATTCGACCCGGTGTCGAACGGCAACCCTGGCGAAATTCCGATCCGCGAATACATCTGCGCTTTGTCGACCCTGAAATACGGAAACTGTGTGTTGGGTTGTTGAACAGGGTCCCCATGAGTTTGGTCTCGCATGCATTGCATTCGTGGCGGCGGAGCCCGCCGATTCCGATCGTGATGCTGGTCATTTCAAGCCGGCCCCGATGACGAGCAGGTGGAGTCGGTGTTGGTGTCGGTCTCGGTGACAGGGGCAGTGGGATATATCCGTCTTTGTCAGGCTACTGTACGCTTCAAAACCACGGCAGGCATCCAGAACGCTGCAAAACAATCGGGAGTCTTTCAGACTTCAGGTGGCAGTCCTCGTGTTGAAACAGTTCTGGTCTCGTCGAAGCGAGATTCACACGAGCGGGCAGATCACGGGTGATTGAGGAGATGATCGTCGGCCGATGTTGCCGAAAAAAACAGAGAGTCTGTGACGATCAGGACTCGCAGAATGGGATTCTTCTGTGAACGGAATCGCCATCCACAGACCCTTCGATTACGCTGCGTTTTTCGCTTGTGTCTGTCAGTCGGAATGAGTGTTTCCGGCATCTCATCGGACACACGCCTCTCCACTTTCCCCAAAGCATTCTTCACTCAGCGATATCTGAGCATTCCGGCGAGCAGACGGTATTCACAGGTCTGTAAGAACGCCTGCGATTTCTGCGAGTTGACCTCCGCCGCTCGCCAGCGGATCAATTCCTGCCATGTGAAGGATGAAGAAATCGTCTTCGAATGGAACTCCTCGATCGAGTTGTTGTAGTGACCGGAGCAGGCCGAGGCATCGGTGCGGCATTGTGTCGGCATTTTGTGTCGCACGGTGCGAAGCGCGTTGTTGTGTCTGATCGCGACGAAGCGGCTGCGATTGAACTTGCGAAGGAACTTGGTCCTGCAGCTATTGCGAATCGATGCGACGTGGCGTGCGAGGATGATATTCGAAAGCTGGCTGCTCAGGTGATGGATCTCGAAGGAAAGATAGACATCTTCTGTTCCAACGCCGGCATCACATTCAAAGGTGGACTCGAATCGAGCAACGAGGAGTGGAAGAAGATGTGGGATGTCAATGTGATGTCTCGCCTGTATGCGGCTCGCGCAATTGTTCCGGAGATGTTGAAACGGGGTGAAGGTTACATCGTGCACACGGCCTCAGCGGCAGCGATTCTGACGGAGATCGGTTCCGCGTCCTATTCAGTGACAAAACATGGAGACCTGGCGTTTGCCGAATGGTTGAGTGTCTGTTACGGCCGTCAGGGAATTCGTGTTTCGTGCGTCTGCCCACTTGGCGTTGAAACCAATATGCTGGACGATTCAGATCCAATCCATCGCTATCTGCATCTGCATTCGATTACCGCCGACCAGGCGGCGGTCTCTGTCCTCGATGGTATTCAGAAGGAACGCTTTCTGATTCTGCCTCATCCCGAAGTGATGGACTTCTTCAGACTTAAGACCGAAGATTACGATCGGTATATCCGCGGTATGCAGCGACTGCGTCAAAAGCTGACGCGAGAAAAAAAGTGTTAAGCCTGATTCAGGGCTTCCATTCACGAGCGCCATCAGGTCGCCGTTCAGGAAGGCTCAGCTCACCGGAACGGAGTTCGCCCGTCAGCCACAGTGTGTCGAGGAAATCGGCAGATCTGGAGTCCGGCAGGTAACGCTTTGAAATCTGGCTGCGACTTGCGGAGCTGACTCATCTGAATGGTCTGATATGATTCACATCATCAGATTGTGTCGAAGGGAACAGGAAGACCGTGCCGTGAAAAAAAACGCCTTGTTTGTTATTTGCATGTTGCTTGCATCCGTCATCTGTCCCGCTCAGGAATCGATGATTCGTGTTGTTGTCTGGGATGAACAACAACCAGCTCAGAAGCAGGCGTACGAGAATTTCCTCGGCAATGCCATTGCCGAGCATCTGACAAAGCAGCCTCGTCTGCGAGTGATCTCCGCAAATATCAACGAGGCGGAGAAAGGTTTGCCTGAGTCATTACTGGACAACACTGACGTTCTTGTCTGGTGGGGACATGTTCGGCACGATGAAATCTCGCAGGAGTTGTCGCGAGATATCGTCGCTCGAATCAAAGCGGGCCGACTGGCACTGATTGCGTTGCATTCGGCTCATTGGGCCAATCCGTTTGTCGAGGCCATGAACGAGCGCACCCGTGATGATGCCCGCCGCCGTTATCCTGATCCCGTCAATGGGCCGCCGGTGACGTTTGACTTTGTCGCACCGGAGGGTCGATTCGTTCCGACCGCAGACTCCATCGTAACGCCAGCTTTTTACGCCCAACGTCGTGGGGATCAACTGACCGTTCGAGTTGACTTGCCCAACTGTGTCTTTCCGGCTTATCGGCCAGACGGAAAACCCAGCACCATGAGATTATTGAAACCAGATCATCCGATC
>JBKDRW010000584.1:0-11944 GCA_046341255.1 Planctomycetota bacterium
CAACACTTCAGCCGACCACAGCGGCCTGAGATCTTATTCGGATCAAGCGTCGCCTTCTGAAGTTTGGCCATTTTCATGGAGACCGGAGGCATTTCCTGCAGATGGGTGTTGCAGCAGACTGGTTTTCCACAATCGCCGTAATCGGCCAGCAATCGTGCTTCATCACGAATGCCGATCTGCCGCATCTCGATCCGAGTATTGAACTCTCGTGCCATTGCTTTGACGAGTTCGCGGAAGTCAACTCGATTCTCGGACAGGTAATAAAGAATCAGTCGTTCACCACCAAAGATCTGCTCTATGTCGATCAATTGCATCTGCATGGATCGATCGCGGATCATGGCCGCAGCCTGATCGAAGTATCGTCGCTCACGCAATGACATTTCCTGCCGCGATCTTCGATCCTCATCAGAAACACTTCGCAGTATACGACCCCCGGATGTTCGAAT
The DNA here is from genome assembly GCA_046341255.1 of Planctomycetota bacterium. Taxonomy (GTDB): domain Bacteria; phylum Planctomycetota; class Planctomycetia; order Planctomycetales; family Planctomycetaceae; genus SXXK01. The sequence goes on from JBKDRW010000584.1 coordinate 447, forward strand.
CGACCCGAGGTAGCTGCCAGTATTCTCCGTCGCCGGGCAAAGTACGGTGCCCCATTCGATGCCGCGTTCAGACCGGACGATGACCTCGTCCGACCGTGAAAACGAAACACCTCGCTTGGCCTCAAAGTCGCCCAGCAGACGCATCGTTCCGTAGCGAACGACATAGCGGGCAACGTCAGTTTCAATGACAGTTTGTTCAGCCATGGAGAATCAGTGAATCTCAGGAACAACTCGACGAATGCGGACAGTGTGACCGTCCGCGTGTCACCGGACCATCACCATCAACACAGCATCGACTGGGAAAAACACGCTCAGGGGATGTTAACGAGCCGTGTGTTTAATGCGATGATCAATCCAGCACAAGTCGGCGAGTTCAACAGGATTTTGACCACTGAATCTCGGCCCGAATGTCTTTGACGACTCTCCCAGGTCGAGTCGTGGTCTCCCGGGCTGGCGTTCCAGATCTATGTTTTCCGGGGATTCACATCAGGAGTCATGCAGGCCTCACATCGCTGGACTCGTCCTTGCGAGACAACCACGGCCCGTGCATCCGTCGATTTGGATCAACAAGGATTGGTGGGCGATCCTGACCTCTGAGAGCAGGCCAGAACTTTCGCAGCGCAGTCAACAGTTCGTCAAAACTGAGACTGACGTGATCGGGAACAACAAAGGTCGGGTTTGCGGGACACAATGGACGCCCGGTTTCTTGAACGACTCGGAAATGCTGTTAACCTGCTCCAAATTTTGCGCGATTTTTGCCCGGCCGGTTGCCACTGCATCGCAAACTCTTCGGAAGTCCTCCGAAACCAGCTGCGAACGCGGTACGCGCGTAGGCCGCTCGAGAGATCGCCACTCCGAACATGGCGGATTAACGGTTCAGAGGGCTCGCCCTCTGTGAGAGGTCAGCAAAGTGCCGCGTCGTAACGACATCAAAAAGATTCTGATTATTGGATCGGGCCCGATTGTGATTGGTCAGGCCTGCGAGTTTGATTACTCGGGAACCCAGGCCTGCAAAGCGCTGCGGGAAGAGGGATATGAGGTCGTCCTCGTCAATTCCAATCCTGCAACGATCATGACGGACCCGGAGACGGCCGACCGCACCTACATCGAACCGATCACATGGCAGTATGTGGAAGAAATCATTCGCAGGGAACGCCCGGATGCTCTGCTGCCGACTCTGGGAGGCCAGACGGGGCTGAATACGGCCATGGACCTCGTCAGAAACGGAGTCCTGGAAAAGTACGGCGTCGAGATGATCGGTGCCAGAGAAGACGTGATCAAGCGAGCGGAAGAGCGTGACACGTTCAAGCAGATCATGCTGAGCATCGGACTTGATGTGCCGAGGAGCTTCACAGTTCACTCCATCGACGAAGCGCGAGAGGCCGTGAAACAGATCGGGCTTCCGATCATTATTCGGGCCAGCTTTACGCTCGGCGGCACCGGTGGCGGCATTGCCTACAACATCGAAGAGTTCGAGGACAAAGTTCGCCGAGGACTCGCACTCTCACCCATCAACGAAGTGCTTCTCGAAGAATCCATTCTCGGCTGGAAAGAGTACGAGATGGAAGTGATGCGTGATAACGCCGACAACGTTGTCATTATCTGCGCCATTGAAAACTTCGATCCCATGGGTGTCCATACTGGAGATTCCATCACCGTCGCGCCGGCTCAGACTCTGACAGACAAAGAATACCAGCGGATGCGAGATGCCACGATCGCCGTCATGCGTGCGATCGGCGTGGAGACCGGCGGATCCAATGTGCAGTTTGCGATCAATCCTGATACTGGTCGAATGACCGTGATCGAAATGAATCCGCGAGTCTCGCGTTCTTCTGCTCTGGCGTCGAAAGCGACTGGATTCCCGATTGCCAAGATTGCGGCGAAACTGGCGGTCGGCTACCGACTCGACGAGATCCCCAACGATATTACTCGTGAAACACTGGCCTGCTTCGAGCCGACCATCGACTACGTGGTGACCAAGATTCCTCGATGGACGTTTGAAAAATTTCCGGAAGCCGATCCGACGCTGACCGTGCAGATGAAGTCCGTCGGAGAAACGATGGCAATCGGACGGACGTTTCGGGAGTCACTTCAGAAAGCACTGCGGGGTCTTGAGATTGGTCACTTCGGACTCGGTGGTGGGAAAAAGGATCTCTGGGGCACCGAAAATCAGCCCACGAAAGACGAGATTCAGAGTAAACTTGCCATTCCCAATGCAGAACGGATCTTCTATCTGAGGTACGCCCTGAAGCACGGGATGTCCGTCGAACAGATTCATGAAATCACGGATATTGATCCATGGTTTCTGCGAAATATTGAGCAACTGGTGAAACTGGAGAAAGAGATTCGTTCGGTCACTCGACTGGATGAAGCCACCCCCGAACTCGTGCGACTTGCGAAACAGAATGGGTTTTCGGACGCGCAACTGTCGTTCTGGTGGGACTGTTCGCAGATGGACATCCGACAGCAGCGCAAGGCATTCGGAATCGAAGCCACGTTCAAGCAGGTTGACACCTGTGCGGCTGAGTTCGAAGCGTATACCCCTTACTACTATTCCACATATGAGCAGGAAGATGAGTCGCCGGCAAAGCAACCGGGCACAAAGCGCATCATGATCCTCGGAGGCGGGCCAAACCGGATCGGCCAGGGGATTGAGTTTGACTACTGCTGTTGTCAGGCTTCGTTTGCTCTGGCGGAGATGGGTATCGAGAGCATCATGGTGAACTCGAATCCGGAAACCGTCTCCACAGACTACGACACATCGGACTATCTGTTCTTTGAGCCTCTGACCATTGAAGATGTTCTGAACATCTGCGATCGGATGCAGCCGGATGGAGTCATCGTACAGTTCGGGGGCCAGACTCCGCTGAATCTGGCCCGAGGGCTGGAGGCGGCTGGTGTGCCGATCATCGGTACGAGCCCGGATATGATCGACGCGGCTGAAGACCGCGCCAGGTTTCAGGCAATTCTGGAAAAAATCGGTTTGCATCAGCCACCAAACGGCATCGCGACCAACATCGAAGGTGCCCGCACGGCAGCCAATCGCATTGGCTATCCGATTCTTGTTCGACCAAGTTATGTGCTGGGCGGTCGGGCGATGGAGATCTGTTACGATCAGCAGAGCCTCGAAAGGTACATGTCCGAGGCAGTTGACGTGTCGCCTGACAAGCCGGTACTCATCGATAAGTTCCTTGAAGATGCCATTGAAGTCGATGTCGACGCGATCTCAGACGGAGAAACAACCGTGATCGGTGGCGTGATGGAACACATTGAGGAGGCCGGAGTTCACTCCGGGGACTCTGCCTGTGCGCTTCCGCCCTACTCGTTGCCTGCCGCAGTCGTGGATGAAATTCGGATTGCAACCACATCCCTCGCGCGAGAACTGCAGGTCCGTGGGTTGATGAACATACAGTTCGCTGTGAAGCTGGATCCCGAAACATCCGACTTCACCGTCTACGTGCTGGAAGTGAATCCCCGAGCCAGCCGCACGTCACCGTTCGTGTCCAAAGCGATCGGACAGTCTCTGGCAAAAATCGCTGCGAAAGTCATGGCTGGAGCGAGTCTGAAGGAGCAGGGGTTTACCAAAGAAATCGTCCCGTCCTACAGCTCTGTCAAAGAAAGCGTGTTTCCATTCAATCGTTTTTCGGGCGTCGACATTGTGCTGGGCCCGGAAATGCGATCCACCGGCGAAGTGATGGGAATCGATGCCAACTTTGCACTGGCCTTTGCCAAGTCGCAGATCGCCGCCGGAGCTCGACTGCCCATGTCTGGTAAGGTCTTTATCAGTATGGCCTCCGGCCACAAGCAGAGAATGATCGAACCGGCCCGTCGTTTGAAGGCGCTCGGCTACGAAGTGGTCTGCACCAGCGGAACTGCTCGAGTCTTTCAGGAAGCGGGAATTGATGTGCAGATCGTGCGGAAGGTTCAGGAAGGTCGCCCGAATCTGATTGACCTGATGGCCAATGGTGAAATCAAGCTGATCTTCAATACACCCAGCGGCAAAGGGGCGCGAACAGACGAAGGCAGGATCCGTGCAGCCTCAGTCACATACGGTGTGCCGTGCGTCACCACCATGCCCGGCTGTTTCGCCGTTGTGAATGCACTCGAAGCTCTCCGCGATCAGCCGAATCCCGGCGTCAAAGCCATACAAGACTGGGTTGTCTGACCCTGCGCTGGCCAACCATGATCAGGAAGTCATGATCCAGTCCGCGGTCCCGGGCGCCGGAAAAGCAGCTCGGGGCCGTGCGCTGATGGCCAGAGGCGGAACACCTGACGCGGTCCGACTCGGATCACGTCATGGCTCTTTCAGCCCGGGTTCGGTGAATCACGAACCTCGGCAGCGGGAACAGAATTGAATTCTGAACGTCCGGCGAGTAGCCTTCCCTCTGTGAATTTTCCGCATTCGGGCGAGTTTGGCCTCAACGACTCGAGGTTGCCTGATCGGCGAGTCCTGTCGAGTTCAGGACAAAACTAGTGAAAGATGGAACACATGACCGGTCCTCACGACGACGCTTCCAGAAAATCATCGGACGCTGCGAAGTATCTCGTCGAATCGCTGTTTGGATTCAACCTGACTCCCTCCGAAGTCGGAGGCGAAGTGTTATTCGATGATTACGACGACCAGAGGCAATCCAATTCTTCGTCAACAGGTTCGACAGATGCCGCAGTTCCCGTCGTTCCTTCAGCGGCCCTTCAGGATCTCGACGATGACATCGATGATCTGATTGTGTTTGAAGATGAAGAAGACGACATCGATGATTCTGAAGATGTCGTGGGAGACGAAGACGAAGACGACGAAAACTTCGATTTTGGATCCGACGACGACGACGATGATGATGACGACGATGATGATGACGACGATGAGGAGGACGACGAAGAAGACGAGCAGGACGATGATGATCTCGAAGACTTCGGGGCCGATGTTTTGACTCGAGGGCCGCGTCGCGAGACCGTCGCGTCCGAGTCTGCTCCGCGAACTGAGCGTCCCCGCGAGGAACGTTCACCGCGTTCTCGTGAGGAGAGGCCGGATCTTGGGCGTGGCGGAGATCAACGAAATCGCGAAAAGAGCGAGGTGATCTCTGGAGGATCTTCATCCCGAAAAGACCAGGGTGATGATGCATACTGGGACGAACTCGATCAATGGGTTTGGGATGAAAAAACAAAATCCGGTCCCGTCGCCCCTGCCGCTCAGCAGGACGACTTCGACGATGAAGGTGACGACGTTGTCGAAACTGAAGAGCCCGCATCCGCCGCCGAAAGCGGTGATGGTGAAGAGTCGGACGATCGATCATCAAAGCGACGTCGTGGGCGACGTCGTGGTGGTCGAGGACGCAATCGCCGTCGCCGCGAAGAGGTTTCTTCTGACTCTCCGTCAGATGAAACTGACGAACAATCAGGGGAACTGGATGATGATCTGAGCGATATCCTGTTTGAAGAAGATCAGGAAGATATCGTCAGCGTTTCCGCCGGCAGCGTAAAGGCTCAGCGACGGGTCAGCCACGATGCAGTGACTCCCGTCCGACGACCGGAATCTGAAGGACCGGAAGAAGTTGAAGAGAAGGACGACGAAGAGACTCTGGAGTCAGACGATCGTGACTCCCGCGCTCGTCGCGGTCGCAGGGGACGTCGAGGCCGAGGCCGAGGAGATCGGGAGGGCAGTCACGCGCGAGAGTCGGCCGCGAAGTCGGAGACTCCTCCGGCCCGGCGTCCGCCGGTTGATTTTCAGGACGATGAAGAATTTGACGGTGCAGGTTCATCGGATGCAGAAGCAGAGTCTTCTGATTTCGGCGAGAACGTTCAGAGAAGTCGACCCGCTTCTCGAGGCCGAAGTCGCAGCCGAGGTGGGGATCGGGAGCGAGGTGCTGATCGGCCACGCGAGCGAGAACGCGGTACTGACCGAGAACCAGCGGATCGTGGCCGAGATCGCGATGATCGAAGTCGAGAAGATCGTGTCGCCGCCGAGCGAGGACGCGAGCCGCGTGAACCCAGAGAACCGCGTGAAACGCGAACGCCACGTGAAACGCGAGAGCCACGTGAAAGTCGTGAACGTGCACGACGGGAACCACGCGAGGGTCGCGAACCACGCGAGGGTCGCGAAACACGCCATCCGCGGGATCGTGAACGAGAGTCCGTTGCCAGCGATGCTCCACGTCGCGCCCCGCGAGAACGCGAAGTGGTGGATGATGCGGAAGGCGAATCACGCGGCGGTCGTGGTACGCGAGTCGCTCCTGAGTTTCGCGGAATCCCGACGTGGGAGGAAGCGATCGGTGCGTTGTCACTGAGAACGCCGAGTGAAGACCATGGCCGTCGTGGCGATCGCGGTCGAGGCCGGGATGGTCGGCCGCCGCGTCGGCGATCCTGACAAATCTGTCGGGAGATTTCGCAGACAGCGAAACTTCTCAGGAATGAACCCTGCGAGCCCGCTCCGGCAATCCTTGGAGTGGGCTCGTTCTGTCTGATGCGGGAGAGCCTGCATGTCCGAAGAGTATTTTGATGTGGTTGATGATCAGGACATGGTCGTTGACCGTCAACCGCGATCCGCGGTTCACCGTCGAAAGCTGTTGCATCGGGCAGTGCATGTGTTCGTATTTCGTTCCGACGGCCGGATGCTGATTCACAAACGAGCCGCGTCGAAGGAAGAGTTCCCCTCGGTCTGGACATCGTCATGCTCTGGCCACGTCAGTGCCGGAGAGACCTATGAATCATCCGCACCTCGTGAGCTTCTGGAGGAACTTGGAATTTCCTCTCATCTGCAACGACTGGAAAAATTCCCGGCCCAGGCGGCGACGTCGTGGGAGTTCACGACTCTCTTCGCAGCACACTCGGATTCCGACATTCATCCGGACCCGCACGAGATGTCTGACACGCGATGGCTGCTGCCTGCCGAAATCGAGTCGTGGCTGACGCATGCTCCTGATGATTTCTCACCTGCCTTTCGAATTCTGTTTGGGTGGTTCCGAAAGCATCGCACACCATGACTTACAGCCAACCATTGATTCGGTGACCAATCGAACGCCACAACAGTCAGCAGCCGGGGTCCGACAAGACCTGTCTCAGCGGGCGTAGACACAGTGCTGTTCGAAACGCGCAGCTCAATCCTCAACAAGTGTCAGTGTGACGCGGCGAACGTCCATGACCGATCGGCCCGGAATCTGAAGCGCTCGCAGGGTCAGCAGACCCTGACCTGCCTCGAGTTGCAGGCGGCCAGCGTTCAGCGTCCGAAACTCTTTCATCTGAGATTCTCCATGGGGCCGGGGAAGCGTGTCCTGGTCGTCATTAAGCGGCGGATCCCACCCCGGTTCAACCCGGGCTCTGACGGAATGACTGCGGAAGCTCAGTTCGATCTCACTTCCCGCATCATTCAGTGGACAGGTATAGTCGATCGTCGCTTCGTAAGTGCCGCTGGTATGCACGTCGATGTTCCAGACGATGCTGTCATCGAGGCCTGTCCAGTTGACAAAATAAGAACAATTCGGCGCCTGACTGCTTCGACGAATGCTGCCTTTGGGCTCGCCATCCCGAGCCGGCAGCATCGTCCTCGGAAACTCCCGGTATCCCACCGGAAAGGGACGCGGATCGACACGATTCAGTAAAAAATCAGCGGTCTTCTTTTTTGCAATGGATTTGCCGTTCGGATCGACGGCAGCCTTCAGTACGTCGGCTCGCCATCGGACGACCTGATCCTTCAGTCGCTCTGCCACATCCGGTTCGGTGTCATGAATCGCCCGTATCTGACCGGGGTCATCAGCCATATGATACAGCCGCCCCTGATCATCGAGGCGATACTTCTGAGTTCGAACACTCACACGCCCCGCCCATGTCGAAAAGATCATACGATCTTCCCAGCCGGAACCCAACGAGACCTTGTTCGTCAACAAAAGGGACAGGTCACGGCCATCCAGCGGCAATTCTCCCGCCCGAGGAACGCCGGTCAGCGAACACAGTGTCGGCAGCAGGTCAATGGCTGCCGAGATTTCAGAAACCAGATGCCCCGCAGGAAATTTTTCCGGCCAGCGAATGAAACACGTGGAACGAACGCCACCTTCATCAGTGGTCGCTTTTCTCCCGCGCATCCCCCCATTCCAGCGAGCGGAATTCGGACCATTGTCCGAGAAGTAGACCACAATCGTATCTCTGCTCAGATTCAACCGGTCGAGGAGACCAAGAACCCGTCCGACATTATCGTCCTGATTCTCCATCATCGCGAGTGCGCAGCGAGTCTCGTCGACGTTCTCATCATCAGGCTTTGTGGCACGCAGGATCACTTCCTTGTTGCGAAAGCGATTCCAGTATTCGTCCGGAACGGCCCACGGAGAATGCGGAGTTGTGAAGGGAATGAAACAGAAGAACGGTCGCGACTGATTCCGCTCGATAAAACCCATGGCCTGAGCCGTGCAGACGTCAGCAATGTATCCTTCAGTCCGGATCATCCGGCCACTGTCCTCGAGCGGCGCATCAAAATACTCGCCCCAATGTCCCGACGAATGACCAAAGTATTCATCAAATCCTCGGGCCATGGGATGATACGGCCACTGACTGCCATTATGCCATTTGCCAAAGGCACCCGTGGCATAGCCTTGCGCTTTGAACGCATCAGCGATCGTGCTTTCTGTCAGATCAAGTCGTTCCTGACCTGTAGAAACACCCTTCACACCCCCCCGCGGATGGTACCTCCCTGTCAAGAATTCAGCTCGTGTCGGAGCACACACAGGACAGACAAAGAATCGATCGAGCGTCACACCGTTCGCAGCACTCGAATCGATGTGCGGCGTCCGCACCTGAGTATTCACATTTCGGCTGTAATCACCCCAGCCTGCATCGTCTGCCAGAAACACAACCACGTTCGGATGGATTCGCTCGCCCGCCTGACACGCACCGGGCATCGTCTGCCACAGGCAGATTGCGATCACCGTGATGACCAGGGTTCCCCGAAGGCATTCCGACCACACGTCCCATCGAGACTTCCAACTTCCTGCAGACATGACCGTTGCCCCTTCTTGCATCGCACGATCGAAACAAACGCCGGTCGGAAGATTAGCGAGGATCCGGCTGATTGTCGTCCCTGACAAGGGCATCAAAAAAAGCAGACCGAAGCGAGAAGAGCGGCTTCCCTGCCAAGCGCCATCCATGGGGAATGGGAAAGGTCGCTGGTCATGTTGAGTGAGCAAGCGACTGTCTGGAAGGGTTGTTGAGTGAGCTCTTCTCGTCTTCGGTCCGTTCTGCATCCAAGGCAGGCATACGTGGGCTCGAAGCTGAAGGCGGGATAAAGACCGACGACATGTCCTTCCATGTTCTGCAGTGCCTACTGCGTCAACTGCTTGAACAACTCACCAAAATCCGGCATTTCATCTTTCAGGACGGCATTCCATGCATCTGGTTGCCAGATCTCAACGCAAATCACAGCTCCGACGAGAATCACTTCCTGTCCGGCCATCGCACCGAGAAAATCTCGGAACGTCTCCGGGATCAGCAGGCGAGCGCGATTTGCCAGCTTCGCTTCGGTATGCCGAGTCGACAGCAGACGCCCAAGACGCTGCACATCGCCCCAACGCTGTTCCATTCGCCCGGAATCAATCTTTTGACGCAACAGAGCCAGACCGCTGTCCAATCGATGCTGCCACTCGGCGGGCTTCCATAAACTTAGACACCCAGCCCGCTCCTTGGCCACGATCATGTCCCCGTCCTCGTCACTGATTGCCGAAGCGAGTTCTGTAGGCAATGTCACCCGAAAACGCTCATCGATCGCGCGACGATATTCTCCGGTCACAAACATAATCAAGCCAGAAAAAAATGCAGAGCAGCAGTCAGCACCCCACCCTAATGGGCTGTTATCCCACATTCAACTGATTTTCAAAGATCTTATTGGGCATATTTCCCACACCCAACGAAGATTACGCACTGGTGGATTGATCGGCAAGGATCGGATGAGGCAAATCTGAACAGTTTTTCCGAATCCGAAGCCGCCCAGCCGCGCCGGTCTTCGGGATTTCAACGTCACAGGTCTCCTGCTGCGGGATCGTTTTGTTGAACCTGTTGACTCCGATAAACTCCCGAGACCGGCCGAATTCGTGGATCTGATGGAACACGCCCGCTTGCAAGGGATCGTCATGCAGTCAGCCCAGGCTCACCAGTCATCAAAGTCAATCACACCACAATTCCTCGTGCGTCTCGAAGCGATCGTTGGGCGGGAGCGGCTTCTCGACGCCCCGGACGAGCTTGTGGTCTATGAATGCGATGGCTACGTGGTGGAAAAGAACAGCCCAGACGTGGTCGTATTTCCACTGACGTCCGATGAAATCACGCGGATCGTGCAGGAATGCAATCGCTTCAACGTTCCATTTGTCGCTCGAGGTGCTGGCACGAGTCTGGCCGGAGGCAGTCTTCCGATCGGCGGCGGAGTCATGATCGCGCTGACGAAGATGAATCGCATTCTCGAAGTCAATCTTCGTGATCGTTACGCGGTTGTCGAGCCGGGCTGTGTCAATGTTCGACTCACCCGAACTCTCGCCGGCAGCGGTTTCCATTATGCACCGGATCCCAGCAGTCAGGGGGCGTGCACCATCGGGGGTAACGTTGCGACGAACTCAGGCGGTCCGCACACGCTGAAGTATGGCGTGACCGTGAATCATGTTCTGGGTGTTGAGTACGTTTCCCCCGGCGGCGAGTTGATTCAACTGGGCGGTCCTTGCGGAAGGGGTCCGAACTTTGATCTGACCGGATTGTTCGTGGGCAGTGAAGGAACATTCGGTGTTGTCACCCGGGTCTGGGTGAGGCTGACACGCGATCCGGCGGCGACTCGAACCATGCTGGCCATTTTCAATACCGTCGCCGATGCAACGCTTGCGATCAGTCGGATCATCGGGGCGGGCATCGTGCCCGCGGCTCTTGAGATGATGGACCAGGGCATCATTGGTGCACTTGAAGAGGCATTTCACTTCGGATTTCCACTCGACGCAGGCGCCGTGCTGCTGATTGAAGTCGATGGACTCGATTGCGTTGTCGAAGAAGAAGCAACCACGATTATCGATCTCTGCATGCAGATGGGAGCTCGCGAGGTCAAGCGGTCACGAACCGAAGAAGAGCGCCTTTTTCTGTGGAAATGTCGCAAACAGGCGTTCGGCGCGATCGGTCGACTCAGCCCCAGCTGCGTGACTCAGGATGGTGTCGTTCCACGGACTCGGCTGCCCGAGATTCTGGAATTCATGCAGGATGTCGAGCGCCGCCACGACATTCGAATCGTCAACGTCTTCCACGCGGGCGATGGTAATATTCATCCCATTCTGCTGTTTGATGAACGCGACAAAGCACAGCTTCAGCGCGTGATTGAAGCGAGTGAAGAGATTCTGAATCGATGTATCGATCTTGGCGGCAGCGTCACGGGTGAGCACGGGATCGGTGTCGAGAAAATCAGTTTCATGTCACGGCTGTTTACGGAAACCGACCTTGCCGTGATGGCCGACATTCGCAGGGTGTTCAATCCATCAGGGCTGTGCAGCCCC
>JBKDRW010000585.1:0-17385 GCA_046341255.1 Planctomycetota bacterium
CCACCGAGATCTACACTTGCATTGTCGTCGGCAGCGTCAGATGTGTATAAGAGACAGGAATTGTTGAAGTGATTCTTCATCTCCTTGTTCGCATAGACTTCTTCAAGATCACCGTCCTTCAGTCGAAAAAGCCCGCAGCCCACCTTGTAGCCGGTCGAAATCCAGATCAGATCTCCCACGACAATCGGCGTTGTCGCATTGGTGTTGTATGGAGACTTCCATTCTGAAAAGGCAACTTCCTTTCCGTCCTCGGAGTCGGTGATCCGCAAACCATCACAGTCCAGTGAGGCCAACAGCGTTCTGCCCTGATGCTGAAAGACCGCGACGGAACCATAGCCCGCCTGATGTCGATCAGACTGCCAGAGCATCTCCCCGGTCCTGCGGTGATAGCTGACCACTCGGCCCGCCTCAAAGATCACCTGGTCACCGAGGATCACTCCGGAACCTGCGAAGCCCCACTCCGGAAGTTTGACATCCAGTTCCTCCTGGAGTCGTTTTTCCCAGACAACCGCGCCGTTCGTCAGTTGCAGACAAAACAACTGTCCTTCTTTGCCAAGTGTGTAGACAAGCCCATCGTAAATCGTGGGAGTCGATCCGGGGCCACCTTCATGAAGATTCGGCAGCAGTTCGCCGGGATACTCATGGATCCAGATGACCTCACCCGTGGCGGCATTCAGGCACCAGACTTTCTCTTTGCCATCCACATGTCCCATCGCCAGCAGGCGATCGCCCTGAATCGACATGGAACTGAAGCCGATGCCAATCTCTTGTGTCCACTTTGCAGGCAGTCCGTCTTCAGGCCATGCAGATGCAAATCCGGTCTCTTGCGATGTTCCCGACCATGCTGCCCCGCTCCAGTTGGGCCAGTCGTCACCAACGACCACAGTCGTCGACACAAATGCTGCCAGAACGACAGGGCACACACGAGATAAGGCAACAGAGATCACGCGACGACCCTGATCAATCCAGAACATGACGAATCCCTCCCCTGATGTTTGTTGCTCACTGTTCCTGACTGCCAGGACTGTTAACGTCACACCCTGAGCCAGCCGTATTCGACGTCTCGGATCATCTGATGGCAGACAGATCGACCTCGTTGTCTGACGAACACAACTCTGCCCGGACTTTTCATAATAGGCTGTTTGACGATGCGACAACAGCAACGGGGCCGCCGGAACTGACGCCGCACTCAGATCCGCGGGATCCGGCATCCGCTGTCGAACGACTTCCCAAACTCGCTTCCAGAAGAGATAGTGTCGTTCATTGGAGGCATGGCGAATGGAAACTCACAATCGGTCGAACATCCGGTGATGCGGTCTTGTCAACTATTCTGTCGAAGAAATTCTGATGAGTTTGTTGCCGCCAATTCTGAACTGCGATCATTGTGCAGCATGCTGCATGAGGACTCCTGTACCGCCGTTTCAGCCGGGCGAGGAAGCCTCGCGCGAGGTTCCTGACAAGTGGCTGCAGCCGATTTTTGATCGAGTGGCCGCTGAACAACAGTTCGATCTGCTGCCTTGTGTCTGGCTGGATCCGGATTCGAGACGTTGCCGCCACTATGACAACCGGCCTCAGGCCTGCCGCGATTTTGAAATCAACTCACAACTCTGCCGACTGTCGCGATGGGATGAGGGAATCGAGCCCTGACCAAAGCCAGGCATCGCTGATGCAGGACGACATGCATGTCCTCTCGGTTCATGCAGCTTTTTGCGTCTCAGATCGTACCATCGAAGGAGTCGTGGCTGCTGAGACGGTTCGTTCAGGCGCAGGGCACAGGGCCGCATGCTTCGCCAGCGGGCCGATCAGCATCAGAGGATACCCGGTCACCTGCTGCATGTAACGGGCGTAGGGATCACCAAGATAAAACAACAGTCGCTGATCCTTAAGGATGCTGCCGATCGCGATGTAGACAGTCCAGATTCCCGTGAGCACCGCATGGTCAGCGGACATCGTCGGCGTGAACCAGATCAAACCGAGAAAGCTCAGATAGACAGGATGTCGCATCCAGCGATACAGACTTTTCGGTGTAAAGTCTCTCCGAGGCATGTTCTCACCACGAATCCAGTATAGCCATTGAGATAAGCCTGTCTGATAACCAAGCCCCGTCAGGCTGATACTGTACAGCAAGGCGACCCACGACGCGTAGAAACCTGCGAGCATCAGCCGCGCCGGAATGCCCTCAAGATCCCAGATCAGGATCGGCGAACTGCGCCAGCAGGCAAAGATCCACTGCAGACTCAGGCAGGTGCACAGACAGAAGAACAGACCATAAAATTCCGGTGAAATCCACGGACGTAATGCTTTTCGAGTTGCGGGATGAAGAATGATGCTGTGGGGAATCGCAAACTGAAGCGCAAGAAATGAATCGACCAGCAACCACGATGGTGTCGACTCGGGAACACCGTACCGCAGATACGAAAACAGACTCACAACAGTGAGTGCAAAACACGCCTGAGTCCCCACACCGGCGATGATCCCCGCCAGCCGCCCGCGGCTGGGAATCACGGTGAACTGTCTGAGTCCTGATCTCGTCACGGGCATGTCCTGCCACCCTGTTTCGTTGATTCATCCATGATTCGAAGGACGCTGGTCGCTGAACGGGAGCGATCCGTAAATCTGTCTCCACAGAAGTCGGTCTGCTCCTTCTTCAAACCCCACGAGAATGATCGCCTGTTCAACTCATGCAGCAGGTCCGATCCGGAGGTTTGTGCTGAGCAATCATTTCTTCTCTGCAATCAAGCAGCCATACTTCATGGCTCCCGTATTGTAGGCATCAAGCAACGTCTGAAATCGATCGAGGAATATGATCTGCTCAGGATCAATCCACGACGCCAATCTGCGAATTCCGAACCGATGGACGCGGTCGCGACAAATCTCCCACGTCTTTGAAACACGCGATGTCCAGTCATGCACCTTCGTCATTGTCAGCCCGGCATCTGTCAGCCACTGACAGTAGTCGTTCTCGGTTCCAAAAGACGGACAGAACATTCCCTCGCAGACCTCGTGCACAAGTTTTGTCTGCGTATCCGTCAGGGGCTCGTCGCCGGCCAGCCACGCACAGATGGCAACCCGGCCACCTGGTTTCATCCACGTGGAGACTTTGCGAAAGAATGCTGGCTTGTCAAACAGATGTTCCGTGCATTCGATACTCCACGCCACGTCAAAACTGTCTTCAGGAAACTCTGTTTTCTCAGCGTCCTGACACAGGAACGTGGTCCGACCGGAAGTCCCAGCCATCCGCGATGACCATGTGGCATATCGCTGCTGGAACGAACTGATGGTGACTCCTGTCACCTGACACTGCAGATGTTTCGCAAGATGAATCGATGAACCCCCCATCCCGCATCCGATGTCGACGACTCGGTCGCCTTGCTGAATGGCCGCTTCACGAACCAACTGCTCTGTCAGCTGTCTCGCAGCAACACGTGGCGATTCACTTCCGGACCAGAGCCCATGATGGATATGCTGACCCCAAAGGATTCGATAGAAAATCGTTGAGATGTTGTAATGCTGACGAATGACGTCCTTTCGAACGTCCGGACAGGAGATCATTGCCGTTAACTCTTTCTGTGGTGACCCAAAGCGAGCGCATGTTCCGAAAATTCCAGAGCGTGGTGCTGAGTTCGCGAAATGGCCAGCAGTCTATTTGGTCTCCGACTGTTCTGCTGCAACCCAGATGTCACCATGGATCACCAGACGATCAGCAACGCCGACGGCCCCGAGGGCCCTCTTGTATGGTGTGATGCCATACTGAGTCTGCAGGATCGCAAACTGACCTTTCACATGGACCATGCCATCTTTCGACTCGACCTCCGCTTCAAATTGCAGCGGCCGGGTTTTGCCTCGCAGAGTAAACTCGCCGACGAATTCGTAAATCGATTGACCCGAGCGACTCTTCCGACCCGACTCGGTGGCTGACTTGATGGAAAACGTGGCCGTCGGATACTGATTGACATTCAGGATGGATGTGTTCCGCATATTCTGGTTCACCTGCTGACGCGTCGAGGCATCAGTAGATCCGCTGAGCCCAAGGTATCGGCGAGCCGCATCGGTATCAGCGTCAAAACTCTGCATGTCAAACACAAATTCGCCCGCGCCATCGGTGGCTCCAGGCTGCACACTTCCTCTGCTCAGGCGTCCCTCTACTCCATGCTGATGCCCAAGTCCCGTCTTATCGACAAAAATGTAGACGCGGCTCTTCTTCACATCCACCTGACCAGGTTCAGTCGCTGAATTCTTTTCATCACTGATTGCTGCCGGCTGAGGCATCGGCTCAGGAATCGTCGCCTCTGACGCGATCGGCAGAACTGAGGTACCGATTGTCAGAACCAGTGCCAGAGCAGGCAGCCTCGTCAGCCACCTGCGACGAGAAACCCCGGATAGAGCCTCACCGAATTTCTTACATTCTGATACCGATCGATGCCTTGAAATGGCCATCTCGAATCCTTTCAATTTCCTCGTTGATCATCTCAAAGTTCTGGCCTGCAACAGTGGGTGAAATCAGCCTTCTGTGCCTGAAACACAAACACCGTCAGCCATCATGCAGACGCCGCGACATTCATTCCGTCACACGGAATCTGTGAGCCTTGCCAGACGACGTTCAACAAAGCACGCACTCTGAAATCAACGTGCCATCATCTCTGTGAGGAACGACTCGACGAATCCTCCCTTGACCGGAAGATCACCAACTGTCACAGTCCCAGAGTAGTACTACATCTGTCGTATCTTTGTCGAGACGGATTCCCGAATTATTCAGTTCTTCGCTTCGTTCTTCGCTCAGACGACAATTCACTGGACCGACCGGCTCGCAGTTGGGTATGCGAATGAGAACGTGGATTGCAGGGTTTTGAAACCCGCCCCGCAGGAGATTGGAACTTGTACGCCGCTGGAGATTCCCGCGTGACAGAACACCGACTGACTCGGTACGAACTGGAATTGATGGATGTACTCTGGAAATTAGAGCAGGGTACCGTGCAGGACGTGTGCGACCATTTGCAGCGCGATCTTGCGTATACAACCGTGATGACCACGCTGAACCTGCTCGCCACGAGGAAAAACGTTCTTGCCCGCACAAAGAACGGTCGAGCGTTCATCTACAAGCCGCTGGTAACACGTGATGATATATCACGATCGATCCTGACCGATCTGAAAGATGTGTTGTTCGGAAACCGGCTGCCTTCGCTGATTCTGAACATGATGGAAGAAAGTGAAACCAATCCGCAGGATGCCGAAATTCTGCGGGATGCAATTCGAAGACTGGAGAAGCACGAATGAGCTCTCCAGGATTCCCGGAATTGTTTATTTCGCTGACACTGCAGTGTTCACTTGTTCTGCTGATGGCATGGATGCTGACCCGTCGCGCAGCATCCAGTGCTGCGGCCGATCGAATCTGGGCTCAGGCACACGTGCTGATCCTCGTTCTGTGTCTGATGGGAGGATTTTTACCGCACCTTCGAATTCTGCAGCCGGATTTTGTGCTGATCCTGCTCGGTCAGATTGCGTCTTCCGGATGGTTCCGCGTATTTTTTCAGACGATCGGATACGTCTGGGTCGCTGGTGTGTTACTGCTGAGTCTGATCACGCTGGCATCTATCATCAGAACACATCGGCTTGTCAGGCGTTGCTGTGACAAGGCACATTTGGCCGAGCTCGAATCGATCAGTGCCACCGAGGTTCACTCGATCAAGGCAACTCCTGAAACCTGTAAACATCTTCAATCACTGCGTGTGACGATTGTCTGGAGTTCGGAGGCAGTCACCCCTTTCTGCTGGCAGCTTCACACTCCGGTCATCGTTCTTCCGGAAGCCATTCAGACTTTTCCCGATGCGGAGCTGGATGCAGTGCTGCGGCATGAACTGGCTCACCTGAATGCCAAGCATCCGCTTCGACTGTTCCTGCAGAGACTTCTGGAGATTGGATTCTGGTTTCATCCGCTGGTCTGGCTGTCATCCCGTGAAGCCTCGCTGCAGCGAGAACTGGCGTCTGACCTGATGGCCAATCTGAACGTTGTTCAGGCGAAGACTTTCCTCAGGGGGATGGTTCGACTCGCGGAACAGCGTTCGCATCGAACACCTGGTCTGGCTGCCGGGCTAGGCTTCGGCGGTGCAGGACGATCGATGATCCAGAGGCGTGTTGATCAGATTCTCACCCGGGACTGGACCAGCGATTTACGGTCTATGACGTCGCTTCCAAAGCGTTATCAACTGGCACTCGGGGTCACAACCCTTCTTGCTGCAATCATCTGGATCCCACTGAATTCGGAAGCAACGGGTCGAACAATTCTGTCACCATGGCCTTCGATTACCGCAGCCGCACTGCATGAAGCAGGGCTAGAAGTCCGTGACTATGAACTGGACCGTCATCGACTTCATGAGCACAGTTCGGTGAGGATGATGTGATGCAGCGGGGCCATGTTTCATTCCGCGGTCTGCCGCCAGAATGGCGGCGCGGACTGACAGTTCTGGAATTGCTGATCACGATGGTGATTGCAGCACTCCTGATTTCGCTGCTGCTGCCAGCCATTCAGGCGGCACGTGAAGCAGCACGGCGAGTCGAATGCCAGAACAATCTTCGGCAACTGGGATTGGCCCTGCATCAGCATCATGACGTTTTTGGACAACTACCAGCCGGCTGGAGGGACGTTGAAGGAACGCCTGCGGAATCGGGCTGGGTGCCACCGCTGCTGCCCTTCCTCGAGCAGGAATCCCTGAAATGCTCGGTTCAGGAACAATGGCCAATGGCTCTTCTGGATCAGTCGCGGCATGCGCCCGAACTGCTCCGGACTCCAAACGTGCTTCAGTGCCCGTCCGATGTTGCTGAAGAGTCCTTCAGACTCTTCATGGACGCCACCGATGGTGAACCCTCTTCAGCGGACGAAGTTCTGCTTTCTGAGGTTGCACTGATGCAACTGCCCCATTCCAATTATGTCGGAATCGCAGGAACGAATGATCCCGATGAAACCGACGACGAAAATCTCAATGGAACATTCATTCACGGCGGAACAGTCAGGTTCAGCGACCTGACTCGTGGTTTATCGAATGTGGCAGTCATCAGCGAACGATCAGCGCGTCGACTTCCGACGACATGGATCGGGTTTCATCAGCTTGGTGAAGATGGTCCTGCCCGAGTGACCGGTTTTATGCACCTTGGTCCGAATCAGCCTCTGGCTGATGAATGCGAACTCGACAGTCGCCATCCGTCAGGAATTCATGTTCTTTTTGCCGATGGGCATTCTCAGTTCATCTCGGACTCGATTGATGTCACCACCTATCGTCAGATGGCACGACGAAGTGAGTGATACATCATCCCGCCAGAAGACAGCCGGCCTGTGATTCAGGGAAACTCACACGTCGCGTCCTGGAAATGCCCGAACGTTTTGTCTGTCGGACAACTTCCTGCCGATGGAATGACATTGAGTAAAACTCTGATGATTTCAACGTTCCGTAATCGCCGTCTTCAGTCAGAACTGATGGATGACCCGTCTCTGGATGCTGACGAGCATCGACGCGCATTGACTGGTCTCGGTCGGATCAACTGGTGGAGCCGTCCGGATGCGGTGCTCTGGAACGCCATACGGCCGTTGCTGTCGTCTGCATCAAAGGAACAGCCACTGACTATCCTCGATATCGCGTCCGGAGGTGGTGATCTGGCGATTCGCCTCGCAAAACGAGCGCAGAGGGAAGGGGCGCATCTTCGAATCGTGGGCTGCGACATGAGTGCCACGGCCGTTCAGTTTGCATCCGAACAGGCAAGGCTCGCAGGCGTGTTGAACGTGACCTTCGAACGCCGCAATATCCTGACGGACACGCTTCCCCAATCCTCGTTCGATGTGGTGATGTGCAGTCTGTTTCTTCATCACCTCAACGAGTCTGACGGCTTGAAGCTGCTGAACATCATGCGAATGGTCGCTGGGAAACTTGTGCTGGTCGACGACCTCCGCCGCACAGCCCTTGGGTACTGGCTGGCATGGTTTGGCTGCCGGATTCTGACACGGTGCCGCATCGTTCATCTGGATGGGCCGATGTCGGTCGAAGGTGCACTGACATCAGAGGAAGCGACTGTGATGGCGAGACAGGCCAACATGCCGGATGCTCGCGTCCGATTCCACTGGCCGCAGCGATACCTGCTTTCGTGGAAAAAATGCTGAACATGTCTGCGATCCCTGATGAAAGTGCGCATGATCCGGCAGGGCTTCCGACGGGCCGTTCCGAAATGAGGGCCTCCCGTATGAATCCGGATCGTTTCGATGTGGTGATTGTCGGAGCCGGAGTGGCCGGTTCGATGGCAGCAACACTGGCCGCCCGGGAGGGACTCCGCACACTTCTGGTCGAGCGCCAGTCATTTCCTCGACAGAAAGTCTGCGGATGCTGTCTCAACGGGCGAGCTGTTGCGATGCTGCAGCAGGCCGGACTCGACAAGGGACTTGCCGACCTCAGGCCGTCTGAAACGTCATCACTCGCCGTACGATGCCGCGGTTCGAAACTCGACCTGTC
The DNA here is from genome assembly GCA_046341255.1 of Planctomycetota bacterium. Taxonomy (GTDB): domain Bacteria; phylum Planctomycetota; class Planctomycetia; order Planctomycetales; family Planctomycetaceae; genus SXXK01. Next base: position 8,493 of record JBKDRW010000585.1, read on the forward strand.
CATGCCGCGCAATGTCGCTGTGTCACGGTGGAAGCTGGATCACTGGCTGTCGCAGGAAGCCGTTTCCGCCGGCGCTGAATTTCGGCAGAACACGTTGGCATCCGTGGTTCCTCAGCCCGATGAAATCTCAGAAACAGCGACTTCAGGGTCAGGAACTTCGCCATCGTTTGTGGCAGCGAAGGGAAACTCGCAGGAACCCTTGCGCACAGTTGAACTCAGGTCGACTCAGGACTCGCAAAAGTTCGAAGTGGTTCAGGCGAAGATTCTGCTGATCTGCGATGGGCTGGGACATCCGAGCCTGTCGCGGCTGACAGGGTTTCAGGCCCCGCCAGTGCATGGTGCTCGAATCGGGCTCGGCACGACGGTAGCAAGATCTGCAGCAGATCTCTGGATTGCGCCACATTCCATTCTGATGGCGATTGCACCCCACGGTTATGCCGGCGTTGTCGAGATCGAAGATGGTCAGCTTGATATTGCCGCTGCAGTGGATGCATCTCATCTGAATTCCACAAAGTCACCACTCAGAACTCTGCAGCAGATCTTTGAATCCGCCGGTGTTCCCTGTCCGTCAGGTCTTTCGTCAGCATCCGTCAAAGGTACCATCCCACTGACTCGCATGGCCACACGAATCACCGGACACCGAATGCTGCTTCTTGGTGATGCGACGGGTTACATTGAACCTTTTACCGGCGAAGGCATGGCGTGGGCTCTGACGGCCGCAACCGCTGTCATTCCATTCGTCAAGGCGGGAGTCGAAGAATGGACTTCTGCTCTTGAAGCCGAGTGGTCTTCGTCATTTCGGCGGATCGTGGCCAGCGAACAGAGAACCTGTCGACTGCTTTCCTCTGCTCTGCGACATTCGCGACTTCTGCCGGCGTTGATGATGTTCTTTCGGATGTTCCCGAGACTGACTCAAGGTCTGGTTCACCGAATCAATCGAGTTCCTCAGTTTGGTCACTAACAGGCAATCGTGCTGATGATGTCTTTTCAGATCCTCGGGCTGGGGACAGCTCTTCCAGAACATTCCATCTCTCAGCAAGGTGCGGCAACATTTGCCACAACGGCTGTCGCTCAGGAATCTGTCGACTCCGGCAACATCCCGGCTCTGATTCAGGCCCTATACCGCCGCGCCGGGGTTCAGTCGCGCCACAGCGTGCTGCTGGAAACGTCATCTGATGAAGAGGCGACTGCAGAACGCTTTTACCGAGCGGCACAAAATTCCGGGGATCGGGGTCCCCGTACCGCAGAACGAATGCTGCGATACGAACATGATGCACCCCGGCTGGTCTCTGTTGCTGCGGCCCGCGCGCTGACGGATGCGAGGACGGATCCTCAGCAGATCACACATCTCGTCACGGTTTCCTGCAGTGGATTCAGCGCGCCGGGTGTCGACTTGTCTCTGATCGAGAAGCTCGGCCTGAATCGCACGGTGGCGCGAACTCATGTGGGCTTCATGGGATGTCACGGAGCCCTGAACGGACTCCGTGTTGCCCGCGCGATTGCCCTTTCCGAACCAGACGCAGTCGTCATGATCTGCGCTGTCGAATTGTGTTCGCTGCATCATCAGTACGGCTGGGATCCTCAGAAGATCGTCGCAAATTCACTTTTTGCCGACGGAGCGGCGGTGGTGATCGGACGAGGCTCCCGTGAACGGCCTGTGACGGAAGTCGCATTTCCGGGTGGAGTGGTCGGGAACTACTCCTTCGTTATCCCGGACACCGCCGACATGATGACATGGCGAATCGGCGATCACGGTTTTGAGATGACACTCTCGCCCGCAGTGCCTGGCATCATCACTCGCGAGCTTCCTCACGCCCTGGAACAGTTTCTGGGGCGATTCAACCTGAGGATCAGCGATATCCGGAGTTGGGCTATTCACCCGGGGGGTCCGCGCATACTGGCCGCGACGGCCGAGGCTGCCGGATTAGCCGATGCCCAGATGGAACCGTCGGTTTCGATCCTTCAGCGATGTGGCAACATGTCGTCACCGACCGTTCTGTTTATCCTCGAAGAACTGCGTCGCCGAGAAATGCAGACGCCGTGCATCATGCTTGGCTTCGGACCCGGTCTGAATGTCGAAATCGCTCTCCTGCAATAGCATCCAAAGCATGGAAATTGCGACCTTTCCGACGGCAGGCAAACCATGCCTGCCGGCTCCTGCCTATTCGCCGAATTCCCTCAGATCCGCTGTGACGTCAAACTCTCGTCCGGCATTGTTCAGATCATTCAGCAGTTGCTCAGCCGGATATTCTGCAGGCACAGCCAGCTTCAGCACCATCTCAAATGAGCGGCCTTCATTGGCCTTGAGAGCATGCATGCCCGTGATATCCACGCCTCGCATCGACAGCATCTGGCTCAGTCTCAGCAATGCACCCGGCTGATTTCGACCACCGAGTCGAAGGCGATACAGGCGAGTTCGAGCGTTCGAACCCGCATGGATCGAAGGCTGAGTGGCCGGATCTCGAATGCCAAGATCAATGCCGAATGGTCGGCAGGCATCCTGAAGGTGATCACGAATGATCGATGTGTCCATGGTGTCCGGGAATTCCGCCGAGAAGATCATCGTAAAATGACCACGCACCACCGTCTGACTCGCTTCTCTCAGATCACTGCCCAGCTCTGACATCGCTTTTGTCACAGCGGCGAGAATTCCAGCCCTGTTGGCGCCAGCCATAGAGATGATCAGTTCACGAGCCATGATGGGGGGTCCTCTTTGATGCAGCAATATTCAATCAGGCAGCGTTCAGAAAAATCAATCCTGCGTTCCGACATGCAGACCAGTCCCTTCACACGGCCTGCATGAAACTCTCCGGTTGCGAATTCGGAGGTCGCTCCTCCGAGTCACCGTTGCGGTCCCCGAATCCTGTCAGACATCTTCTCTGGTCCATGGTGGCGAAGAGCACAATTCCACGACGTGATGATCCGGATCTGTCAAAAAAACCTGAACAGCACCATCCGGTCGAAGTCTGGCATCATCAAGCAGAACCACACCCCGTGACTTTAATCGCTCCGCAGCAGCTCGAGCATCATCCACTTCAAATGCGAGGTGATGATTTCGACTCGACTTCACAAGCACCTCAACAGGGTAACCGGCTGGTCCGCTTCGTTCGTGCTCGTGAATCAGGTGGATCAATGTGCTGCCCGCCCGAAACCACGCGCCGTCAAACGGAAAGGCCGGCCGAGCAACTTCCGTCATGCCCAGCAGCCCGACGTAAAACCGGCGGCTCGCTTCGACATCCCTGACGACCAGCGTCACATGATCAATCTGACGGACGCGAACCGGTGGTTCAGCAACGCTGACATCAGAGACTGACGTTTTCGTAGTATGGGAAGTCACGAGGATTCCTGTTTCTTCGAACGCCACCACCGTCCGGAGCACCGCCCGATGTATCATTCGGACACAACCACAAATCTGTGAAACGGACCACTGGGCAGCCTTGCCGACGCACAACGAGCCAGAACGGAGCGGATTTCAACATCCGGCAATGGCTTTCCAGTGCGATATTCTTACCATTCCCGGGTACTCGCACAATCATTCAAAACTCGATCGGTCCTCACGTGCAGAACCAGTCTTTCAGACAATCTGTTTCTTCTTCAGGATCGGAATGTTTGATCGTTCTTGCTGGTGAGACGCTCTGTCTTCTTGGACAGAGAGCCGTCTGGTGGGCGGCCCGACGCACACTTTTGATCGCGGATCTGCACCTTGGGAAAGAAGCCACATTTCGGGCCTCTGGGATGCCGGTTCCTGATCAGACCGAGCGACTCCTGAGACGGCTCAGCGGACTGATCCATGCCTATTCTCCAGACAAACTACTGATTCTCGGCGACCTGATTCACGCGCGCCGCGGTCGCTGCAGGATCACGTTTCAATTGATCTCTGACTGGCGGCGGTTGTTTCCGGAACTCACCATTGAACTGATTCGAGGCAATCACGACCGTGCCGCAGGAGATCCTCCGTCAGAGTGGCAAATGATCTGTTGTACGGAACCGCAGTGGGCCAACCCGTTTTCACTGCGTCACGAGCCAGCCGAAGACCTGAGTCTGCCGGGCATGGCGGGACATCTGCATCCGACCGTGCGGTTATCCGGGCGCGGAGGTGACTCACTGAAGTTGCCCTGTTTCCTGATTCGCAGACAGTCGCTGATACTGCCGGCCTTCAGCGAATTCGTTGACGGAGCAGTGCAGAAACTGATGGAAGGCGATCGTGTCTTTGCCATCTGCGATCACCTCGTTCATGAGTTCGGAACTTCCTGATCAGATTCTGCGATGTGGTATTCTCGCATCGTCCAAACCTTTTGTTCCGCACTTGCGTGATCAGCTCATCTCGGGCGGAGCGTGCTCCAGAATTGCGGCAATGACGTTGCTGTGCTGACATCCGTTGGACACAACCATCCCCTCATTCATCGCCATGGTGGAGCCGTGTGTGAAGGTGGCGTTGCGGCCACGAATGTCGCTGACTTTGCCACCCGCTTCAGTGACGATCAGCACACCACCCGCATGGTCCCAGATCTTTTCCTGATAACCCTTTTTTGTTGGAAGGCGCAGGTACAGATCCGCGTCGCCTCGCGCAACTGCCAGATACTTGCACTGACTATCCATCCGCACGGGCTCTCGGGAAATCTGCAGTTCTGAGGCAATCAGTCCCGACCAGTCATGAGAACTGTGCCCGGACTCGACCGACTCACAAAATCGCATCTCTGATGCGGACGTTGTTTTTGTCACCGCGATACGGACCGGTTCAGCAATTGGTTCATCCAGCGGCTGGGTCCACGACCCGTAGCCACGAACCGCCCACGCAAGCACACCATGAGACGCGGATCCAGGATTCGACATGTTCGGACAACCGAGCACTCCGACTTCGATCGTGCCCTTGACGATCAGGGCCAGAGAAATCGCGTACTGCTCTTTTCGAAGAAATCCTTTCGTCCCATCGATGGGATCCAGCGTCCAGAATCGATCGCTGAAGGCAGAAGCGCTGCCTCGATCGATCCAGTCGCAGAATTGCACTGGCGTGGCCGATACGCCGACGGCCGCACATTCGTTGACGACGCGATTCAGAAACTCCGCACCGCCGGCTTCTCTCAATTCCGCAGCACCCTCTTCTCCGATAACCGGATCATTCGGAAACACGTCCTCCAGGACTCGGCACACCAGCGCCTGGCTGGCGTAATCTGCAACCGTGACGGGGCTGTTGTCTTTCTTTGCGAGAGACTCAGTCGTTATCGACGATTGCACCGAACGACAGACCCGGGCAGCCTGGCGAACAGCCTGCAATGCGGTCTGAAGTTCTTTTTCAAACGGATGACTCATGGAAGAACCTGTCATGGAGTGTCAGATTGGATTGTCTGCCGGCACTGAAGCAGAAGCGGCGTACTGTGGCGACTGACAAGCCAGCCTTTCAAGCGACGGTTCCGCCAATCCTGGGGATGTCAGCTGTCTCGAGGCAGATTTATCTACGGAACCGCAGGCGTCGCGGAGCATCATGCCTGTGGGAGTGTCCCGACGGTTCATTTTTTGGAGAAAATCTGTTCAGGAACAGACTTTGCGGCAACATAGTCTCTGTCGGTTGTCCGGAAAACCCGGTCGTCTGCACAGTCAGATAAAAGCCGATCGATTGGCACACGCGTTGCGTCAACAGTGACCCAAACTGCCATTCGTTCATATTCCGATATCACGTGATCTCGGGAATGGCATTTGATCGATCCACCTCGACGGCTCTGCAAATTCACCGTACGAAAATTGGCCTGCAGGTACTGGGCCTGCAGATCTGTGCTGGTTCATTTCACCTGATCGGAAGTATGAGGGTGAATTCCAGAGTTTGTCCTGTTTCTATTTCAAGAGGTCAAATCTCAACGGGAGTCCTGCTATGAAATCACTTCGATTGCCACTCGCGGCGGCCGGGGTCGTCGCATTGCTCAGTTTCTGCTGGTTAAAGCCGTCGAAGCCAACAGCGCTGCTGGCTGATGAGCCGGATAAGCCAGCAGAGTCACTTGCTCGTGCTGAGGAACTGTCATCCGGATTTCGCTGGGTTGCACAAAAAACACTTCCGTCAATTGTCTCCGTCCGCACGATTCGAAAGATCGAGGCCCCGCAGATGAGTCAGATGGAGGATCCTTTTGACGGGTTTGGTGGCAGTCCGCTGGATGATCTGTTCGGTGATCTTCGGCAGCGAATGAGAGAGCAGCAGGGCCAGGGCTCTGAGGGAATTGCTGCCGGTGAAGGCTCTGGCTTTATCATCGACCCTGACGGCATCATCATGACCAACGCACATGTGGTGCGTGGAGCCGACGAGGTCTATGTGACGCTTGACGACGGCCGAGAGTACAAAGCGATGGACATCAGGGCTGATGACTTCGCTGATGTGGCTGTGGTCCGAATTAATGCCGATCGCAAACTTCCTGCTGTTGCCCTCGGAGACGATTCAGAAGTTGAGATCGGCGACTGGGTTCTGGCATTCGGAAGCCCCTTTGGGCTTGATCGCACGGTGACGCAGGGAATCATCAGCGCCAAGTCACGAGGACTGAAGAATCTGCCGACACGACAGGAGTTCCTCCAGACCGACGCGGCCATTAACCCAGGCAACAGTGGTGGTCCGCTTGTCAATCTGAAAGGTGAAGTGGTTGGAATCAACACGGCCATCGAGACTCGCAGCGGTGGATACGATGGGGTGGGATTTGCCGTGCCCGTCAGCCTCGCTCGCTGGGTCGGCGATCAGTTGACGAAGGATGGCAAGGTTCGACGTGCCTATCTGGGCGTGAAGCCGGATGATCTCACGCCGGAAATCGCCAGAAGTCTCGAACTGCCGATGTCCAAAGGCGTCATCGTGACAGAAGTCACCAAAGGATCTCCCGCAGCGAAGGCAGGTGTCGAAGTGCAGGACGTGATCGTTCGGCTGAATAACCGACCGATCACAGGTCGCCAGCAACTCATTACGATCGCCGAGCGTCTCTCAATCGGTCAGTCATATCCTCTGGTGGTCCTGAGAAACGGGAAGGAAGTTGAGCTCGAAGTTGTGGCTGCCGAGTTTCCTGAAGAAGTTGCCACAAGTGGTCGCGAGATCAAAAGCCTCGGGGCTGAAGTTCAGACCCTGACCCCGGAATTGGCTCGACAACTTGAGTTGGATATCGAGTCGGGGGTCGTTGTGACAAGTGTTGCCCGCGGAGGAATGGCTGCTCGTATCGGATTGCGGCCGGGACATGTCATTGCCCGGGTGGGAAAGACCGACATCACAACCGTTGATGAACTGGAAGATGCTCTCACTCAGGCGCGCGAACGCCGACAACTCGTCATGCTGGTCAAGACGGCGAACGGGACTCAGCTCATCAGCGTCCCCTTCGGAGGTTGATCCCTCCGAACTCCTCCATGAGAGGAACCAAAATACAGAAGGCTCGGCATTCCCAGGAAATGCCGAGCCTTTTTTACCATCACGGATGAGACTCTCGCAAGGTAGTCACTATTCCAGCTCTCGACCAGCGGTTTCACGGATGGAGCTGGCTTGCTCAGACTCCGGATTGTCATAACGTTCGGCAGAAATTTTCGGGCCTCGCAGAACTTCAGAGGTGACCTGTTCAATCCTCAGCAACTGATCGCCCAGTGTGCTGATTCGACGTGACACATCTTCATTGTTCTGCTCAATGCCTCCCGATACCAGATTGATGACTCCGAGGAAAAGCAGCATCTGCGCCACCGTCGTGACCAGCCATCCGGTTGGAGTATATTCGGCATATCCGCCAAAGTGACCGTAGATCACCATCGCTGTCCCGATCGTCAATCCCAGAACCCCCATGTAAGCGAGGAACTGGCCCGTCAGGGCGGTCAGATTGGAACGCTTAGGAGCGGTGATCTCAAAGTGGGGCCCACGCATCACAGAATCGTGGGCGGCATCGATGTATCGATCCCTCGCACGTCCCTGTGTTCTTGCCCGACGGCCGCCTGTTCCAGCGATCTCGTCTATCGATTCCGCGGCGTCGATTCGAAACCTGCGTCCTCCGGCAGCCGAGTTTGACACGATCTTTGTCTCGGGCGCGACAGACGAGGTCACAGAGTTCTGAGACGGTGCAGCACTGGAATCTGCTGTCCCACCGGGCTGATCGACTCGAACGTTTCGGTTCATGACTTCTGTTCCTGCGGAAGGATCAACAGAGGAGGGCACTGGGTCAGCACGGTCAAACTGAAATCGACGATGAAGCGGCGGTCTGCGCAGCGGAGGACGCTGTTTCTTTTTCGTCGCGTCGATATCACCCGATTTGGCAGATTCAGCCGAATCATCATTGGCAGGGCTGGATTCGTGACGAATCGACGCAGATGCCATCGGTAATGACCACAGCGATTGAAACGACTGTTCCAGTGAATCCACCGTCGTTGGCTGGTCCGGAGCGGCCTCCGTCGAAAACTCCATTTTGAGATCAAACGGAGCCTGCTCTGCTTCGAATCCATGAATCGACGGCGCTGTGGTCTCAGATTCTGACGATGGCTCGGACGTGGATACTTCGTGGACCGGTGGCGTCGGCACGGCGGGATTCGCCTCAACAACCTGCTCGCTCTCCAGCGGCGGCGCGGCCGCGGCCAGCAACGGACTGAACAGTAACCCAAGGTTGACAGCCACGGCAGCCGGCGAACAGTCGTGGGCATCCTGGACATCTTCAACGACCACCCGCGTTTCGGGCGGTTCGGATGATTCCTCTTCGATGGTGGAAATGGAGGAAACCTCGATCGGGACTTCAGCAACCGCGATCTGTCCGTCACCCGAATCCTGCATCGGCGTGATTTCAATGGATCGCAGTTTCACCGCGTCATGAGACGTCCCGCCCGCGTTCTTTCTGGGGATTCGAAAGACGCCTGAAACCGATGTGGGCTCAAGACCCGGAGACTCCCCATCCTGCGGCTTCGGAAC
>JBKDRW010000586.1:0-2316 GCA_046341255.1 Planctomycetota bacterium
CCTTCGGTGCCTCTTTGGATTCGCTCGTCGTCGCGCCACCTGCGGCATGATCGAATCGCCCGGTCTTCTCCGCTGAAACGGTCTTCACCGAAAGCCCGGTGGATTCTCCTTCGGCAGAATCAGACTCGTTGGCGGGCGAGACCGCTGGTGCATCAGCAGGCCCGGACGCAGAACTCGCAGACGATGTTGTCGCGGACGTGCTGCTGCCGCCGCATCCCGCCAACGCGATCAGAAACAATGCCACAAGGCCACATTCACATGTTCGTCTGATGGTCATTACATCGATCCTTCGATCCACAAAAAGCCAAGTCAATCCGGAGAATAGCTGTCATCGCTCGCAGTCATTCCGCTTGACTCGTCGAATTCCGAACTCGTGACGGACTTTAAGAAAAACGCACCTTTCCGCAAAGACGAGTCTGCCGCTCCATTGCTCCCGGGGAACTCTCACGGAAATCGCGATACCCTCTGCGGACGATCCGGTAAACCGGCAGGCTGCGAGCCCCTGTCCCGACAAATGCTGCAGACCTCAAAGCGTTTTGGGGCTTTCTCTGATCCAGGCACTGATTGCACCCTTGCGCTGATCCCCATTCATCGACATCAACGCATCAAGAAAACATGCCCGTCCGCAGACCGGGTTTTCTTAACATCAGACTACAAAGCTGGAAGTGATCTGTTTCGTGCGGAGAAACCGGGCTGCCCGCTACGTGTCCCACTTAGACGAGACCACTCGCTGCGAATCGTAAATCCAGAGCACCGACACGAGAAATCCGATCGCCGGAAAGCACAAATCGCAGAGCGCAGAATTGTGACTCCGGTAACGACGAGACGAAGTCAACGGCCGACCACGCTTTACATCTGTCGCACCAACAGAAATTCGTCAATCCCGAGGTGCCGACCTGCGAAGCCAAAAAACCACCCACGACACGATCAATTACAGTTCGGAATTGCGCGTTTTGCCAGTTCCAGTTGCTGCGTGAGCATGGGGCGTTCATCAGCAGGGCATGTTGACAGACAACGCTCGATCAGATTCATCGCCTCTCCGGGACGTCCGGCTCGCAGAGTCAGAATGGCGTGGTCGCGGCGTTCCCTGTAAGAACCCGGAATCAGCATGGCGAGTCGACATTGGACTCGCCATGCGGCACCCCATTGTTCACGGCTTCCGAATAATGACTTCAGGTTATTCAACATGCGGACAATAATCGTCCTGTCATCAGCTCGCCTGAACGAGCGACGAATCTCGGCAGCTGGAAGTTCTGTTTTGTCTCGCAGCCACTGCACGCATTCAGGCTCATCCATAATGCGGCCGGAATCAAACGCATCAACATAGAGATTGCCCGAATCCGTTTGCAGCCGTGTGATAAAATGATTCGGCGCGGCGATCGGTTCAAGAGGAATCCCCAATTCGTTGGCCACTGTCAGATAGATCAGCGAAAGCGAAATCGGAATTCCACGACCAGTCTCAAGAACACAGTTAAGATAGCTCGCTTCGGGCTCAGAATAGCAATCGTCATCACCTCGAAGATTCAGTTCTTCGGTCATGTGACGGATGAGTAATTTCAGTTCTTCCACATCCGATCCGGCCTGAGTCACCGGGTGTGTCAGTCGAGCGATCGACTTCTGAAGTCGGATTCGCGTCGGTTCGAAGCTGAGTTCGTTTTGCCCGTCACGAGCAATCTCCAATGCCGCTGTGACGAGATCAATCTCGGTTTCTCGTCGAACCAGTCGCATGAACTGGACATCGTGTTCAAAGAGGTGTGTATAAGACATGGCAGCGGACGGGTTCTTAGAACAAATGGCGAGTGCCGAGGGGAAATGGCACACGTGCTTCGAGGAGGATCAGGACTATAACGGCGTTCGAAAGGCATCACAATGGCGACTGGCACCGCGTGTCTTGACTCCGTTTTTCAGACGGACGTCGTTTTCACTCGACAGCAATATTTGCCGAAGATCAGACGCGACTCAGCCTTGTGCTTTTGTCGCAGCTTCCATAATCCGCTGTTCCGTCGCTTCCTGACGACTGAACTCTCCTGTCAGCACTCCTTCATTCAACACAAGAATTCGATCGCTGACAGTCAGCAACTCCGGAAGTTCGCTGGAGGTGACAATAACCGACATCCCCTGAGATGCCAGTTGCTCCATCAGCAGGTAAAGCTCCGCCTTGGCTCCAATGTCGACTCCTCGAGTCGGGTCATCAAGCAAAAGGATCCATGGATTGGTCAACATACATCAGCCTATGATGCACTTCTGCTGATTGCCGCAACTCAGAGACGAGATGATTGCTTCAGGACCATCGGTCTTCACGGCCAGTGTCCTGAT
>JBKDRW010000587.1:0-2214 GCA_046341255.1 Planctomycetota bacterium
CCTCCTGCCAGCCGTTCAGCAGGCCCGCGAATCGGCTCGCCGTACTCAATGCAAGAACAATCTGAAGCAGATCGGACTGGCCGTTCACAATTTTGAAAGCACCTACTCTTACCTGCCACACTCGGGTCAGTGTGACAGCACGGGAGCAGCCAGTACGACGTACATGACGCAGTCAACACCAACTTTGCTGTTGCCATATATCGAGCAGGCAAATGTGTACAACCATATGGACCATGGCCTGAAATTCGCCGATATGGGCACCGCTGGCTACACAACAACAGTGTTGAATGCGCTGTCCCAGGGTGCCGTTTATAACGACGCCAATTATCCGAATACGGTGGCAGCTGCGAAAACGCAGATCCCTTCGTTCGTTTGCCCCAGCACACCAATTGACGCCGGTCGTCGTGCACCAGATGGTTATGGCGTGTGGGACTACATGTTTGTTGCAGTGACAGACATGGAAGATGGCAGTATTGCAGGTGCCACCGACCCAATCGGAACGCGACCGACATCAACAACCCGACGTGTGCAGATGACTGTTCAGGGCTTTTTGTCCTGCCAGAAGAATCGCAAGTTCGGAGCAATCACCGACGGTACTTCGAACACAATTCTGTGCATCGAAGACGCCGGCCGTGCTCATCCGTCAGCAGGTGTTGTTGGCTCTCTGAGCAGCCGTCCTTCACCTAACGGTGAAGGGCCTCAGTGGTCCGGCGGCACAACGGGCGGCCGCCGCATGTACGCCTGGGCTGATCCGGATGCTGGTGCGAATGGTCTTTCAGGTCCAAGTAACGCGCTGTCGCCTGGATCTCGTGTCGCCAGGATTAATAACTACGCAACTCCACTCGGTGGTCCTGCCGAATGCCGTTGGGTCAACAACAACTGTGGACCCAACGACGAGCCCTTCAGCTGGCACACGGGCGGCTGTCAGGCCGCAATGGGTGACGGTTCCGTACGATTCCTTAGCGAAAATATGGATGTCCTCGTCCTGAAGCGAATCGCAGGTGCGGACGACGGATTTACAACCGGTGAGTTCTGATCCATCGGTTTCTTGGTGTGACATCGTGGACTGCCGAGTTGCTGCGAGAACGATCGTGGCAACTCGGCTTCTTTTCTACTGAGGAGTTTGGCTGGTGCGATTCTTGAGTTGTTTTGCGATCTGCGTACTTTTGCTGGCTGGCTGCGGCAGCACAGACCCCGGCACAAACCCCGCGCCGCAATTGACGCTGCTGGAAGTCACAATGGGTGGGCAACCTGTCAACGACGTGAAGTTCAACTTTCAACCGGTCGGTTCAGGACTCCCGGCTGTTGTGGAAATCAAAAACGGCAAAGGTGAGTTTGAAGTTACTCCGGGGGAATACACTTACTTCATTTCCGCTGGCAAATCTGACGCGACCCTGAAGAAGGTGCCTGAGAAGTATCTGACGGGAGCTCTTGACCGGAAGTTCGAAGTCAAAGGCGGCGAATCTTTGCAGTTTACACTCGACTAAGCCTTCTGCTCAGCTCCGTTCCGTCGCCCTTCAGTTGCCTGACTGAAGGGCGTTTTCATGCGCTCACGTATGATGGCCCAGCGCTTGAAATCGATTGCTCGCGTCATGCCTGCGAAGTCGGTAAAGTCCACTTTCAGGAGGCTGTGCTCCGCATTCAGACGTTCAATTGCCAGACCGTTCGTAAGTCTGACAATCGGGCTGTCCGAGCGTTTCTGATGTTCAGGTCTGCAGGTTCTGTGCTTCAAGGAGCCCTCCGCCCCTTGTGAGGATTTGAGTGATGTATCGAGGTATACTTCTCACCGTCGTGATGTCAGTCGGCACAACGGGCACAGCGTGCGCGGCGGATGAGCAAACAACGATTGCCACTGTTGATGTCATCGCCGCGCAACAGCCGGTCATTGTGAAGCTCTTCGGAGCCGGAGCCGGCAATCTCGACTCGTACGGAACCGGCGTTCTGGTCTCCAAAGAAGGCCATGTACTGACCGTCTGGAATCATCTGATCAGCATCGGATATCTGACGGCGGTCACATCAGACGGCCGGCGATTTTCTGTTCAGACCGTAGGAACCAGCAGGGATGCTGACGCGGCGTTGTTGAAACTTCAGGCCGATCAGAGCGAAGTCTTCCCGTTTATTGATCTGAAGTCTGCCGTCGATCCTGAACCCGGAAGTTCGATCCTCGCATTCAGCAATATGTTTCGAGTGGCTTCTGGAAACTAACCGGTCTCC
>JBKDRW010000588.1:0-4121 GCA_046341255.1 Planctomycetota bacterium
AGTCATCTTGTAGATCGGTCGGTAGGTCTTCGCTACATCCAAGGCGATCGACATGTCGCGTGCGTGTTCTGCGGATCTTCCGTAATTGGCGAACGGATGGTTTTGAACAATGTGGAAGAGGTAGGCAGCCGACATCTCAAATAGATCTCGGTGCAGAAACTCGCCACCAAAAGAGGCCTGAGGCATTGCAAGCGCGGAGTGCAGGAGCCCCACATCTCGAATACCTTCACTCCCACCGTAAGTTTCGATCAAGCTGCGATGAAGTCGCATCGTGTGATCGATGTCTAAGAACCATGGTTGCAACATGATTCCCTCACTCGGCGAGTTTCTTCATCGCGCGCCCAAATCGGCCGTGGAGTGTTTCCAGGGCTTTCTGAAACTTCTTTTCTTCCTTTGGATCACGAACGGGCGTCAGGACGAGGCACTGTCCATCGCTCATGATTTCGAAAGGGGTTTCAGGCGTAATTCGCAACAAGTCCATAATGGGCTTGTCGATGACTAGGGCGTAACTGTTTCCGTGTTTGGTCAGAGTCTTCTGCATGTCGACTTCTCCGTCGTTAGTACAATGTGTCACCATTCTACGTTATGGTTGTTCGTTCGGCAACACGGGAAGCCCGCATTTTTTCGGGATACAATTTCAGAACCAACAGGTGCAACTGCGCGCGTCGGATTTTGCGCCGCCTCATTTTGAAACCCCTCTTTTTCCTAGGGAATTTGTAGGTTGTTCGAATCCTGTCCTCTACTGCAAGACCACCTTTCTTCCCTCCACACACCACGGTTGCGAGGCGACTCTGGCGACTTCGGGAGGAATCGTGGTCACGTCGTTGAAGAACAGTCCGTGGCCGTTGAACTGCACGAGCGACTGGGCCGCTTCGGGCGAGAGCGTGATCAGGAACTGCTGGAGACTGCGATCCGCCATCTGTCGTGCTGTTCAAAAGACGTTCGGCACACCATCCCGGCGTCGAAGAATGGACGATCGGCACATCTACGTTCGTTTCTGATGCCAGTGGCTCGGGCGATTTGTGCGGGTCTCTGTGCCTTCCGAGGCTCTTCGGATGGCCTGAGTACGGTTGACAGAATGCCGCTTTGGGCCGGTGCGATGCTTTTTACTGTGGGCCATCGCAGGTTTCAGTCTCTCGACGTGGCCGAACTTTGTTAAGAAATGATCTTCCGGGCCAATGCAAATGGCGTTTATTGAAAGTTTGGGTAATCTTGGTCGACTTTGCCACGAAGCCAACTCTCACCTGGACGACTGCCATGAAAGACAAAAAGAAGAAAAAGAAGACCGATGATACAGTGGTCTCAGAGAACACGGTCGCGCGTGTGACGGAGATTATTGCATCGTCAAGTGTCAGTTTTGAGGACGCTGTGGCCATTGGCGTGTCGCGTGCCTGCAAGACGCTGCAGAATGTCACCGGAGCGTGGGTGCAGGATCAGAAAGTCGAAGTGAAGGATGGACAGATCACTGCATATCGAGTGAATCTGAAAGTGACATTTGTTCTGAACGATTGAATCCCCGGGACGTCATGCTGGCGGAATTCTCGGAGCATGGATCGGGCTGTCTTTGGCCTCGTGTGCTTCACGCAGCGAACTCGCGCATCGCATTCAGGATTCATGTGTTGCTGCCTTCGGTGCCGTGAGATGCTGGCTCGTTACCAACCAAACGAGTCTGCGGCGAGATTATCGTATTCGCGTTGAATGAGATCAGACAACTCCTGTTCCGTCGCGAGTCCGCGACCCGCAAGGTTCAGCGTTTCACCTGGATCCGATTCGACGTTGTAGATCTCCAGATCGGTGAGTTTTGCGGACTGAGCTTCAGGGATTTGCTGAGCCGTGAGATTCGCGAACCGCGGAAACGTGCCATCGTTGAGTCGAGCAAGCACTTTCCACGCGCCATGCCGCATCGCGACTCGAGCGTCATTCAGGGAATTGTAATAGACCCAGAGCAGGGGCTTTGGCCTGGGAGGCAACGGCTGATTCCAAAGAACGGGTGCGAGACTCATGCCGTCCAATGGTCGATTCTCGGGGACCTTCGTTCCCGTGATTTCGCAGATTGTGGGCAACAGGTCGAGGGAAGACGCTGGATCACTGATAACGCGTCCCTGTTTCATCTTTGCTGGCCAGTTGATGATTCCGGCGACATGAAGACCACCGTCATATGTGTGTAACTTCATGCCGCGAAAGATTCCGGTTCGGCCCCACGATCGATGCCCGTTCTTGTAGCGATTCAGAGTTTCAGGTCCATTGTCCGATGAAAAAATGATGATCGTATTTTCTCGAATTCGCAGGTCCTGAAGTTTATTCAGCAGACGACCGATCGCATCGTCCACATGATGGACGTTGGCGAAGTACTGAGCCTGATCCTCGTTGAGCGAATGCGGAAGATATCGGGCCACAAGGTCCGGGGGAGAGGATACAGGTTCATGTGGTTCGTGAAACGGAAGGTAGATGAAAAAGGGTTGATCCGGACTGTCTGCCATGTGGCTGTCGAGCCATGAAGAGACTTCGTCGATGGTAATCTGGCAACTGAAACCCTGCTGGACTTCGAGACGCTCTCCATTGCGAACAAAGTTTCGAGGATTCTCGTGAGAGGGCCCTGCGTTGTTCTGAGTGGCGAGCCAGTGATCAAATCCAGCATCATTCGGCTGAGGCTGCTCCGGACGATTGAACAGGCTGTTGCAATGCCACTTGCCTGCCATACAGGTGGCATAACCCGCGCGCTTCAGTACCTGCGGCACCGTGACCTCAGTCGACCGCAGATGGACCTGATCTCGCGCATCTAAGGTTGCTGATTTTGCTTCCGGAATCCAGTCATAAATTCCCGCGCGGTTCGGAGAACGTCCCGTCAGCAGCCCGACTCGTGACGGTGAGCACACCGGGGCTGCTGAATAGAAGTTCGAAAAGCGGAGTCCGGTCCGGGCGAGTTCGTCGATTGTCTTTGTCTGAATGACGGGATGCCCATGGATGCTCAGATCTCCATAACCGAGGTCATCGCAGAGAATGATAACAATATTGGGGCGATCGTCCTGAGCAAGGACCGTGGAGCCGAGGAAAACGATGGCGGCAAGCCATGCCGACTGGAAATGGCGGCCTGATACGATCTGCATGGGAATGCTCCGAACTTCCTGCCAGTTCATCACGATGGTAGTCTGATTCAGACAATCTGATCCATACGATCAGCACGCCGCAACCCGATTGTAGTCACGATGCCTGCCAGGCTGACTGCCTGCCAGCAAATCACGTTGTGTCACGTCGTTGGCTCCCGTTGACCAGACTGGGATCGCGTCAGACAACAGATCAGGCTTTGATTTCGAAAATTGCTTCGACCTCGACCGCAGCTCCGGTCGGCAGTGCCACGAACCCCAGCGCGCTCCGGGCGTGGTAACCGTCCCCGGTTTTGCCGAAAATCTCGTGCAACATGTCTGAGCAGCCGTTGATGACGAGGTGCTGATCCGTGAAATCCCCGGTCGAGTAAACGCAGCCCAGCACTTTAATGACTCGCAGATTGTTCAGTGTTCCATTCACGCTGTAGACGGAGCGAAGGATCTTTCGGGCGCACTCCTGTGCGGCCTCGTAGCCCTGCTCCACGGTCAGATTCTGACCCAGCACACCTTTCATGTCGCTGACGTGTCCGGATGTCAGCAGCTGATTACCGGACCGAATGCAAAGATTCAGATACCCCGGAGTGACCGGTTCAAACGAGACACCCAGAGACTGGGCCTTTTCATTCGGAGTCATGACAAACAACCTTCCTGAGCGTTCAATGAGCACACGGGACAATCTCTGAAAACCGGCTTTTTAGAGTGTTGCTGAGACGGACTCAACGATCACGCGACGTTCTCCAGAGAATTCGCTTACACAAGCCACCGTGGTGTATCGGCACGGGTGCGAAGACATGCCGGGAGCCTGCGGTCCCGTCTCAGTCCTGGAAGAAAAACCAGGGCCATGTTCGGCTGCGGATCGTATCGATGGTGGCCTGGGAAATACTTTGAAAGGCGGCAACGCCGGGTTCGAATTCCCTCGCGACCAATCTGCGAATCTGGTCGCTGACTCGCTGGATGGATTGTCCGATCTCTTTCGCCGACTGTCCTTCAGCTCTCGCACGCTCAAGAGATTTGACG
>JBKDRW010000589.1:0-5366 GCA_046341255.1 Planctomycetota bacterium
AGCGTCCCCGGGCCGTACATCGTTCGATCCAACGTGCCGGAAACAGCGAGCAGCGAATCTCGAACCGCCTCCGCTTCAAGTCGTCGCGGCGGCCGAAACCACCACAGCTGATTGTCCGGATCGCTCGTCATACGAGGATCATCGGCCGAGCGATTCCCCTGCATGTAAGTCTCACTGGTCATGATCCGCTTATGCAGCGGTTTCAGCTTCCATTCATGATGGATCAGATCCTGCGCGAGCCATTCGAGCAACTCCGGATGCGAGGGAAGTTCCCCGGTGGAGCCAAAGTCGTTGGGCGTCGTGACCAAACCGCGTCCAAAATGATGTTGCCAGAGCCGATTAGCGATGACCCGTGCAACCAAAGCCCCCGAACCGGCTTCGGTATCTGTCAGCCACCGCGCGAGGGCCGCTCTTCGATAGCTGGATTTCGGGTTTCTCTTTTCGAGAGTCTCCCACCGCAGGTCGCTGCTCTGATCCTGATGACGCACGAACACTCGAGGAACACCTGGCGTCACGACCGATACCTTCTGTTCGACATCACCCCGACGGAGAAGATGAGTCTCAGGATAAAAGTGCGGGTAACCTCGATCGTCGGCATGATGGGGCACATGAGGCTCACCTTCGGTGGTCACCAGAATTTTACTGAGATGCAGCGCCGGTCCATCTTTTTCAAGTTTTGCAAGTCGAGCCCGAAGTTCTTTCCAGGTCGGAGACGTTGATTTGTACCATGCGATCGCGCGGCTCCATGCCTCACTGGATCGAATGGCTTCGCTCGGTTCTTCAGAATCAGTGATCGCATCGGCAAGAGATTCAATCGCTTCGACGACATCGGTCGGAGCGTCATTGCTGCCGACTTCCACGGGTGGCATCGGCTGAGTCGAAACCGAGAACCGCATGCGCCCAATCGCGTGTTTCGGATTGGGATGATGAAATCGGAGGGTGAACCGCATACGATCCCGAAGGCCGGACTTAAGGGCTGAAGCCAGATGAAACACGGCCGCCTGACTCTTACCGATCTGTCCATCAACTGCCCAGCCGGAGACGGGATCCGTATCGATCGATGCGGCCACCGAGAGTGTGTCCCCGTTCTGCTCGTGTGTCGCTCGAGGCTGATCGAGTACAAGCGGAATCACGTTCGTTTCGTTCCCATTCGCAGCAGGACCGTCCGAGGCATCGTGCAGATGTTCCACCACGAGGTGACCCAGAGCAAAGTTTCCGTTTCCCGCTCGACCGGGTCCCTGACGTGGAAGTGACGAGTCGGCGAGAGCTTCGATCCGGATCGCCGACCATTCTCCTGCGGGAATGCGAGCAGTGAAAATCACGGTTTCCTGGTTGGGAGCATCGCCGATCGCCAGATAGGAGCCATCCGGTTGAGACTGGAACTGGCTGCCCGCGCTGGCTTCAATCTCACCGCTCACGATCCGCCACGGAGAGGTTGCACCGGCCGAATGGTTGCTGTCAGAGGCTGTGCGATCGCTGGCCCGGGAACGAACATCGCGGAGCGCACGAGTCAATTCCGTCACCAGCCCGGTCGCTTCAAAACTCGCAATATCGTGGCGGGCCTGTTCGAGATCAGCGGTGTATTGCGCTTTGATTTTTTCATTTTCTTCCGGGTGCAGATCGAACGTTTTCTCCGAACGGATCACCGCTGTGAATGCTGACGCAAATCGATAGTAATCTTCACTCGTGATCGGATCAAATTTATGGTCGTGGCACCGAGCGCAGCCGATTGACAAACCGAGGAATGCGACACCCGTTGTCGCCGTCATGTCGTCGAGCTCGTTGTAGCGAGTCGACTCGAATTCTCGTTCTGTGAGTTGCGTGGGAAAGGCCCCGGCACCGAGGAAGCCAGTCGCCATCCATGCCAGCGGGTCGTGAGGCGCAAGTTCGTCACCGGCAATCTGCCACTGCGCGAAGCGATCGAACGGCATGTCTTCATTAAACGCGCGAATCAGAAAGTCGCGATAGTGAAAAGCATGAGGGCGATCGTAATCCTGCTCGTAGCCGAACGACTCCGCGAATCGCGCGACATCCATCCAGTGCCGCGCCCAACGCTCACCGTACTCAGGGCGTGCAAGCAGGCGGTCGATCAGTTCGCCCCATGCCGCAGACGATACCAACCCTGACTCGCCAGAGCGAACTTCAAGCGACTGAACGGCCTGTTCGAGTTCCTCTGGTGTTGGTGGAATACCCAGGAGATCAAACCATGCGCGGCGAACCAGCACTCGCGCATCCGCGACTGGTGACTGACGAAGTTGTTTCTTCGCGAGCGATTCCCGAATGAAGGCATCGACCGGATGCGAGTCGCCGGGTGGTACGACCGTCTGCAAGGGTTGCAACGACCAGAACCTGCGGCCTGCCTCGAGATCCATCGCACGTTGTTTGATCGGTTGAGCCTCGCGCCGTGGATCGACCGCTCCATCGGCAATCCAGCGTTCGAAGTCATCGATCACACTCTGCGGCAGCCTGCCGGACGGAGGCATCTCGTACTCTTCGTACCGCAATGCCTTCAGAATCAGACTTTCGCCGGGCTGATGGTTGGCATGATCATTGAAGCGTCCTGAAAAAAGAGCAGGGCCCGTATCGCCGCCCCGCAGCATACCGTCTCGGCTATCGAGAAACAGATTCCCTTTCAGTTTCCCCTTGTTGGCGGCATCCTGAGAGTGACAACCATAACAATGTTCCGCCAGCACGGGGCGAATTCGAGTTTCAAAAAACATGAGTTGGCCCGGCGTCGGATCGGATTTTTCTTCCGAAGCAACCTGAGCGAATACCGACGCAGGGCAGAACCAGATCCATGCGGCGGCCATGACAATCGCGATGCAAAATGGAGAACGGGCCATCGTGGTCATAGCAATCGGCGAGAAAGGTGGGAAAGAGCCAACAGACATTCAGACACACGGTTATAGAATAACGGATCCTCGTTCGCCATGCGGACCTTTTTCGGGGACGATTGCCTGTGGATGTCGCAGATTGAATCAAACCGCGGTCACACCTGGATTCGCAAAGCAGCATGTGGCTCCATCGCATGAAAAACCGAGCATTTTCGCTGTGCGAATCTTCGAATGTCACAAGAACCCGGCAACTCTGGAGAATTGCAGGCTTCACGCCCATGGATCCCTCTCGATCAAGAGTGGGTCCGCGATCCGTTGAAAAACCGACACTGCTGATTCCCGAAACCACTTCTGCAGCATGGGCGTCAAACTCGCTTTGCAGCACGTTGGCTGAAGTCGTTCCTCCTCGGGAACGCCACGAGATTCCGTCGAACGCGAATGTCGCGTCCAATCCGGTCGGCACAAACGTGCAAACCCACGAAGTTGAGCCACCTTTCGCGCTCCGACCGTCACAGAAACCGGCGAGGCGGATGAAGATCGAGACTCCTGCTGAATCTTAGACATCGAGAAACAAGCATCGTGCAGATGCGGATTCGTTCCGCAACCATGTCCGAAAGTCCCTGATAATACGCGGCGACATCTCCATGTTCAGTTCCATGCGATGAGGGAAAGCAGTATTCGCGGTCACGTGGGGGGACATCAGTGATTGGAGCAAAATGGCTCTCCGCTTGCCAAAGCATCCATGCATGCATCGGAACACGCGGTGAAGATCGGGTGCTGCGGTCAGCCGGACCGAGTTGAGGACGATGTGATGGGCGTGTTTCGTCCCGCAAATCCGGATTCGGCGGAGAATTCGCAACCCCGGGCAATCCACCAGTGACAAGCGATGTACGCTTGTTTGAAGAAAAAACGGGCGGCACAATGCAGATCCCATTTTGCGGCAACCATTTTGTTGCTCCCTGCCTGCTGAAAGCTGTCCGGCCATGAATGCACTGGCTTTTTCCATCGATGTGCTCAGACACGCGTTTTTCTGTCGGGGTCTCAGAGTCATCGGGTCAATCGCCTGTTTATCCGCACTGCCTTCCGTGCCGGCTCAGGAGCCCGCATCATCCCCAGCCCAGGCAGCAGCGAATCCCGATCTGCAGGCCTCGGGCGAATCCACAAAGGCGGCGGAAACATCGACAGCGACTCCGGCCGCACAGGAGACCCCGGCCACTGCAACGAAAGAAGGACATTCAGTTCACGGCGAGGTCTTCAATGAGGGTCCACGTCAAAATGCGTATCTCATGGAAGGAGTCGGACGCGTTCGATTTCCGGTGACGACGCAGAACGTTGAGGTTCAAAAATTCATCGAACAGGGCGTCGCGCAGCTTCACGGGTTCTGGTACTTCGAATCCGAACGTTCTTTTCGTCAGGCCGCAATGCTGGATCCGGAGTGCGGGACAGCTTACTGGGGCATGGCCATGTCAAATCGAGGCAATGAAAAGCGTGCGAAAGGCTTTATCGCAGAGGCCGTCAAACGCAAAGACAAGATGTCTCGACGAGAGAAGCTGCTGATCGAGTCGCTCGATCGGTATCTGAACGCGAAGAGCGAAAAGGAAGAAGAGAAGAAGTCTCGAAGCAATCGATACGTGGCGGATCTGGAGGACGTTCTGCTGGAGTTCCCGGACGACCTCGAAACCAAAGCGTTCCTCTGCGAATTCTTCTGGTCCGCCAAACGAGAGGGCCTCGACATGCCATCATATCTTGCAGTGGATGCCTTGCTGACAGAGATTCTCAATGCCGAACCTCTGCATCCTGCTCATCACTACCGGATTCATCTGTGGGACGGCAAGAAGCCGGAACTGGCGGTCAAGTCATCAGCCTTGTGCGGTATGTCGGCACCTGCGATTGCACATATGTGGCATATGCCAGGACACATTTATTCGCGTCTTCATCGCTATCATGATGCCGTCTACCAGCAGGAAGCCTCAGCTCGTGTCGATCACAAGCATATGATGACCGATCGAATTATGCCCGATCAGATTCACAACTTTGCTCACAATAACGAGTGGTGCATTCGAAACATGATTTCGATCGGACGAGCCCTGGACGCCGAGTCGCTGGCGATGAACATGATCAGTCTGCCGCGACATCCGAAATACAATCACGTCGGGAAGTCCGGCAGTTTCCGATATGGACGCGAACGTCTGATTGATGTGCTGCAGTCGTTTGAACTTTACGACCGCCTTGCAGCACTTCGCGGCACCAAATGGATGGAAGACACTGGCAACGCGGAAGAAGATCTGCGCCGCGACCGTGCCACAGGAGCCGCCTTCGCCGCGCTGGGAAGAGTCACGGAAGCGACGGAGTATGTCACGAAAATTCAGTCGCTTCTCGACGCGGAGAAGAAGAAGCAGGCGGACGCTGTGGCTGAGGCGGAAAAGAAAGCCGTCGAAGCAAAGTCTGACGAAAAGGCATCAGAGAAAGCAAAGAAAGACGCAGCCGGGAAATTTGACGGTGACATTCGCCGTCATCAAAAGGCCCTGGACG
>JBKDRW010000590.1:0-7932 GCA_046341255.1 Planctomycetota bacterium
GACGCATTCTCCGCAGCCAGTTTCTGCTCGTTCGCCGTCGTCAGAGCCGCGGACTTCTGCTGCAGGTCCATTGTGGCCGCTGTCAATGCCGCAGAGGTTTTCGCGGCCGCTTCAGTCTTGACCGGAACGTCTTTTTCCGCAGATTCAACCAGTTGTCGAGTGCGAGTGACGCGTTCATTCGCCGCCGTCTGCTGCTGCGTGCGTCGAGTGACCGCGGTCCTGCGTCGGATATCTCCACGAAGCTCAGCCACCTGCTGACCATTGATATTCCAAAGTTTCAATGTGTGATTTTCACTGACGGAGGCGACTCGCTGACCATCTGATCGCACCGCAACTCCTGTGACCGGTCCTCCATGATTGAACTGAGCCATCACCTGACCATTGCTCAGATTCACTCGACGAATCACACTGTCCGTACAACCTGTAACCACCTGCATGACGCTCTGCGGTATCGCCGCGAGCGAGGAAATGGCTCCGTTGTGACCCGGGAACTGTCTGCCTGCAGAACTACGCCAGCGCTGGATGGAATCGGGCGAGGCAGACAGGAAGTCACCCTGTTCAGTCAACGCAAACAGATTCTGCGCCGCCTGATGATGCACAGAGACTCGTTCCACCGTGAACCCGGTTGCAGGATCAATCATATGGATTGTCGGTTTGTCACCCGACGTGCTTGCAATCACACGCTCACTGTTCAGCGACACGACAACCGATCGAACTGGTGCCAGATTCCCTGAAGCCTGAGCACCAAACGCATTTCCATTCATCTGCCAGAAGCGTACGCTGCCGTTTTCTCCGGCGGTCGCCATCCATTGTTCATTCGGAGCGATAGCCAGACCGTTGACTGGCGCTCCATGACTTGCACTGAACAACGGCTGCGCAGTTTCAACCTGATATCCACGGAGCGAACCATCCCGGCTGGTACTGAGCAGCTGCTGAGAGTTCTTTGTAAAAGCGAGGGCTGTGATCGGCTGCTGATTTCCCTCAGCAAACTTCCAGAAATACCACGGGCGCACCGTCACCTGACCAGTCGCATTCACAACAACCGCTCGATACTGAGGTCCATCGACCAGTGCGAAGGAGGAAAATGTGGTGCCTTCATCAACCTCCAGAAGCCGTGCGCTCTCAAGGTCCCATAAGAAGGCATCTGTCCGACTGCCGGTGTTCTCCAGTGATACCATACGCTTCAGATCGGAAGACAATTGAAGCGCCTGCGGCCCGACCGTGTGTCCGGAAAATGTCTGAAGCACCTGCCCCGAACTCAATTGAAAACTGCGAATGCCTTTGTCGTCACCTGCCGCAAACAGACGCTGCAGATCTGGCGTCACAGCAACCGCTGTGGGAACCGCTGGCATTTCCCATGCTCGTGTCTGCGTCCCGTCTGCAGGATTCCAGAAACGCGTCGTTCGATCCGCAGCCACGGAATACGGTTGACCGTCCGCCAGCAATCCCACATGCATCACACGCGCGGTATGGCCGCCAAATTCCCGAATCAGCGTCCCATCTGCCACATTCCACAGGTGAACCCTGTGGTCTGCTCCCCCAGCGATGACTCGCGCAAGGTCGGTCGTGGCATTCAGTGCAGTCACAGGAGATCCAAGAGGTCCAAACTTTTTGATCTCGGATGCAACCGATTGACTCAAGTCCCAGATTCGAACCGTCTGATCGTCACTGCCCGTCAGAAGTCGCATTCCGTCTGCCGAAAACGCAAGCGATCGAACAGGACCTTCATGCCCCTGAACCGTATGAGTCACCTGGCCATTATCAAGATTCCGGATGCTCACGACTGCCTTGCCATCCACAAGCCCGGCGAGCGCAAGAATCCGCCGAGACGCGTGGGTCTGCACTGCTGTGACCTCAACACCTCCGGAATCGACCCACGGTTTTGACGCGTCCGATTCAGAATTCCGCCACAGGGTGATCAGACCGGACTCACTTCCTGATGCAAACTGCCGTCCATCAGGTGCTGACGTCAGAGCTGTGAATGGGGATGGTGCACCACGCCAGCGGCGGAGAGGTGCAAAGTGAGCCATGGGAGTGATCGTCAGGGATCCATCACCTGCCGCAACCACAACAAATGGCGGCTCGGAGTTGTTGGCGCTCGGGACGAAATCCACGGCGACAACCGGAATTCGATCAGACTTCCACTCGGACAGCACCTTCCACGTCGTCTTCTCGTCCGCCTGAAGAATGCGAATCGCACCGGTGGACTCGGCAACCATGGCGTACTTGCGGTCGCGGCTCAACTGAATCCTGAAATCGCCTGAGACGTTCAGGTCCTCTTTTTGGGGGATCGCAGATGGCCAGCGAAACGTTCTCAGCAGATTGTCTGTTGAACCGACAACAAGCAGAGGATCCGCATGCGGCTGCGTTTTCGGATCCTGTGCGTCCACGACTTCCAGAGACAACACGGGCAGAGGAGTTTCGATCAAACCCACCAGCGTTCCTTCCGGTAACTGCCAGCGACGAATGGAATGATCCGCGCTGCCCGACAGCAGCGACGTATTGTCCTTTGAAAATCGCAGAGCCGAAACCTTGTCTGTGTGCCCTGACAGTGTCGGTCCCGGCTGTCCGCTCGCGGCATTCCACAGTCGGATCTGACTGCCTGAGGCTGTTGCGATCCACTGACCATCCAGCGAAGTGGACACGGCACTCACCGGACCGCCGACGGCCAATTGAAATCGCTGAACATCCCTCGGACGCCGCCAGATCTTGACTTCGCGAAAACCTCCTGAAGCCAGCAGATCTCCTTCTGTATTAAACGACAGCGATTCAATGAGATCCCGATGCGCGGGAGCCTGCGTTGATCCCGCATCGGACAAGGCAGGGTCTGAGAACCGGGTGACCCGTTGACCGCTCGGAACGTGGTACAGGTCGAGCTGGTTTCCTCGACTGGCGGCGAGCAGCTGCCCATCTCGCGTCAGACTCAGTGCCAGCGTCGGCGCAAATCGCGGCGTCACGGGTTGCCACTTCCCGGGTGACAGCATTGTGACACGCCCCGTGCCCTTTGCACCCTGATCAATCCATAGACGCAGCAGTCCGAGCTCTTCCGATGTCAGCGGAGGCGCATTCACGTCGTTGTCAGCCGGAGGCATCACAGGTTCCTGCTGATGTGCGGCCACTTTCAGCAGCAGACTCTCAGCCCCCTTTCCCGCCTCTATGGCAGGACCACTGTCGCCACCTTTCAGTATCGCCGCCGGTGATTCAAGAATCAGGTCACCCTGCTTCTCTGTCGCACTGTGACAAGCGAGACAACTTCGCTGCAGAAGCGGGAGAATATCTTTTTCAAACATCACAGGTTCGCTGCGCTGCACATCTGCAATGGGAATCTCACCACCCCGACAAATCGAGGTCAGCAGGAACACGGCAACTCCGAGTCTCAGCGATCGCGTCTGTGTGATCAATGTCGACACGAACCACGGGCCGACGCGGCGTCTCGAAGAATCGGAGGCAGGCTGATTCATGGCAACAAAATCCCGAACAATTCGACAAAAAAGGAACTGATGGCATGGTTCCCGGCGACCTGCTGTTCAGGACGCCGCTCAGCACTCGATTCCATCGCAAATTCTGATCAGCGGTTTCTGTCCTGGCGGAACCTTGACGAGCTCCACGATGAGCTCAGACAGTCACCCCGGACACACCTATCTGGATGCCGGCTCAACTTTTTCCACGATCACACGGAGCGGTTGATCAAGAATCAGGTTTTGACCGTTCAGATTCATGGTGTACCGCAGCGTGACAGCATGTTCGCCGGGAGTCGCAGCAGGCTGCGCGGTGATTATGAATTTTCCATCGCTCTGACCAGCCTCCACACGAGCATTCGCCACCTGCAGTCCAGCCACACCCGATGGAACGACACACTGACCAGTCACATCGGCCGCAAAGCCGAAGAGACGTTCCACTTTGAACGGAATGTCAGCCATCGCTCCCTGCTTCACCGTGACCACGCCTGGAGTTCCCGACACCTTCACTGGATACTCTGCGATGCGGATGGTCACCGGAGTGGACGGGATATTGACGTTGACACCACGCATCGTGGCTTGCTGCTGAAGCTGCTGAGACCGCTGGTCTTTCCGCTGTTTTTCCTGCTGCGCCTGCTGCACAAGTCTCTGCAGCGTCTGCACTTCCTGACCACTTTTCTTTTGAGATTCATCGGCAAGCAGATGTCTGGCCGTGGCCTCGGTCTGTTTGATCTCGGCCATCTTTTGATTCTCCAGAGCCATGGCACTCTTCATCGCAGCGGCGTCAACATCCTTCTGCACTTTGGTCAACTGCTCCTTCAGAGCGGCATCCTCCGGCTTCGCATCGGACTGCTTCCGGGCCGCAACCAGTTGATCGTTCGCCGACTTCAATGCATCATTGGCCATTTTCAGGGCCGTATCGGCTGCCGTCTTTGCCTGCTTCGCGGCGGTCAACTCACTCGTCGCTTTTGTCAGATCCGTCGCAGTCTGCTGAGCCTTCTGCTGTGCCTGCTGCTGCTTCTGCTGTGTCTCGGTGAGGATGGTTGCAAACTTCTCCGCGTTCTCTTTCGCTTTTGCCGCGGCCTCCGGATTTCGAGCGTAGTTCAGTCCCTGAATGCTGCCAGCAAGGTAGAAGGAATATGTTCCAGGCGGTGCGGTTGCCTGCAGTCGGAGTTCAAATTCTCCACTCGTATTGCTTCCGACAGCAACCTGCGGAACACCCACATTCGGCGGAAGCCCGATCGGAAATCCTGTGATGTTACCCGCCGCACCCTCCTGCCGCACAACGGCATACGGAATCTTGATCAGACCGCCACGCGACGTTTCGATGAGTTTTCCATCACCAAGCGTCATGGCAACACGGCTGGTCTCATCCGGAGAAATGCTGATTGAAATCTGATCCGTCAGGCGGGCTCGCGTGCTGGGCCCATCACCGTTCGGCTGAGCAAACGGCAGTTGATCCATGGACATGCCAGACTTCGCGGTGCGAACCACTTCGGTACCGCCAATCATGGCTTTCCCCGAAATCTGAATGGAACCGTGGCCGGGGGCAGCGTTCGCATCCGCAGAAAGAACGACTGTCGTGAAATGATTCGCCGGACCAAGAATCACGTCCGATGATGTGACTCCTGCCGGCAGACCACTTACTGTCAGAGTAATCTCGCCATCAAAGCCCTCTCGTCTGGCCGCAATCACTCGGATCGCCTCGCGGCCGCCCTTTCGAAGCAGCACGCAACCCGATGTTTCCATCGGCACTGCGACCAGCCGAAAGTCTGGCTGTGGGTTTCGCACCAGAAGACGATAGGTCACCCCTGGATCACGATGATTCTGCGTGTAGCCGTCACGAACAAGAATCCGGTAAGTCCCATCGGACGGCGCCACGAGGCGATACGCCGGATCAAAACTTCGCTGATCGAACTCGCGACTTCCGTGCCGAACATCAACGTCGTCGAGGTTCGCAACCACCGTCACCACTTCTTTTCCCTGATCGTCGACCCCCACCTTCTGAATCACCATCGAAGGATCTGTCGGCAATCCCAGTCTCTGGCAGATCAATTCGATCCAGAACACTTCTCCAGCTTTAGCCTCGATCGAATACCAGTCCACATCGCGCTGCGGAAAAAACTGACCGGCAACCTCACAGGGCTGAGTCAGCTTCTGCACGGTGGCAGGCGTGTCGTTATTCGCCTGTTCGCGAACGACCGGAGCAAGTGCTGCGGACACCAGCACCGGATTGGATAATCCCTGTGGCGATGACACTCGATACTCGATGCCATCCAGCGCATATTGATAAGGGTCAATCCGCTCTGAAAACTGGAGTCGCCCTGAGATGTCTCCGGGGATTGCAATTCGGGTCGTCAATTGCTGCAACGGTCGTTCCGGTGTTGCATAAGGGCTGGGCTGACCTCCCGGCAACTGATAACCATAGATCGTGTATTCCTCATTTGAACCGGGGAGTCCCGCCGGCGGAAAGACAAACTCAGCCAGCGGACTGCTGCTGAGCGAAATCCGGTATGGGAATTCCGGACCACCACCGTGCAGACTGTCACGCACTCGCAGAACATAACTTCCAGCCGAGGGGAGTGTCACAATCGCAAAAGCATCACTCGAATGCCCTCGATGACTGTCACCCAGAACGCGACCATTTTCATCGAACACGGAAAACCTCAGAGTCGCCCGGGAATCAATTCGGTGCGCGAATCCCTCGATCGTCAGGGTCTGACCTGCCTGACCCGAAAATCGAAAGTAATCCACGTCGGCCGCTGCTCCAAACTGTCCCTCGATCACTCCCGGGATCACAACATCGCCGGCTGATGCAGGTTCGTCATTCGGCTCTTTTTCGATGCTTGACGGCAAAGGCCCGACGACGAACGTTCGGGCATTGGAGCGACCATATTTCCCGATCGCACGGACGGAATAATGTCCAACGGGAACATCAGGTCCGACAGCCACAACGAAGGTGTTCTCAACCGGTTGCGGTCCCGCATCAAACGGCCCAGGTTCCGACATTTTCACGCTTGCTGAAATGCCGGGATGCGAAAACTCCAGTTGATTGACGTCATCGAGGTCGCCTCCGGCAATCGACACATCCAGAGTCTGACCGGACTGCCCGCCAGCAGGAAAGACGGCACTCAATCGAGTGGCCGGCAACTGCGCACAACAGTTCGAGGCAAGCAGAAGAATGCCACCAACGACTGCAATCACTCGCAGATTCTTCGAAACCCGTGGAACGGTCATCAGATCATCTCACTTCGCAGGTCTACCAGACGAACTGAAATTCCTTGGCATTCAGCACTGCCCAAAGTACATCTTCCCAAGCCTGTCGTTTATTCTCGGCACCGGAGATGTGATCCACGATCAACTTCAGTTCGTCAGGTTTCGGAGGACGCGAGAAGGCTCGCAGATAAAGATCCGTTGCAAGTTCCTCCAGCGGTCGCTTCTCATCCTGCACAAACTGCGCTGCCAGACCATTGCCATTCTGAAGCCGATTCTGCACATCCTGAGAATTCAGGAGATGCAGCGACTGAGCCAGATTCGCTTCCGGATTCCGCTCACACTCGCAGGCGCTGGAGGCTTCCGGTTTCCCGAAGACCTGCAGAAAGTAATTGTCAATGCCATTATCCGGCAGTTGAACGGCCGTCGTGCCTTTCGGGAGCCCATTGAAGCTTGCCGGCGTGGCGAGTGTGGAGTTGATCGAGTCGTAAAGTACTTCGGCCGTCAGCCGTCGCGGGTAAAAACTCGAAAAGTTCTGACGATCCCGACCGTTCATTTCCGTCGGCTCGGAACTCAGCTGATAGGTCGAAGACTTGCAGATATTCCGCACAAGGTCTTTCAGATCAAAACGATGCTCGATGAAGTGTCTCGTCAGAGCATCCAGCAATTCCGGATTGGTGGGAGGGTTTGTCACACGCAGGTCGTCCTCCGGATCAACGATGCCGCGTCCAAAGAAATGCTTCCAGTATCGATTGACCAGGGCTCGTGCGAAAAACGGATTGTCCGGAGCCACCATCCAGTCAACCAGATGCACACGAGCATCATCCCAGTTTGCAATCTCCAGCGGCTGCCCACCCAGCGGCGTCGGAGGAACCGGTTTTCCCGTTCGCGGATTCGTGGCTGCAGGGGCGACATCCTTCAGAAACACCATGTCAGGCAGATTCTGATTGGGATTGAACCGACTGTTCTTCAGTCCCACCTGAGTGAAGAATGCTTCAAAGCCATAATAGTCCTGCTGGCTCCATCGTTCGAAAGGATGATGATGACACTTCGCACATCCCAGACGCATCCCGAGAAACAACTGCGCGGTGTCCTCCATCTGCAGCGACGGTGTGTTAACCTCCCTGAACCACGCCGTCGGCGGATGGGACTCCGCATCCCCAGTGGCTGTCAGTACGCTGCGCACGAACTGGTCATAAGGCATGTTCTGTTCCAGAGCACTGCGAATCCAGTCGTGAAATCGATAGGTATAGACCGTGTC
>JBKDRW010000591.1:0-20701 GCA_046341255.1 Planctomycetota bacterium
GAGCAGCATCAACGTTTTGCCATCGCCATCGTCACGGTCTTGAGTTCGGTGTAATTTGCGAGCCCGGCTTCCCCGAGTTCTCGTCCGATGCCGCTCATCTTGAAACCACCGAACGGAGCCGCGGCGTCGAAGACGTCGTAGCAATTCACCCAGACTGTTCCGGCTCTCAGACTGTGAGCCATCTGATGTGCCTTCTGCACATCCCGCGTCCAGACAGCCGCCGCCAGACCGTAACTTGTGTCGTTCGCTCGACGACTGACCTCTTCGACGCTTTTGAACTTGAGAATGCTCATCACCGGACCAAAAATCTCTTCACGAGCGATATCCATCTGATCGGTCACATTCGAGAAAACCGTTGGCTCAACAAAGTAGCCACGGTCGCCGTATCGACGGCCGCCCGTCTCGCATTTTGCCCCCTGAGCCTGCCCCTTCTGGATGTAGCTCATAATTTTATCGAATTGAGCCTGGTCAACCTGAGGTCCCTGCTGAGTGGACGAGCTGAACGGATTGCCCAGTCGTCGAGACGCAGCTCTTTCGGTGACTCGGGACACGAACTCATCGTGAATCGACTCCTCCACAAACAATCTGCTGCCTGCGCAGCAGCATTGCCCCTGATTAAAGAACAATCCGAACTCGGCCCCCGCAATAGCGGCATCGATATCTGCATCTGCAAAAACGATATTGGGACTTTTTCCACCCAGCTCAAAAGTCAATCGTTTCAGCGTATCTGCCGCCTCCCGCATGATAATTCGGGCTGTTGTACCTTCTCCGGTGAATGCAATCTTGTCCACCTGCCGATGCCTGACAATCGCCGCGCCGGCTGTGGGGCCGAAGCCGGGCACAACATTGATGACTCCCGGTGGAAAGCCGGCTTCAAGCGCGAGTTCCGCCATCCGCAGGCAACTCAATGGAGTCTGCTCAGCCGGCTTCATCACGATCGTATTGCCGGTCGCCAGAGCAGGGCCCCACTTCCACGCCACCATGAGCAGCGGGAAATTCCACGGGATGATCTGACCGCAGACAACAATCGGCTCTCGACGTGTATAACAAAAGAAATCACCCCGAACAGGAATGGTCTGGCCACCCACTTTATCTGCCCAGCCAGCGTAATAACGAAGGCAATCAATCGCCAGTGGCAGATCGGCGGCTCGCGCATCACCGATCGGTTTGCCGTTATCGAGTGTTTCGAGCGCTGCCAGTTCATCAAGATGTTTCTCAGCCAGATCTGCCAGCTTGTTCATCAGCCGACCACGTTCACGCGCATCCATTCGGGACCATGGTCCGGTTTCAAAAGCCGCTCGTGCCGCGTGAACTGCAAGATCCACATCGGCAGCATCACCTTCTGCGACTTCGCAAATCACCTCTTCAGTCGCCGGATTGATTGTTGAAAACGTTTTTCCGGAGACCGCGGGTCGAAACTCATCCCCGATCAGAATGCCTGTCTGACGAATCTTGGGAACAGTAAACTGCTTCGGATCTATCGCGGTCGACATGCTGCAACTCCGACAAAGGTGGGAAACAGAAATCATCAGCCT
Organism: Planctomycetota bacterium; assembly: GCA_046341255.1. GTDB lineage: Bacteria > Planctomycetota > Planctomycetia > Planctomycetales > Planctomycetaceae > SXXK01. The sequence continues at coordinate 1,536 of JBKDRW010000591.1, forward strand.
CGGATTATGACCGGCGTAACGATGGATGTCACTTGTACACGAAATACAGATGACAGAAATCCGGACGCACTGATGGCGATCCCATCTGCAGGTGACAACTCTCGAACCGCGGATCTCGATGATGAATCTGAATCGTTACAATCCAGCCGTCACCGCAGACCCGGAATCATCGCCGCTGAGGCCTTTCTTCACGCTTTGGCCTCAAGTGTCTGACGCAACACGCGGCGAGATGGAACAGACAACGGCAGGTCGGCACACAAATAAGAGCACTTGCAGGGCCTCGCCGCTCCCTCTGCTCTGGCTGGTTCGCAACTGGCTGTCAACGCAGCGGACCAGAAGTCTGAAATGAATCTCCGCAAGGGGCTGCGCTGAGGCATGCGGTTAAAGCCATCCATTGGATGACTTCGCGACCAATGACGATCGAAGTCGCTGGCTTCGCTGTTACGGAACCACGATCAGATCAAGTCAAACTCAGTCTGGCATCAAAAGGTCTGAATCACGCAGGAAACGAACATCGCTTTTGCTCGCCTCTCCTTTGGCTGACGGCAGTCGAAACTTTCCGTCGCCATTCATCCCGTCGTCCTCCAGAACGGGGATCATCTCGGTCAGTTGATTGTGCGATAATGGTCCTCGTGCAGGCTGATCGGGGCCAAGATGAATCCGATAAGACACACCGGAAAGGGTGAGCATGTCTCCTGGCAGCAATGCACCACGAATGACCCGCTGGCCGTTCACGCGAGTCCCATTGGTGCTTCCAAGGTCACGCAGGTAAAGCAGTCCATCGGTTTTTACCAGCATACAGTGTTGTTTGGACACACTCGTGTGTTCGACCACGACGTCGCACAGTTTTGAACTGCGACCGACAACATTGATGGCTTTGTGCAAAGTCACCGGAGGGCCGCCACCTTTAGGAATCAGCTGAGCCAACATAAGGTCGTCTTCTGAATGCCTGCCTGCTGGCAGTTGCTCAATTTGTGCTGGATCGGAATCCCGAACGCCTTCTCAAAAACTGCGTGCAATCCACACCGCACCTCAGCGAATCCATCGCGGGACACCGCGCCGAATCATCAAGGATTTTCCCTCATCATGATCCGGCCATCCGACGAATCGCAAGGTTCTGATGGTTTTATTTCGTCGCTGACGCACGGATTGTTTGCAAAAATACGGACCGGACGAAAGGATTTCCAGAGCGCCGCCGTTACCTTGTTTCCAGCGTATTCGGGATTGCACAAACTTCCTCAAAGCTCCTAAACTCCGCAATCTGGCATTTTGAGGAACGGAAACCTGCCATGTTCGGACTGCAGCCTGACTCATCGCAAACCACCCCCGGCATGCTCGCGTGCAGAACGCGAAGTCATTCGTTCGCTCAGATTCTGCTGCCTGCAGTTGCCGTCGCCATCGCTCTCTTTTCGCGGAGTTTCGCGCAGGATGCTGATTTTCCGGCGTTTGAATTACCTCGTTTGTCCGATCCGGAATTCAGGTCGCCATCGAAGGAAGACAGATCGCGTCGCACACCGTTGATTCCGGCAGACGACCCCGCCGAACGCGATCGTCGATTGCCCTCTTCACGCGATCGGGTTGAGGATCGGGATCCCGATCGCAACGACACGGACCGACCGACGCCGCTTGATCCGATCTCTCCTGGAGAACTTGACGATCTTCGCAATTTTGGGGCACCGCCATCAGATGGGCGTCGGCTTGCGGATGAAGAGCGGAGTGTACTTCCACCCGATACGCAAGGGCGATTCCCCGTCATCCGTCCTCGACGAGACGAGGCAATGCCATTTGACTGGACTCAGCAAACGGTCTCGATTGCGGACATTGAAGTCGGACGCAACTGGACTTTCGAACATGATAAAGCCACGCTGACCGACGCTGAAACCCTCGACTACGTGCATCTGATACGAGCGGTCGAAAACAAACGCACGACGCGCCCTTACGTCGCCGATGGTGTGAATGTGACCAGTCTGTGGGAGGCGTCCTTTTATCGTTTTGCGCAGGTACGTCGACAGGCATGGAGCAACGGCGCGCTCATGCTGTATGTCAAGTCCTCAGATCTGGCCGATCCATTTGCTGCAAACAGCGATACAATCAGCGCGACGGATGAGCTTCCGAACAGCAGCGAGCCCGACCGATACTCACTGGAAATGGACATGAGAGCCCATCCGAAAGACTTCGTGGGCCGACCGATTGTGATGTACGGTCTGTTTCGACCGCGCGGCGTTCGGGAGTTGCAGGCCGCACGATCACTGGATGGTGAAGCGCAGGTTTATCAGCTCAGGACGGGACTACTGCGAAATCTCCAGGACACGCAAACGATTGCCATGGTTGATGCGGCTGCGTATGTCGATTCGCAGTCGCAGACTGAGCCGTCGCAGGCATGGCCATCCAGCCCGATCGCGATTCCCGTGGTGGTCAAGGGCTGGTATGTCAAACGCTGGCAGGGGCAGCCGCTGATCTATACCGATGTGCTGCGAATCCTCACCCCGAAGCCATATGACCGTTACATCCAGAGTTTTGTCAGATCGAAGCAGCCGGTCAGCGACGACGAAGCATGGCTGTACTATGAAACTCTGCGCCAATTGCAGGTCACCAGCGGCGATGTCCAGTCGGCCCTTGCCCTGACGGATCAGAATGAACGCGTTCAGGAACTGGTCGCAGAGGCAAAGCAACAGGCTGTGACTGATCTGGCTTCCCTCGAGAACCAGCTTCGAAGCGGAAAAATGACCCGAGAAGGCGACGCAAAAACGCCCGGGTTCGAAACACTCCGACGGCGCATCGAACGCCAGATTGACCTGCGAGTGCGCAGAGCTGATCAGCACCTGAAGGCTCCGGAAACATTTCCGATGTTTGTCGATCTGTTCGATGACCCGGACCGATGGCAGGGGCATCTGATTTCACTTCGGGGCCATGTTCGTCGCATCTCGCGTTACGATGGCGACTCGACCCTGTTCGATGGTCAGACTTTATACGAACTGTGGTTATTTCCACCGGACTCCATGCACAACCCCGCAGTCATTATCACACCATCCGTCCCCCGCGATTTTCCGGTCAATGCGGACCTTGTTGACGGAGTCAGTTTGACTGGCTGCTTCTTCAAGATGTATCGATATCGCGGTCAGGAGAAAATCCGTCCGGCGCCGCTGATTCTGGCTGGTCGTATTTCGTGGAACCCCACGCCTGAACATGTGCTGAAACTGGTGAAAGCCGGCCATGTGCCGGCCTCCGCCCCGATTGTCTCCGCCGCACAGTCACAAAGCCGTCAGATCAGTGACACCGCAATTCTTGTGATTGGATTTTTTACGCTCATCGCGGCCATGACTCTGTGGGGACGTGTGCAGCGGGACCGCCGCGAACGAAGACGAGTGCTGTCGCTGGTAGACGAGAAGCCCTTCTTCCGTCAGACTCCCGAAGATCAGTATTCACGTACTTTCGCCGAATCCGGATTTGAGTCTTTCCGCGGATGACTTCGACTTCAAACCTGTCCGAGACCAGCAACCTTCGGGTCCCGTTTCCTCCGATTGCTGGTCGCCCCATTCGCCTTGGTGTGCTCATCAGTGGAGGCGGGACGACGCTGCTGAATTTCGTCAATGAGATCCAGAGCGGACGACTGAATGCCTCGATTTCGCTGGTCATAGCCAGTCAGAAAAACTGCAGGGGCGTGGAACGAAGTCGTGAGGCTGGTCTCGAGTGCAAAGTCATTCGACCACGTGACTTCGAATCAATCAGGGAATTCAGCGACCAGGTCTTTGCACGACTTCGAATCGCGCAGGTCGATCTGGTCGTCCTCGCGGGCTTTCTGAGTCTGTTGCAGATCCCCGACGACTTCGCTCTGCGGGTCATCAATATTCATCCTTCTTTGATTCCTGCGTTCTGCGGCCACGGCTTTTATGGTCACCATGTCCATGAAGCCGCGGTTCAGCGAGGCGTCAAAGTGAGTGGGTGCACGGTCCACTTTGCAGACAATGAGTACGATCACGGTCCGATTATTCTTCAGCGAACTGTCGATGTGCCCGATGGCTGTACGCCGGACCAACTCGCAGCTTTGGTCTTCGAACAGGAGAAAATCGCTTATCCGGAAGCCATTCGACGCCTGGCGGACGGCAGAGTTCTGATCCGCTCCACCTGAGTGATCGATACAGATGCTTCGGAATCGGATAACCAGCAGATCAGAAGCATCTGCTGATGAGGTGCTGAGCTGATGATCGCTGAGCGTCACATGCTGCTCAGCAAACGTCCAACCAAAGCCATGCCGCCTGTACACTCACGCTCGGACGGCATTGAGACACTTCGTTTGCCACTGCACAGGCAACCGGCAAGCGATCGTGATGACTCACACATCCTCGAAGCACGATTGCGAGGTATGACAACATATTCCTCTCTGTCTGAGATCCGGATCTCTCGGAGCACTTCTGGAGTTTGCAGGAAGAAGCGGTTGCCGGCCACAAGCCATTCCGAAGACACACGTAGCAATCTTGCAACATCCGCCACGGCCGTGTTTTCTGATCGGCCCCGCCTGCTGATCCGTCCTGCCGCAAACACAGCGAAAGACGGTCACCCGCGGACGGCATGGACCGGGTTACACGCTCCAGAAATCGAATTCCCGATGTGGCCCCCTTGGTGAAACCCCGGAAACCCATCCCCCTGAGGTGAGCCCGTCGAACGGGAAAATCGTGCGGTTGCATCAAAAAACAACGCGGGTCTGCCCGGAGTCCGCATTTCGCCGGGTTCGCCGCTTGAATCAGGGTCAAACGAGTGACAGAATCCCGAAGAGGGTTTGTTTTCCGGCTGTGACAGCGTTTTACGGGTTCGGCAGGATTTTGATCCTTCGTGGGTCACTGCGGATCAAAATCAGGACAGCTGAGACCATCTGGGGCTGGCTGAATCTGCCTGACCTGCGAATTTCAGGAGAATTCCGGCAGGTCGCCTTCTCAAGGCAGGCTGACTGGAAGCGTTGACGGACTCGACCGGGATTTGCATCATCATTCTGAAGAGCTCGAGGGCACGATGAAGTTTCTTGAGGGGCACACCGTTGGAATTGACCTTGGGACCACCTACAGCGCGATTGCAATGCTGGATAAGGACGGGAATCCTACCGTTCTGAACAACGCAGATGGCCGTCCGATTACTCCCTCGGTAGTACTTCTCGACGAAGATAAGGTCGTCGTCGGGCCTTCGTTTGAGCGAATCTCAGTGGCTGACCCGAAGTCCATCATCGAGGCGATCAAGCGAGAGATGGGCAACAAGAATTTTTATGTGGTGTATCAGAACAAGAAACTGACTCCCGAGTTCATCTCGGCGCTCATCCTGAAGAAAATGAAGCAGGATGCAGAAAAGGTCGTCGGCCCGATCTCGAACGCGGTCATCACGGTTCCTTATTACTTCAATGATGTTCGCCGTAAGGCCACTCAGGATGCAGGACGTATTGCCGGCCTGAATGTCATCGATATCATCAATGAGCCAACTGCGGCAACTCTGGCGTACGCGTGGAGCCGCGGTGAACTGGGTCGAGGTGATCTCAAGGCCGATGAGAAGACCATCCTGGTTTACGACCTTGGGGGTGGTACGTTCGACGTAACCGTCGTCAAATACACGCCGACCAGCTTCCGCGTACTCGCGACCGACGGAGACGTAATGCTCGGAGGTCTCGACTGGAGCAAGCGACTGTCCGACCATCTTGTCGAGCAGTTCAAGCGAAAGTTCAGTGTCGACCCGAGCGAAGACCCCGAAACCATGCTGACTTTCCACCAGGAGGCAGAAGATGCGAAACGTGACCTGTCATCCAAGATGCAGGTGCCGATCAGCGTTTATTACAAGGGCAACACGCTCACGGTTTCCCTTTCTCGCACGGACTTCGAGCGTATGACGGCAGACCTGCTGCAGCGCACGAAGGACACGACTGAGCTTGTTCTTCAGCAGGCAGGCGTGGCTCCCGGGATGCTCGATGAGGTTGTCCTTGTGGGCGGGTCGACTTACATGCCAGTGGTGGAACAGATGCTGCGTGAGGTCTGCCAGAAGGAACCGTCACGTGCTCTGGCTCCGGAACGCGCGGTTGCCGAAGGAGCAGCCATTCATGCTGCGATCCTGCAGGCCCGGCACGGCGTCAACTCCGGTGGAATCGTCGATGCAATTCAAAAGCGTCTGAATTCCGTCAAGACGACCGATGTCAACTCTCATTCGCTGGGCATCAAGATTACGGACCCGAAGGACCGCAGTCGCAAAATCAACCACATCATGATTCCGAAAAACTCGCCTGTTCCCAACAGTGTGAAACAGCGATTCGGAACCAACAGCGATGGCCAGCAGAGAATCCACGTGGAGATTCTTGAAGGCGATGCCATCGATCCGGCAGCCTGCGAACTGATTGGTGATTTCCGAGTCTTTAATCTCCCTGCGGGCCTTCCCAAAGGTTCACCCATCGAAATCACATATTCATACGATTCTTCCGGTCGAATCAGTGCAACAGCGAAAGAACTGACCGGTAACAATGTCGCGACGGCTGAAATTGTTCGCGATGGAGGCATGAACGAGACGCAGATTGTCGATGCCCTGAAGACCCTGCAGGCCGACTATGATGTCGAATAATCTGGATTGAGATCTCCGGACTCCGAAAAGGCCGATCGAAAACGATTGGCCTTTTTTATTGATGCCGCTGGCCGCATCGAAAGACACGGTTTCTGCAGATTCTGCCGGAGATTGATCGCCCGGCCGCCTGCCGTGCCCCTGACGATCGATACATCCGTATCGTCTTGCCAAATCGATTCAAGTCTTGAAGTCCTCAGACTCGATCAATCGAAGACACAGACCATACCGCCTTCCCTGCGCGGTGTGTTTTACGCAGCGTTGACAGCGTTCGAGGACTGCCATGCCCATCCGACGGTCACTTCTCACAATGTTTGGTGTGCTTTTCTTTGGGTCAGCGTACGCGGCAGCCCAGCAGTCTGACTCCTTTGCAGACTGGAACGAACAGCGCCCAAGATCGTCGGCCACGCGAACAAAGCGAGCCACTCGGACCAGTGTGGCTTACTTCTCGCCAAACTCCACCGCGGAGACCGAGTCGGAGCACCAACCAGATGCACCTGCCGAACAGGTTTCCATGAGAGAACGCACGGCGAAGCCGGCAACCGACAAAGCAATAACTCCGCTCACTGCGAAGAAATCGAGTGCCACTTCAAAGGAAACATCAGGCTTCGCGAAAGAGAGTCAGCCGACGGGATCCGCGACTGACATCAATTCAACCGCGGCAAAGAGTTCTGCCCGAACGACTGGATCAAAAGGATCAAAAAGCGAGACGATTGCGAAGTCTCCCGCGGCAAAAATTCCCTCAGGGATCACACGCGCTGCGTTTGAGTCCACCGAATCCTCAAGCCAGAGCACGATCCTCAAGGTCAGTGGACAAGCGGACGAGAACAATCCCTTTGAAGAGTTCCTGAACACAGTCGAAGCCGATGAGCCCACGGATATGGAGCCTGCTGTCGACGCCCGGCCGAACGAAATGGAGTCGGAAGACGAAGATGCAGAGTTGCTGATCATGCGGAAGTCTGACTCCGCTTTGACCAAAAGTGTTTCAAAACCAGCCCCGTCGGCTGGCGTCAGATCGACAGCAAAGCCGGCAGCTTCTGAGGATGAAGAGAGTCTTCCGAAGGACAAAGCCTTCAGCCGCGCGCCCGTTCGTTCCGCATCCACGGCATCGCAAACACCGCTGCAGACCGCGAGTGTTTCTGCACCGACAGATCCAGGACCACAGTCACCCGGCGTGACCGTAGAGTGGAAAAAAACTGGACCGATGAATGTCGGTCAGGAGTGCGATCTTGAACTGATGGTGCAGAACACCAGTCGCACCGTCGTGCGAAGTGTCATGACGGAGGCCGTCATACCGGAAGGTCTTGAAATCATCAGTGCCTCGCCAGAGCCCCTCGAAGACACGGATGCTCCGACATGGACATTCGGTGAGTTGAAACCCGGCGAAACTCGCTCAGTCAGGATCCGAGTACTGCCACAGTCTCGTGGCGACCTGCGGATGGATGCCTTTGTCCGTCTGACCGGTCATTCTTCGACCGAATTCAAGGTGGAAGAGCCAATGATTGGCATCGCAGTCTCCGGCCCGGAAACTGCGGAGGTCGGTGAACAGGTGGCCTACGTTGTCCGCGTCAGCAATCCGGGAACCGGAATCGCTAATAACGTTGTGATACAGGCCGCCGTTCCTGAGGGACTGGAGCATCGCAGCGGCAGCCTGCCTTCGATCGAAATTGGTACTTTGAATCCCGGAGAATCACGTCAGGCGAGGTTGAATCTTTCAGCCATTCAGGGCGGTGACTTCGATATGGCTGTTCGAGCCACGGCCGATGGCGGTCTGACCGACGAAGCCACAACCGGTATCAGCGTTGCTGAGCCTAAACTCACGATCGCAATCTCAGGTCCGGAACAACAACTTACCGGGCAGGTTGCTGAGTTTATGCTGACCATTGAGAATACGGGTAATGTGCAGTCATCAAATGTGAGGGCAAAATACCGCATTCCGGAAGGCTGTGAGTTTGTCACCGCAGATCGGGGCGGGAAATATTCTGAGGTAGATCATTCGATTGAATGGTTCGTGGGAACTCTGCAGTCGGAGGAATCCAGCGAATTCCGCCTGACGCTGCGGGCGACTGAAACGGGCGACATGTTCCACCAGGCCGGTGTCAAATCCGAACTTGGCCAGGCCAGAATGTGCGACTTCTCATCTGTCGCTGAAGGCACCGCCGCACTCGACATGAAGGTTGCTGCAAGCAGCAGTCAGGTCAGGAAAGGTGATGAGATGACCTGGGAAGTCACGATCCGCAACACCGGAAGTCGAGCAGCCGAAAACGTCGGGATCTCATGCGAATTGCCGGCAGGAGTTCAGGTGGTGGATGCTGAAGGGCCGTCGGAACACATCGCCGAAAATGGCATCATGATCTTTCGCTCGCTGCCATCGATTGAAGCCGGTGAAGAAGCCGTCTACACGATCACAACAAAAGCCACCCGTGAGGGAAATCAGCGTCTGAGAATTCGCGTGGCCAGCGAATCGATTTCCGATCCTCTGATTGGCGAAGAATCCACCTCGGTGTCAGAACGCTGATCCCCTGACACCTTGAAGATCAATTGCAAGAGCCGATCGCCACAGATCGGCTCTTGCGTTTTCAACGCAGTCTGAAATCCATTGAGCAACATCGAATCCGGACCTTCTGTCTCGTCGTTGCGTCAGCATTCTCAGCGTTGATTGAACAGGGGTACGAACAGATTGCCGGGGCCCGATTGCCATGATGCTGCAGGGCAGTCCCCACCGCCAGTCTCGCAGACTCGAACGCTGCGTTCCGCGAGTTGCGGCTTTTCGAGCTTTTCAGTGTGTGTGGCCTGGCGGTTCCACGCAATTGCTTCTCTCCTCTTATGAAATGCACGACCCGACAAGATGGCCCTTGCCCCGCAAACGTGGCGATTGATCGCGAACTTCAGCCTCTAACCCGCTGACTTCTGGCGCTCCGCAAGAACAATCGACAGCCCTAGCCGTCGCAGGACCGCGTCGCGGCCAAGGAGTTCAAGCGTTTTGAACAGGTCGGCTCCCTGAGCTTTCCCGGTCACACACAATCGCAGCGCAGGAAAAACGTCTCCGACTTTGACCTGCATCTCGGTCGCGAAGGCTTGAAGCAATTCGTGCAGTGGCGTTGCTGTAAACTCCGGAACCGCCATCAAGCGTGACGAAAGTTCACGAAGCAGTTCCACTGCTCCGTCAGGTTTCACAACGCGTTTCTGAAAATTCCTGTCGTCCATTTTCAGATCACCATCGCCCACGAAAAATTCGTCGACCTGAAAAATATCTCCGAAGACTCGGAGCCGATCACCAGCCAGCTGAATCACCGCTGCAACCTTGTCGCGCGTCTCCACATCAGTCTCGTCATGAATCAATCCCGCGGACTTCAGAAAAGGCAGGCATCCCGCCAGTTTTTCCTCCACTGACAGCTGATTCATCCAGTGGGACTGGAAACTCAGCAACTTGTCCGGATCCAGCCCCGCCGCGCTCTTGATGACTCGCTCGAGCGAAAACTTTCGAGTCATCTCGTCCAGCGAAAAGAATTCAGTCTGATCGTCGAGCGACCAGCCAAGGCGTACGAGGGCATTCAGCACACCGGCGGGAATAAATCCGACCTTCTGATAGTAGGCGACCATGACGGGTGACAGGGCATCCGATTTCGGATCAATTCCGATCCGGCTCAGTACCTGATCACCTAATTCGAACATTTTGTGAAATTGCGGATTCGTACGGTACTTGTCAATCTTGCGTTTACTCATCTTCTCTTTGCTGCCTGGAGCCGCCACATAAGGAATATGGGCCCATTCCGGCGTTTTATTGCCCAACGCTCGATGCAGCAGGACCTGAATGGGAGTATTGGGAAGATGTTCTTCCGCACGGATGACGTGAGTGATCTCCAGAGCCGCATCGTCGACGACCGTGGCAAAGTTGTACAATGGCGACCCATCGCTGCGAGCAATCACTGGGTCCGGCATCAGACTGCAGTCCCATTCGACCTGGCCACGAACATGATCATTGATAACAACTTTGTCACCGCGAGGAATCAACAGTCGTACCACGAAAGGTCGGCCTTCTGCGATGAGCCGTTGTACTTCGTCTGGACTGAACGCCAGCGACGCCCGGCTGCTGATGTAGACTCGTTTTTCCTGCTCCGCCGCCTCTCGCTGTGCCTGCGTTTCCTCGGGCGACTCAAAGTCACGATAGGCCTTGCCGGATTGCAGCAGCTTAGCCAGAGCGTCGTCATAATAGACGCGGCGTTGAGACTGGAAATAAGGCCCATAGGGGCCTCCCACTTCCGGGCCCTCATCCCAGTCCAGACCCAACCAGCGGAACGCATCCAGAATCGGCCCCAATGCTTCCTGAATGTTTCGCTGCTGGTCCGTGTCATCAATTCGCAGAATAAACTGCCCACGATTTCGCCGAGCCCACAGCCAGCAAAACAGAGCAGTTCGCATTCCACCAATGTGCATATACCCGGTAGGACTTGGGGCAAATCGCGTTCGAACAGTCATAAGATTCAGGCATTTCTCTGCGAGTACGAAATCGTCACTGCGACGAATCGTACTGACATCACACTGCGTCTCAACCGAGCCCTCGGTTCGCTTCCCGGAATTGCCAGTCACGCCCTCATCCCATGTGCCAAAGCCCTCGTCGGCTGATCCAGAGAATCATGGAAACGCCAATCGCTTCGCTGGACCTCCCAGATTTCTGCACCAGCGACGAACCGTCGTGGGGCGCTCCACCGAATGAGTTTCTGCGTTGACCGCCGGCCGTCACCACCTCGATCAGGCTCATTCTTCCCGTTCGCAGAACAGCAGGCGAGACAGACTCGATAATCATTGAAGTGACGCTTCGTGCCAGAAGATCAATTCTGTTTCGATGATAACGGCAACTCAATCGGATGCGGTGGTCACCTGACACCCACATAGTTGCAGTCCACGATACAGACATTGTGGCGATCAGATCCGTCACTCTTGATTGTGTCCTCGTGATCCGGCCCTTAACATCACAGACTCGCTGCTGATGATCCTCAACCTTCACCGCCCGTCCGGAGTCTTCTATGTCCCGTCAGTCACGCCGAATTTTTCTTCAGAGAACTTCCGCGGTCGCCGCCGCTGCGGCATGTGGTGCTTTGTCAGCGAGTGTTCAGTCGGCAGAACCCGGCGGGCCGAAACTCGGAATTCAGCTGTACTCCCTGCGTGGATACAAGGCTGATGAAGCTCTGAAGCATGCCAGCGACATGGGTTTTGAACAGGTGGAGTTCTACAGCGGCATGTTGCCGCTGAACTCGTCCGACGAAGAGATCGCTGCGATGAAGAAGAAGGTCGCTGACCTTGGGATGTCGGTCTCCGGCCACGGTGTGAATCGATTCACCAAAGATGCGACAGAAAATCGTAAGATGTTCGAGTTCGCAAAAAAACTTGGAACTCCGTGTATCACAGCCGATCCGGATTTTGATTCGTTCGACAGCCTGAATGACCTGGTGCAGGAGTTTGATATCCGCATCGCGATCCACAACCATGGCCCGAATCATCGTTACAATAAAGCAATTGATGTTCTGCGAGTCATTGAGAACCGCGACGTACGGATTGGTGCCTGTGCTGATCTCGGACACTACATTCGCTCAGGTCAGAACGCCGGCGAAGTGATCCGATTGCTCAAGGGGCGACTTTATGGAATCCACCTGAAGGATTTTGCTGAGATGCAGGACAAAACCAAAGGCGTCATCCTTGGCAAGGGCCATCTGAATGTTGAAGAGGTCTTCACCGAACTCAAACTGGCCAACTTCCCGACAAACGGGGCCTTGTCGCTTGAGTACGAGGAAAATGAAAAGAACCCGCTGGCCGATATTCGCGAATGTTATAAGGTTGCAAGAGCTGCGATGCAGGCGACCTCATCCACGAATTGAGACGAGTTCATGAGATCACACAGTCTATGCCGGGGATCCATGGTCCGTGCGAACTGTCCGCATTTCTGTTTCAGGCAGTACCAGATTGGCCCTGTGCTTCACAGGGCCAATTGCGAACAGTTGCAGGTCGACCAGGCAGAATCGAAGCCCCTTTCTATTGCGGGTCCCCAGGGGCAGGCCGGCTGCTGAGCATGGAACCATCCCGGATGTGCCCGGAACAGTCACGACTCCGGTGAGTCAGGCTTGCTCACAACGGTGTGCCATCCGACATGTCCGCATTTCGGACAGTGCAGAAATCGAAGCGTTTCACCAAACGCGCGATATCGAATCCCGCCAAGATCCCAGATGGATCGTTCGCACCCACAGCGACAGATCGCTTTCCACGCTCGCGACTCGGCTTCGATACTCTCAGCCAGCCCCCATGGCAGATGCTGAACAAGTCTCTGGAGAAGGCGAGTTGCCTTTTCTGGTATTTTCCCGGCAACCGACTCTTTCGAACTCCATGGACGCCCGCCTGTCGGAGTTGTCTGTTTCCGATTTCTTGTAGGAAGTCCCGACAGAAAGTAGAACAGAAAAGAGACCATGCGCCACGCGAGTTCAATCTGCTGAAGAATGAACAGCACAAGAAACAGGAATGGAATGACATTCAGTTTCAGGTCGATCTCAATCCCGGCCGTCGTTACCGACTGAGCTTCCTTGGAGACAAGACCGACGAGGTGGCAGACGCAGGCGAAGTTGATGATGGTCGCAAAAAATATCGACCGGAACGGATGCACCACTGCACGCCATCGCAACAGCACCAGAATGATCACTGATCCGAGACCCAGCACCCAGTTCGGCACCACAACATCTTGCACCAGAATCGCGAGGGACACACCCCGATGGCTCAGCCCATCGCCGGAAGCACTCCATGACATCAACAGCATCACGCAGGTCAGCAAGGCAATCAACAGGCTGAGATTTGTGCTGCCCAGATGTCCCTGTTCGTCTCGCCTCAGCGCTGCTTTGACTGGTGGTCGCGGACGTGGCACCGCGCCAGCCAGCCTGCCACCAAACCTGATGATTCGAGTCAGTGTCCCGAAATGCTCTTGACCGACAACGGAATCTGCGACGCCTCCCTGCAGGACCTGAATCATCTCCGATATTGACTGAAAACGCAGGGCCGGGTCTACCTGAAGCGCTTTGTTGATCACCGAATCGAGAGCCTCGGGGCTGCCGCACAAGCGAGACGCGGGAGGAAAACTGCCTCGCGGAATACGTCCGGTCAGGAGTTCATAAAGCAGAATTCCGAGGGCGTAGATGTCCGCACGGTGATCGACTGCTTTGGGATTCTCCCACTGTTCCGGGGCCATGTAGTTCAGCGTGCCCATCGCCTGACGTGTCTTTGTCAGCGACACTTCACACCCCGAATCCATCGCGAGACGAGCAAGACCAAAATCGGTGAGTGAGGCGTGGCCATTCGTCGCCAACAGAATATTTTCCGGCTTGATATCCCGATGGATCACCCCCTCACGATGGGCATAGTCCAGTGCCGAGCAGACCTGTTCAAAAATCCGAAGCACTTCCTCCGTCGACAATTTTCCGGCGTCAAGCAACTCCCTGAGATTCATGCCATCCACGAACTCCATCACCAGAAAGCAAATTTCACCAGTCTGCCCGAAATCATGAACTCTCATGACATTGGGGTGGTTCAGCCGAGCCATGGCTCGAGCTTCACGAGCAAAGCGTTCCGCAAACAGCTCATCCTGAGCCAGTTCCCTGGGCAGAATCTTGATCGCCACGATTCGATCAAGTCGGAGCTGTTTTGCCTGATAAACACAGCCCATGCCGCCATATCCCAGCAGGTCCTGAATCTCAAAATCCGGGAACCAGGATCCCAGATCCTCGCGTGTCGGCAATGCAAAGGCTCGTCGCGGGCCTCCCGGAGCCTGCTCAAGAGCGAGGTCCAGCAGTGACACCGGGTTCAGCTGATCCACCAGATGCGCTGCCTGATGAGCTTCAGAATCATTCATCGCGATTTCCCCAGTGCGTTTCGCAAAAGTCGAATTTCATCGTCAATGTCTGAGCCCGAAGGCACCGTGTCAGCCACTTCTTCCCGGATCAACTGCCCCAGCCGTGTTCTCATTCGGTGCAGTGCAACCCGAACTGCACCTTCATTCATCCCCAGTCGATCGGCCAGTTCCGCACCCGACAGAGAATGTGTCCCATCGAGGTTGTCTTTCAGAGAATCGAACAGTTGGGAACGCGGACCGGCATACTCCTGCTGCAACCGATCGAGGGATCGCTGCAGCAGAGTCTTTGCCCAGCTTCGGTCAAATTCCTCTTCCGCACTGTCGGTGACAGTCGGTTCCGTGATGTCGCCCTCGTTCAACGACTGGGTCATCACGCCCGCTCCGCGTTTCAATGCCATCATCCGATCATGTTCATCGAACAGGAACTGACGAATCACATGGAGAAGGAAACACCGAAACTGCCCTCGCTGCTGATCAGCCCTCTGCAGAAAATCACCCTGAATGAGTTTTGAAAAGAAATCCTGAGTCAGGTCCTCAGCCTGTTGTCCATTTCTGACCCGCCGGGCGATAAACCCGAGAACTGAGGCTCGATACCTGTGACACATCTCTTCCAGAGCCGCGCGGGACTCTTTCGTTGGCGACGTGGCCGCCATCCGGATCAATGTCCACCGCGTGGTTGGAAAAACCATGAAAATACTCGCCTGAAGAGGTGCGTCTGCTCCTTAACCTGATTTCCGGAGCCTTTCGGAAAATGTTACAGGAAAACTCATCGATTTTTTAAGCGCGAGCCAGAACGAAAACACGGCCATTCAGGTCTCATTCAGTTGACCTGCATGCAAACCACGACTCGGCCCGATATTCGTTCGAAAATCCGGGGTCCGGGAACGCGGACAAGGGAGAAATCCGTCAGTGTGATGCCGGAGGAATCTGATCATTGTCAAAGATTGCTCCCGATCTGAGCGATTGTTCCTGAAGTCTGACTTTTCCCATCGAGCGGCAGGATTCCGGCGTCCTCGCGTCTGAGCATCGACGCTCGCATTTTGGGGATGGCATTGCCAGAATTCCGACGGATCGAGCATTCTTTGCGACCGGGGTCTCGACTCTGAATGTCCTGAGTCGCTCGTGACAATAGACTGCTGACAGGATGAGGGATCGGTTTGTCAGTTTTTGGTATCGAGATCTCAGGCTTTTTCCAGGTGCTCATCGTGACGGAGTCCGATGTGAATCAGCAAACCATATCTGAACGCTCGGATGCATCAGATCCTGTCAGTGCGTCCACGGCAGCCCGTACTGATGTATGTGAATTCCAGACACGGGAGCAGATTGAACCGACTGCCGGGCTCTCAACCGAGGCCGACATGCAGCATTGTGAGCAGG
Organism: Planctomycetota bacterium; assembly: GCA_046341255.1. GTDB lineage: Bacteria > Planctomycetota > Planctomycetia > Planctomycetales > Planctomycetaceae > SXXK01. The sequence goes on from JBKDRW010000591.1 coordinate 17,383, forward strand.
CTATCGGCAGCTCAATGACTCGTCGGGAAGTCCTGGCGTCGAGTGCTGCGGGATTGCTGGCGATCTGGGGATCGTCGGACGTTATCAACGCCGGACTGCTTGTTCAGCGCGAACGACCACGTGCGGGTACGATTGCCCTGACGAACGGCCTGGCCTACAGCGGCATGTGTTCAACCGATTCAACGCTGGCTCCGAAGCGAATTGGCCAGTCCGAAGTCGAGCGTCCAGACCAGAAACTTCTGCTCCGCGTCATTGATCAGGGCGCCAGAGAGATTTACGTCAATGTTCGCAACAGCAAGGAACCGGTCTTCGATAATGCAGTTTGGCCGACACTGACGTTCAAAGTGCCCCGGAAGCGTCAGGCCCGCAAGCCGATGCCACAGGGGTTTCCCGTTCTGGGGGCCTTTGATGAAAGCGGACTTGCGAGAGGAAAGATCGTTGGACTACCGAACGGCTCGGTGGACATCGAAGCGGCTATTACCAGCATCAATGAACTGTTTGCCGAAGTCACCTCGATGACTCATGACTGGAGTTATTCGATTGCGACGAATTCGTTGCCCCCGGAAACGCTGCTGGGGGTCATCACAAAGATTGAAGGTTACCAGACCGAATCGATTCGCCGCCTCGAACTTGTTCGAATGCTGATCCGTGCCGATCGACTCGCCGAAGCTGCATGGCTGATGCAAACGGTGGCGGCAGACTTCCCCGATGTGGCCGCTGAGCAGATCGAATTCCAGCAATCTCTGCGAGAACAGATTGCCCGACAGATTACATCAGCCCTTGAAGATCGGAAATCGGCCGGACAGCATCAACTGGCATCGAACGGAGCCAGAATTCATGACCGAAATGATCTCACACCGGAGACCATCGTTCGCATCAACCAGCTGGTCACAGGCTACGACGACATTTTTCGTCGCATGAACACCGTGAAGGCAGCAATCACGTCATTGACAAGTGATGTGAAGGATGACAAGGTCCGCGCTGAAGTCAGCCGGATCAGCCAACTGGTTGTGGACCACGTTGATCCCGACACGATTGATCGATTCGCTGCATTTGAGTTGCTGGCGCCAGATCGTGCCAACAATGCGGCTGCAGATGATGGGCGTGAATCATCGCAGGAGTTGCTCGCCACGGCATTGTCCGGCTGGCTCATGGGAGTCGAGGAAACGGTCAAAAGCCTGACGGATACGGTCTCGTTGTTTGAAGCGAGGCAACTGATTCTGGACTACCTGAATTCGGATCCTGAAGAATCGGATCATCGGAGAGAACTTGCAGATCGCATTCGAAAGCTGGAAGGCGTCGGGATTGATCGAGTCGCCGCGATCGTGCAGCATCTGCCTTCGATTCAGCCGATTTCCCTGATGAATTCGGCGGAAGCGAACAAGTACGGCGAGTTTCAACTGGAAGCAACGGAGGAATCGGCCGGGTGTATCGGCCTCGTGCCGCCTGAATATCACGAAACCCGGACTTATCCCATCGTCATTGCGTTCCCACCCGAATTCGGAACGATGGCTGACTACCTGGCCCATTGGAGGGCATCCGCAGAGCGCTCCGGCTTCATTGTCGCGGTCCCGTTCTGGAAGCCGGACGACGGTGAGCAGAACCTCGGGAACGAGCCTTCGGGGCTGCGATACGATGCGTCAGCAAAACGACATCGACAGTTGCTGGCTCTGATGCGAAAACTGAAGCGAGGATTCTGTATCGATGATGACACCGTCTTTGTCGCAGGGCATGCCCAGGGCGGTGAAATTGCGATGGACATCGTCACATCGCATCCCCATCTGTTCGCGGGTGTGATTTCCGTATGTGGGGTGTCTCGACGTCATCTGCAATTCACCGTCGGAAATGCCATCTCAGTGCCGTGGTACGTCGTCGTCGGCGATTCACAGGCTGGTTGGTACGAACAGTTCGGACCAGTCGCCGCCCGACTGTTCAAACGTGATGCCGAGTCGGAAAGCTATTTCGATGTGATTTTTGTGAAGCATCCATTCCGAGGCGTGTCGCTGTATCCGGAAGAACTTGACGATGTCTTCGAATGGATGAAGAGGCAACGCAGAAAAAGTCTGGCTGACAAATTTACCGCGAAACTTCTTCGCAGCACGGATCTCGACTGGCACTGGTTGAGACTGGACGCACTGCCGGAAAAATTCGCGAGGCTGGATGAATCAACGAAGGGCGACGAGTCGAAATTCATTCCCGCAGAGGTGACGGCCCGAACCACGGAACGCAATCACCTGATCGTCAATACAGCCCCGGCGGGATTGACCGTTTTTCTCTCGCCCGATGTCCCGAACATCGATCTCTCGAAGCCCATTCGGATCGATTTTGTTCGCACCCGAATGTCGGTGGATTATGCTCCGGAAATTCCACACCTGCTGGAAGAACTTTATCTGACGGGTGATCGAATCCGGTTGTGTTACCAGAAGGTGCAGATTGCCAAATGACACAGTTCTGTCAGAGCCAAACCTCGCGAATCCTCAACCGATTCGAACCTGGAGAATGCGCCCCATGTATCTGATCTGGCGAGGACTCGTTTTCTATCTCATCATTCTGGCACTGGTCACCTTCTTCCAGCGGAAACTGATGTATCCGGCAGGACGCGCTGGTTCGCTCGATGCGGCACTTTTTCCGGGACTTGAACAATCGTTCCATGCGGCAACGGATGTGGACCTGAAAACCAGTGATGGCGTCACAATTCGCGGATGGCACCTGAAAATGGCGGAGGTCCCTTCGGACCGACTGATTCTGCTGTTTCATGGAAACGGCGGTCATCGGGCTCATCGGGAAAACTGGTACCTGCTTGCTCATTCACTGAAGGCCGACGTGCTGGCAATGGACTACCATGGCTACGGAGACTCTGGGGGCAGCCCTTCCGAAAAGAATCTGATCTCCGATGCTCAGGCTGCGTGGCGACATGCCACCAGGGAACTGAAATATCGTCCCGACCAGATTGTGATTGTCGGTGAATCACTGGGAGGTGGCGTCGGTGTTCAGCTGGCAGCAGATCGCTGCACTGCGAACGAGCAGCCATGCGGTCTGGTTCTGGTTGCGACGTTTTCGTCCATGGTTGATGCCGCATGCTGTCACTATCCATGGCTGCCCGTCAGATTCTTCCTTTTCGACCGGTATCCGTCGGATCGTCACATCTTGAATGTCACATGCCCGATCCTGCAGTTTCATGGTGATGTCGACACGATCGTTCCGTTGTCGCTGGCGAGGAAACTGCATGAAACAGCTCCCGCTCAATCTTCCTGCGGAAAGGCCAAAACCCTGACGATCTTTTCCGGCACAAACCACAACGATGTGCTGTATCGCAATG
>JBKDRW010000592.1:0-4385 GCA_046341255.1 Planctomycetota bacterium
GGCTCATTTGCTGATGAACACCGGATTCTCGCAGCCGGGCAGGCCCGGTCTGGGTTCGTGGTTGCTTTATGGGCTTGGCTCAGAAACAAAAGAACTGCCATCGTTTGTCGTGATGAGCACCGGTGATGGGATCAGCGGTGGATCTTCATTGTGGTCAAGTGGATTTTTGCCGACGGTTTACACCGGAGTGCAGTTTCGAAGCCAGGGGGCGCCCATCCTGAACGTGGAGACTCCGCCGGGAATTCCCGGCGATGTTCAGCGAAGCACCTTCGAACTGATTCAGAAAATGAATGAGCATCGACTGGAGCAGCTTCGTGATCCGGAAATCTCGACGCGGATCGCTGCGTTTGAAATGGCCGCCCGTCTGCAGATGTCAGCACCGGCTTTACTGGATTTCGGCACAGAGACCAAAGAGACCCTCGATGCCTACGGATGCGATCCTCAAAAACCATCGTTCGCCCGCGCGTGTCTGCTGGCCAGACGTATGGTGGAACGCGGAGTCCGATGTGTCACAATTTTTCACAGCGGCTGGGATGCTCACAGCAATGTGAAAGGAAACGTCTCCAATAACTGCAAAGCGACTGACCAGGCCAGTGCCGCGCTGGTGACGGATCTGAAACAGCGTGGTTTGTTGAAGGATACGCTGGTGCTGTGGGGAGGCGAATTTGGTCGAACGCCGATGGTCGAATCGAATGCCGCTCTCGGACGTGCTCAGGGGCGCGATCATCATCCGCAGGCGTTCACCATGTGGCTTGCGGGTGGAGGAATTCGGCCCGGGATGACTCTGGGGGCAACAGATGACTTTGGATTTCACATCACAGAAAAACCGGTGCATATTTATGATCTTCAGGCCACTTTGCTGCACTGTATGGGTCTCAATCATGAAAGATTGACATACCACCACGCCGGACGTGATTTCCGGCTGACCGACGTCCATGGAAAACTGATTGAGGAAATCCTTGCATAACACCCTCGCCCGGTTCCGCCGGATATCAGATCACTGCCCAACGCTTCCCTCGTTATGAACCTGTCATGAAATTCATCCTGTCAACAGCCAGCGGTTTTGTTCCGGCATCTCATGAGGATCCACGAAGGCCAGGTGTATTAAAACGGGTGATCGCGACTCGAGACGATCTGCAGTTCGGGCAGGTGCAGATGGTGAACTGGGCTCGCCTTCCACGGGGGTCGTCATTTCAACTGCATTACCATGAAGACATGCAGGAAGTCTTCGTACTCTTGTCGGGCGAGGTTGAGATGCGATGCGGAGGTCAGACTGTCGAGATGAAGAGCGGGGATACCGTGATTGTGGAGGCTCGAGAGCCCCATCAGATGATCAATCGTGGTGAATCTGATGCCGAGTATCTTGTCTTTGGCATCTCTTCAGGGCAGGGTGGAAAAACGGTGGTTCTCGAGCATGGTTCGAGCGATTGATGTCGAAAATCATGCGATGCGGACAGGTGGAATCTGTATGCCGCTGATCGCTGAGCCGGATGAAGCGATTGAAACTGGACAATCACTCATGCAATCACAACGGATTGTCTCAGCCTTTGCATGTGTCGTCTGGCCTGCCTCGTGATTTCTTGAGCAGCAGGTTCAGCAGCAGAGATTCGCAAAGTTCACCAATCGATAATCCGAGTGCCGCGGCGGACATCGGGACGAGGCTGTGCGAGGTCATGCCGGGGATCGTGTTGATTTCGAGAATCCAGAAGCGACCTTGTTCGTCGAGTCGCAAGTCTGTGCGGCTGATTCCCGTGACTCCGCAGACTCGACAGGCTTCAATGACGGCGTCCGACATGTCCTGCGGCACATTTGAGGGATTCACAACATATTGAGTTGCATCGTCCGTGTACTTGGCCGCGTAGTCATACCATGGCCTCGATGGGATGATCTCCACTGGTGGAAACGCTTTCCCTTCGATTACCGGCACTGTGAGTTCTCGTCCGGTGATGAATTGTTCGATCAGAACAACATCCCCCCATCGCAGTGCTTCGCTGACTGCAGTGGTCACGTCGTCCCTGCGGCAGACAATCGACACTCCGACGCTGGAACCCTGAGACGCTGGTTTGATAACGACGGGTGAACCAAGCGGCAGGATCTGATCCTCAATGCTGGACACCGGGGCAGTGCGATGGAACGCCATTCCCGGCGGCACCGGCAGTCCGCATGACTGGAGTCGGCGTCGAGTCGCAACTTTGTTAAATGTTAATGCGGAGGCTTCTGACGAACTGCCCAGCCACGGGATCTGAAGATGCTCAAGTTGCCTTTGCAGTGAACCATCCTCAGCGCCAGTGCCATGCAGCATTGGCAGGATGGCGTCGACCTGGCCTCTGAGCGAATCAAGCCTTTCCAGACTCGGATCCAGTCGAACGATCTTATGTCCTCGATGCTGAAGAGCCTCCGCAACGTTTCGTCCACTTTCAAGACTGACATCACGTTCGGCAGAATTACCGCCAAGCAGAACTGCGATTCGCAAGGGTCTGTTCATCATGTTGACGCTTACCCGCTGCTCCGACTCCGGAAAAATGAAGCCGGTTGTGTCTGCGAACCAATAAGGAAAACCCACTCGCACGAAATGAAAGATGGTGGCTCGGTCGGCCAAAACGAGCAGCCGAAAGCCTATGTCAGGTGATTTGGAAAAAAGGCAGTCAGGCCTCGACGGGCGGGTTTCGTCATGTTGCCAGATGACGGCAGATCCGCGAGGCACAGAATTCCGGAGACAGTTGTGACATTCGGTCCGCAACCAGGTGCCGCGACAGATCAGCGGGAAAGTACGTTGATGGCTGTCAGAAAGAAGCTTTGGACCACGAACGGCCTGATCACCGCCAACTCCGTTTCACTGCCAAATGGTGGTCCGCAGGAAAAACGGGTGCCGACTCGGAGAGTTCGCAGTTGTCTGTCATTTTTCAATCGTTTGTCACCAGACTTTGATCTCAAGTTCCAGATCCACTGCAAATTTTTCCGCTACAGCTTTCTGAATTCGGCTGATCAATTGCTCCACATCGCGACTGGTGACGCCGGCTTCGGTCACAATAAAGTTGGCATGTCGTTCACTGACACGAGCTTTGCCAACCGTCAATCCTTTGAGTCCGCACTGTTCGATCAGGGCGCCGGCACTCAGTCCGCGAGGATTGCGAAAGATGCAGCCCGCCGACTGGTCGGCCAGAGGCTGAGTTGATCTCTTCATGATCCAGTTCTTGCGCATCCGACGAGTCAGTTCTTCGGAATCATCCTTCATCAATTGCAGCGTGGCACTTAAGACCAGCAAATCCTGAATGCTGCTGCGGCGATATGAAAATGATAATTCATCGCCATGTCGGGTGGTCACCTGACCGTCCTGGGTCAGCACCTGCACGCTGGTCACAAGTTGACCGATGTCGCCCGTTCGTCCGCCACTGTTACCGACAACCGCACCGGCAATCGTCCCGGGAATGCCAACGAGATGTTCGACTCCTCCGAGCCCCGAACGGACTGCTTCAGCGACAACATGCGACAGCAATGTGCCGGCTCCGGCCGTCAATGAAGTGCCATCAACGCTGATCGAAGACAACAGCGGCTCCACAACGCGAATGACTGCGCCCATGACGCCTTCGTCACGGACGAGCAGATTCGAGCCCGAGCCGATAATGTGAATGGGAATGTTCTGGCTGCGACACGTTCCGATGACGCTCATCAGTTCATCTTCAGACCGAGGCGTCAGGAAATACTGAGCCGGTCCGCCGAGCCTGAGCCACGTATGCTGAGCCATGGGCTCATTACGCCGCAGAATTTCGCTGAAGTCTTCGATGGATTTCGTCATGAATGGTATGTGTCCTGCCTGCTCCCATGGTAATAACGACGTCTTCGGGACGAACCGCATGGTCTAATCTTCCCAGCACCTGGTCAAGATTCGCCGCCAGCATCGCGCGACCTCCCGATTCAGAGATCTTCCGAACCAGACGGGCGGAAAGCCTCAGACAATCAGCCAGACTCGCGTTTTCCCTTGCCGGAAGCACCGGCAAGAGGAGAACTTCGTCGGCGGATGTCAGACTTTCGACGTAGTCTGAAAACAAATGCTCCGTGCGAGAGATCTGATGAGGTTCAACGATCGCGATGACCCGAGACGTCGGGAACGTCGCCCGTGTGGTCTTCAGTGTTTCTCGAATCGCCGTGGGGTGATGAGCATAATCATCGATCCAGTGCGTCTGATTCCAATAACCACGGTACTCAAACCGGCGACGCATACCCTGAAATGAGGATGCCGCGGCAACAGCGGTCTCCAGATCGACTCCGCATGTCACGGCTCCGACAAGTGCCGCAAGCCAGTTCCGGCGGTTGTGTTCTCCAGGCAAGGCGATTTTGCATCGGGTTACAAATTCACCCCGATAAAAGAGATTCACCTGCTGTCC
>JBKDRW010000593.1:0-2836 GCA_046341255.1 Planctomycetota bacterium
TTGGTATACGGCCCTCGATGGTTTTTCGACAGATTGGCCGACCGATGCAGACGGAGTCTCATCTAATTCACCACTGAGGTTTCCGGCGAACCTACTCCCTGACATCGACATCGTGAACACAGTTGGGATGATGGGTGCAACAAACCAAATCAACTATCGCGTTCAACAAGGACTGGTGACCGCCTTTGGATCACCATACGAAGAATTGGTCGAATCGATTCTGTCATCTAAGCTTGGAAGACCGATCAACATTCCGTTGACTGAGGATTTTATTAATTACTTTGGAGATCTGAGGGCTCCCACGCGACCAGGCTTTGAAAATCCTGTGATCCTTGGCGAAGGAAGCCCATCGAATCACCTGACGATCAGCGATCTCTATTTCTTTGATGGCATCGGCCCAAGGCAGTCGCTAAATCCGTACGATGTTCTAATGAACGCTTCGAATGCTGGAAGGCAAGCCCAGACGCCGCGAAGTAACGGGGGTGGCGGAGAATGGTCGGTTGCTGGCACTTCGTTCGGCTTCGTCGATGGTACTTTTGATAAGGCTGGATCAGTTCGTGCGATGTTGGCTGAGATCGGTACGATCCCGACGTTTGGGGACGAACTGGCGGATACCATACTGAAGGTTGCCTCTTTGCCAGGTTTCGGAATTGACTCCAGCCTTGACGTCAGCGGGGATTACCAACTGGTAACGATCAACGGAAACCCCGCACTCCAGTTGACCCAGACAAATGAGACGCGTTTTGCAGAATTGATTTCGCTGAGTGATGCGGCGGATGACCTGACCTTCCGATACGAAGTTGTGAATGCCGGACCAGCGGACGAGTTGGTTGTGACATTCGACGGGGAGACCATTGGTCGCCGTAGTCTTGAAGGTTCAGTTGGAGCCGGATTCATCGAGGAGTCAATCGATCTAACCACTTACCGTGGGAGAATCGGTGAATTCCGATTCCAACTCGTCGGACCGACATCCACTCCGGCTACGATCCGACTTGATGACCTTACGATTGTTGAAAATGACGATCTGACAGAAGGAAACCTCGTTGGCTGGTCAACATTTGCGTCGGATAACGCTTCTGCTACGGTCGTCCTGGATACCACACGAGTTCAGGTGGGAACTCAGTCTCTACTCTTCGAAACTCAGAGTGGATTCGATACTGGCGTTCGCCTTACAGCACCGGCTGGCGGATGGGACTTACGAAATCGCCGTCATGTGGAGTACTGGTGTTATGGTGACAACAATACACCGATCGGGTGGCAGGGCAATCAACCGATTATTCTCATGAAAAGTCCTGGAGGAAAGTTGACACTGACTCCAACACGACAGTTGATGCCAAATCGGGCATGGGCCAGGATCGTAGCTCCGTTTGCTGGCAACGAAAATTTTCAGGTTTCTACGGAAGGATTCTTCGACCTGTCGAACGTTACGGAACTGGAAATTCATCAGGATACGTGGGATTATGGTTTTCGAGCGTTTTATGATGGCCTGAAGTTCGCCGGCAACTCCAGTGGAATTACAAATGAACAATCTTCATTTCTCGCAATACCATCAGTTCAGACAAGTCCACGACCCGTCATTTCATGGACACCGATCACGACGGCAGTCCGTTACGACCTTTGGATCAATAATCTCACAACCGGCGAGGGACAATTCATCCGAGAACAGAACCTGAGTTCAATCTCGTACGTCAGTTCCTTTGATTTGCCGCTCGCCAACTACAGTGCGTGGGTTCGTGGAATCGATTCTGCCGGGGTTCCCTCGCGGTGGTCCAAAGTCGCCAATTTTCGGGTCGCTCCGCCAGTGATTTTGCAGGCGATGGCAATGCAGCAGAATACTTCGCGTCCCATTGTGAAATGGAACCCGCTTTCTGGTGCCGTAAAGTACGACGTATGGCTGAATAATCTGTCAACAGGCCAGAGTCAATTTTTGCGAAATTCGAACGTGTCCGGGACGTCGTGGATCCACACGACAGACTTGCCCATCGGAAAGTATCGAGCATGGGTCCGGGGCATTGACGCTTCCGGCAACACGTCATCGTGGTCCGCCGCTGTGGACTTTAATACTGTTCCAGCCCCCAGCGTAACCGCACCCGGAGCCTCAACGTTCAATCGACGACCTGTTTTTGTCTGGAACTCGGTGGTGGGTGCTGTTCAGTACGATGTATTCGTCAAAAATCTGAATACTGGCGCTACGACGTTTTATCCGAAAGGCATTACCTCCTCAAACTGGACACCACCGACATCCCTGCCTGATGGCCCATATCGCTGGTGGGTTCAGGCGCGAAGTGCCCAGAATGTGAACAGTTTGTGGTCGGCCCCGGCCGACGTCTATATTGGAGGACGCACGAACATCACCTCGCCGATTGGCGTTCAGACAACGCGCAGGCCCGTATTCACATGGCAAACAGTCGACGGGGCAGGACGCTATGAGATCTGGGTGAACAACTATCAGAACACTCAACGTGTGATCTATCTGGTGGATCTGATGACGACGACGTTCACGCCGACAACCTCGCTTGCGACAGGCACATATCGAGCCTGGGTCAGAGCAATCAGCACTTCAGGTTCTGCCTCGCCATGGAGTACTGAAGCGATATTCACAGTGTAACCCATCAAGCAATGAGCCTTGTGCGTGGCATAAGCGAGTCGCTAAACGAGAGTCGCTAAAGGGGCGTTAAAGGGGACATTCACAATCCTGTTCGGCACGCCAGTAGCTGGGTGTGATTGAATAGAGTGATTGTCGTTGGAAATGGAACTGAGGCTGCGGACGACTGGTGGGAGTTGCCTCGATAATGTCGTCGCGGTGAGCGGCGTTATGATCCGCGCAGCATGAAGC
>JBKDRW010000594.1:0-11973 GCA_046341255.1 Planctomycetota bacterium
CGGTTGACGCGATGAGGTTGACGCTGATCGACGCCACCACATACGTGTGAACCGCATCGACTGTCCCGTTTGACGCTGTCAATGAGGCGTCAATGTTGGCATCCGCAAACACCTTTCCAGCACCAATCGCGGCGATTGCAAGAACCTGCCCGGCGGCCACCATCGCTGTCGCTGCGGCGGCTTGGGCGGAGGCCACCGCCTTCGCGGCTGTCGTTGCTGCCGCCGCTTCATCGGCTGTCGCCGTCAGAGCATGTCCGACTTCTGTCACGACACGTGCCTCTGCTGCGTCGGCCATTGCATCGGCCTGGGCCTTTGCCGCGTTGACGACAGTTGTCGCAAATGACACCAGTGCAGAGATTTCAGCACTTCCCGCTGCTGAATCCGCCGTGGCTGTATCCATCGAATACTGTTGCCACGCGTTCGCTGCGTTCAACGTTGCAGCCGACGTTGACGGACTGGCTGTCGCGGCCGAAAACGTGGCACTCGCCACTGCGTTTGCTGCAGAGACTGCGGCGCCATTAATTGTCGACAGAACACTCACAGCCTGTTGACCAATGGAGATGACTGCCTGGGCACCGGCTGCGTTGATGGCCTTTGATTCCTGCGTTGCTGCCGATGCACTACTGATGAGGAACGTCCCTTCTGCTTGCGCAAGTGCGTTCGTCAGAGTTTCCTCCGCGTCTGTAACAGCATTCGCTTTGGTCAGCGAAGCCGCGATGTCACCATTGATGTAAGCAACACTTGCATTGACCATCGCAATGGATCGCGTCTGGTCTGCGGCTGCAAGTGCGTGGGCTTTTGTCGCTTCGGCTTCGTTGACGGCTTTGTCAAAGACTTGTTTTGCACCAGCCTTGGCGACTTCAGCAATCGCTCGGTAACCATTGATGATGATTTGATGCTGTGCGTTCTCGGCGGCCAGCGCCTTGAGGTAACTGTCTTTGAAGTCCGCGTCTCGAATCGCCTGAGCCTTCCCCGCATTTGCTCGTGCAACCGCCAATGTGTTATCAGCAGTGTTGACTGCCTGATCACGCGTTGTATCCGCCGGGCGTTCACTGGAAACGAAGGCGACAGAAGATGCCCCATCCGCTGCGGTCTTGGCAACACCGGCAAAGGCTACATCGATGGCATATTGTTTGGCGGCGTTATACAGGATGGTTGGATCGCCCATCCCCATCATGCCCATCATGGCACCGGTCATGGACATCCAATAAGCATTTGCCGCAGCATTGTAATCTTTGGCTGCATCTTCCACTCGCTTTTGATAGGCCGCGGAAGAAGCAGCATCTGCGTTGCTCTTCGTCTGTTGAAATCCAGCAACCGCAGTGTTATAGCTGTTGTTGGCCGCAGCAACACTGGCCGTATGAGCAACGACTGCAGGCTGCACGTCCGCCTGATACTGCGATGCCGACAGCGACAGGTTTTGCTGGTAAGTCGCGAGGAGCGCCGCAACGGCGGCTGAGTGGGCCTGATTGATAGGAGTCGTGGCCACAACAAAGGCGGATTCGGCGGCAGCAACAGCGCTGTCGAAGGTGCTTGTGGCACTCGCAAGTGAAGCGTCAAAGGTACTTTGGGCAGCCTGTGCTGCGGACGTGTAGTTATTTTGTGCTTCGGCTGCAGCCGAGTCGTACGTTGCCTGCAATCCTGCAAGTGTGCTTGAGTATGCCGCAGCGGCGTTCTGAACAGATTGACCGTACGCTGCCTGTGCCGCGGTCTCGGCCGCAGTTCGGACGGCAGTTGCGGCTGTGATCGCCTGCGAATAGACCGCCTCTGCAGCCGCAACGGCGCTATTGTAGCTGGCGATGATTCCGGATTGTGCTGCGTCAAACGCGGTATTGGAGGAGTTAACAACACCCTCAAACTGAGCATCGGCCGCTTGCTTGGCACTGATGACGCCTGGGTCGTTGGCGAGGGCCGTTGCGTCATAGACGGCTGAAGGATTCGCGGCCAGTGCGCTATCGCGAGCTGAGGTCGCCGATGCGATGGCTGCTGTTCGAATTCCACCGGCACCGGTTGGGCCGTTCCCTACCGCAACGTCATATGCATTCGATGCTGTCGTCCATGTCGCGGTATAGGCCGCCGAGGCCGCGTTTGATGCGGCCGTAAAGACGGCCTGGGCAGCATCCACACCAGACTGAAACGCAGCTTCGACCGCATCAAACGCGGCGTTGCATGCCGCTGTGGCACTGTTCGTGGCCGCGTCAAGGGTCGCGTTGATACTTGTTACCGTGGTATCATACGTCCCATTGGCCGCAGATACGGTGCTGGTCATAGCCGCATTCGCACTGGCAATTGAAGAAGTGTGAGTTGCTGATAACTGCGCTGCCGAGCCAGTGAGAGTCGCTGCATTCGTCGCATCAGAGGTTTGTTTTGTTTGCTGTACGCCCTGCATGCCGCTGGTAAACGCGGACTCCCATCCGTTAACTGAAGACTGAAGAGGTGTTGTTGCACCCTGTACAGCAGAATTCAACGTCGCCTGCGTTTGTGCGGTCGCGGTGGCAAACGTTGCATGCAGCCCAGCGGAAGCGGCTTGACCACCAGACAATGCCGCGTCGAATGCCTGTCCCGCACTTGTGGCTGCAGCCGTTGCATTCGCGAGTTCTGTTGCGACATTGACCTGACTGTTAGTACCCGTTCCGTCCAGCAGAACACGCTCTTCAAGTCTCTCCAATCCCGCCACATGCCCCCCCCTTCGTCAGCTTACGCCTTCGACAGGTTCTGCTCGAGAGCGATGTGCCAAGGCATTGATTGACGAAACTCTTCAGGGAGATGAACTTCGGCATCGAAGACCTCTAAACGTGGCTTTGGGTGAGTGGGGGGGGGGCCATGCTCGTTCATCCCGGATGAACGCGATGTGGCCCATACTAATTGCCGATTTCCTTCTGGATAGCGTGATTTTGCTGATTTTTCCGGGTATGACGAAAAATGAATGAAGGGACGGTCGACGGCGTGCAATCTGATTGCAAGCCCGTCATTCTGTTGTTTTGGTCCATTTGACCTATTGGTTGCGAAGTTTTTTACGGTGGGGAAGGATCAATCAGTGCATACGTCGACACATTGAACTGGTATATGAACAGTGGCGATGTACTGACTTCCAGAAACGTACTTTGAATATGGGACGAGCAGTTTCGGGCATTCCGGCCCGTCGAAGCACTCGAATGGCAGCATCCAAAGACATTGTTCCCTTCACATTACCATCCGTGCCATTGCGACCAGCCGATGGGCACAAGGGAACGTTTGGCAAAGTGCTGGTCATCGGCGGCTCTTATGGCATGAGCGGCGCGGTGTGTTTGTCGTCGGTGGCGGCGTTGAGATCCGGGTCGGGCCTCGTGACAGCAGCGGTGCCGAGGACTATTTTGCCAATCGTCGCGGCATTCGAGCCGTGTGTGATGACGATCGGACTGCTCGACGAATTCCAAACCGGTCTCTTGCCACAGCGAACGGACTTTGTGAGAGAGATCATCCACGATCGCGATGCAATTGCGATCGGTCCGGGTCTTGGTCAACTTCCGGGAGCCGTGCAGTTGGTACGTGGTGTTCTTGAGTTTGCTCGATGTCCGATTGTCGTCGATGCAGATGCATTGAATGTGGCGGCTGAGCATAAACTCCTCAACGGAACGCGGCTACAGAATCTTGTCATCACTCCACATCTCGGTGAATTTTCACGGCTGACCGGCCGGTCGATTGCAGACATCGAACAGCATCGCGACGAGATCGCGCAGGAATTCGCAGCAGAGCACACGTTGATTGTCGTCCTGAAGGGACCGGGCACAATCGTCACGGATGGTTTTCGGATGTATCGAAACTCGACTGGCAACTCCGGCATGGCTACCGGAGGCAGTGGCGACGTACTGACCGGCATCGTCGCATCACTTCTGGGTCAGGGAATCCCCGCATTCGAAGCCACTGCTCTTGCCGTGCATGCTCACGGACTTGCGGGCGACATCGCCGCCCAACGAATGACTCAACGAGCCATGATGGCATCGGACCTGCTGACAACCCTGCCTGAAGCATGGCGAAAACTAGGCAGCGATTAATTTGGCTTGCCTTGTGGCACTTTACCTGTTGCCAGTCCTCGTTTTGCAACGTGCACTACGGTTGTGGCTGATGCACCGGAGCAATGATATGAGACGGATACTGCTGGTTGTGATGAATTGTGTTCGTCGCGGTCACAGCATCTGCAGGGAACTCAATCGTTGCGGGTTTGCCGTTCTGAGGATTGGGCTCGTACAACGGTGCTCCGGTGCTGGAAATGGCGACACGAATCCGATGCCCAGCGTTGAAGATCTGACTGATCCAGCCCACGTCGAATGATACCGGCACGATCTCGCCGGGAGTCATCAGCGTTTCGTGATCAAATCCTTCCCGGTATCGGACTCGCTGAGGATAATCCACGATCAGGATCGAGCGGCCATCCGGATAAACATCAGACACCCGAACGATCACATCGGTGTCCGGAGCCGTCGATGACAAAAACAGATTCGCTCGAATTCGTCCGGTCCATTCCACCGGGTTCGTGAGCACGTCCGAAGTAAACGTACGGACTTCTGCCTGTTGCTCAAACGGACGAGCATCAGCGGCTCCGGGAAAAGATGTGCCGGGGATTTCCATCGGATGCCGCGGGTCGCTGAGAAAACTGGTCGAACCACCATCAGCAGAAGGAAGGTTTTCCTGCAGGCTTCCATCTTTCGCCAGATAAATTGGTTTCGACTCGGCTTCAGGAGGAAACGCGGTAGCCGACCGCCAGACGTTGCCCGGAGCCTTGTCTTCACCGAGCGCTCCCATCACGTAATATCGCACAGCGGGTTCTTTCTGAACGCCCGTGTCGATTCCCTTCAGCCAGTAATTGAACCATCGCACCATGTGATCATGTTCGGGCCACGCTGCTGAATCGGGATAAGTCAGCTCACCAACTTTTGTGCCCTTGTTCAATCGACCATGCAGCCACGGACCAATGACCAACTGCTGATTCGGTCGAGAATTCGGGCCACCGTGTTGAGTTCGTCCCTGGAAACTGGCGATCGAGCCCTGATTCATGAAATCGTACCAGCTACCGATGGTGAAACAGGGGACGTTCATCTTCGGAAAGTGCTGGGAACAATCTTCGTCCTTCCAGTAGTCATCAAAATGAGGATGACGAAACCACTCGTCGAGAAGCCGATCGTTGTCAGCAGGGTTCCGGCAGTTCTGTGCCAGCGAACGGAACCGATCCGGTCGCGTCGTGCCTCCGATCCGATATCCTTCGTGAAACAGACTCAACCCGGTATCAACCATGTACTGAGCCATCAGATGTGGCGGTTGAGTCACCGCCAGAAAGTTCTGGGCATAGCCCGCCTGAGAACTTCCAAACGTCCCGACTTTGCCGGTGCTCCATGACTGAGTTCCCAGCCATTCGCACGTGTCGTAGCCATCCTGCAGTTCTCCCCAGCCCAGTGCTCGATAACCAACCCATGTGCCCTCGGACTGGTGCGTGCCTCGAAAATTCACCATCGCCACAACAAACCCCGCCTGGGCCAGTTTCGCCGCCGCCCGTCGAGTCCCCGCACCTCGAATGTCGACATATCGCTGTTCGAACAGCACAGGCCACGGCCCGCTCCCCGCTGGAAAATACAAGTACGACGACAGATGCGTGCCGTCTCGCATTGGAATCATCTGATGTCGTTCAACGACCGAACCCAGATCAACCTCATCGCCATAAACCAAAGACCCAGCCAGTATCGCGATCGTGGAAAAGACCTTCATCGCTGTCCGTCGTTGCATGAGTTTGTTCCTTAGTGCCCTATGAGTCCTCAGGCAGCGGCAAAGAAAAGATATCCGATCGGCGAGCGGCCCGGTGTGAACAGTGTCAACCGGCCGGTAGAATCGCATACCGATTCGCTCACACCAACCGCTCGCCATTCACAATCGGTTGGACCTCGGATAAGTTATTGACTCGATGCTGCATGAGCCTCGTCAAACTCAGTTTGACGCGACGCCAACGGGACGACTGTTGCTTTGAAGACTATTGGACGCAACGGCCCCTGCACAGCAACTCGACTGTTCGGCACCGACTTTAAAGCACGTTTTATGAGGCACACCTGCTCGAGGAGCACCGCATTCTGGACAACACGGCCCGAGGCCATTGGCGATGATTCGTCAATCGTCTGGATTGACGAGGTTGCTTTCCTGCCCTCATGAATCGAACTTATCACCCAGCGGACGATGTTGATCATTCGGTTAACTGCCCCAACGGCCCTGCATGCCGTATGTTCGGGTGCGAAAGCAAAGCCTCGCCGAGGTGTTTCCTGTCGGGATTGCTGGTGTTCAGAAAAGCCTGGTACATCGGTTGCACAGGTTCTGTCATATGGATCTTTCCAAGCATTTGCAGGGTCTGTCGGTCACGGGGACACAATGATACGCGACATTCTGAAGACGATAAGGGCACGATGCAGCCCAGGACAAATAAAGCGCAGAGTGTGCGGATTTGGCTGTCAACGACGAAAGCGTGCGTCAAATCGTCTCAGTTCGTGTAGTGCCGCCATTTCCGGTATTGTGGAACGGCTCCATAATCGTCAGCTGCTTGCGTCTCTGGTTGTCAACAGTCTCGCCGACAATACGCAGCGGGACACAGTTTTGACTTTGCGTGAGGCGATCAACATTGTCAACGGTCAGAAACAATCGGCCGATCATCCCTTAACGGCAGCGGAACAGAGGCAGATTTCCGGAAAACTGGGTGTCAACGATACGATTCAATTTGCCCGAAGTCTAACCCAGCGTGGCCCAGCCATGTTGCGGCTGTCTCAGATTGGGAACGTCGTTGAGGGGAACACAGCTCTGGCGATCAGTCGAGCCGTAACGATCCGCGGTCCGGCGACGGAAGGAATTACACTCGCGGGTCCGGGGCGGAAGGGCGATTTGCGGCTTTTTCTGGTACAGACCGGAGCTGCCCTGACGCTCGAAGGAATGACGATAAAAGGGGGGGCCAGTGACAGCGAGGGAGGATCCCTTTACGTCAGCAACGGGGCGACTGTCACGTTGAAAAATTGCACAATCACCGAGTGCTACGCACATGTGGCGGGCGGGGCGGTTTTTAACTTTGGCACGTTGAACGTGAGCGGCAGCACATTCTCGATGAACGAGTCCCGTCTGGGTGGAGCACTCATTAATTATGGACAGGCCAATCTTACGGGCAGCACGTTGACGAAGAATCGCGCCTTCGATGGCGGAGCTATCCATGGTGGTGGCGGTGACGCGTATGGAGGATCAGCCAGTCTGGTCGATTGTGTGTTGTCAGAAAACTCAGCCGTTGGCCGAGGTGGCGGTATTCACCTTAACTATTCTGGAGCAACTCTCACTCGATGCACTCTCATCGGGAATGTTGCCTATGACGGCGGCGGATACTCAGGTTTTGGCGGATGGGTGACGTTCGATCAATCGACCATCGCCGACAACACCGCGACCAATGACGGTGGGGGAATTCTCAATCTCGTTGGCAATATTTCCGTCCACGCGGGAGGTGGCGACGCGGCTGGTTCGGTCATTTTGAATCGCACACGCCTCACTGACAACAGCGCATCTTCAGGTGGCGGGATATACAACGAGGACTCGGCCGCCCTGACCGATTGTCACATCGCTGGCAATCACGCACTTTTCGGTGGTGGGATATATCATGACGTCGGAAATACGTTCATGAGGTACAACCGGCGGGACTACTACTACGGCCGACTGCAGATTGCTGGCACCACGTTTGCCAATAACTCTGCAGCTGATGGGGGAGCCATCCACGCCAATGGCTCTGCGGTGATTCAAAGCTGCCTATTCAAGGCCAATTCCGGTTCCCCTGGTGCGGCGGTTTACAACGATCTTGGCACGACGACTCTGAATGCCTGCACGTTTACGGACAATGACACTGCCAATGGGCCGGATCTGTACAACTTCCGAGGAGTCGTCACATCTGACGGAGCGACAGTCAAATTGTCTCCGTCTTCCAAAAAAGTCGCTGCCAGTTCGCCTCCCATTGGAACCGAGACGATTGGCCCGGACGGCACGAAGTACATCTTTGCGAATGTGTCCGGACAACGCGGAATCTATCGGATATTCCCCGGCACGACCGAATTGCGGATACTGGCGGAGGACGTTTTGGAATACAGAATTTCTCCGAACGGCGATGTGTATTGGCTGAACGATCGGCGCGAGCTGTACCGCTCTCAGGCGGGATATGCGGGAACGCTGCTGGGAACAGATGTGGATTCGTTCGGCATGGATCAAAATGGGACTGTGTATCAGATCTCAAACCAGATCACTCCCGGAAACTTTGCTCGGTACGCTTCGCTCACATCTCCCTCTCTTGATCTACCTCTGCCGCCAGCAGATCATCTTTATTGTGTCGACCCACCTTCTGAAGCAGATGTTGTCAGAGCCTTGGCGATCACGTCCCGAGATCGAGGATTCCCGGACGACGACGGCACGTGGATCGACCTCGATCCGAATTCACCAATTCATAACGTCCGAATCGTCGTTGAGCCGATCAATGATGCGATCGACGCTCCGAGGTACTTCCCGAACATCGGTTTGGCGCAAATGCACGTGTGTCAGTACAAGTGCACCGTCGACTACGAAACGCAGGAGGATTGGTATTCGATGGCTGTGGTGTACATCGATCGAAATCATCTGCACCGTTACGAACCAGGAACGAATGCATCAGTCTTTGCACCGCACCGAGTTGACGATGCGCGAGGTACCACGAGTCCGACTCTCGTGGCAGCCAGACCCTATCCACTGCTGGACCAATACGGCGATCACATTTACGACAAGGCCCAATCTCTGACCGAAGCGTCGAACGGCACGCTCTATAGGCTCGGTGGAGACTTTGATGGCTATCACAAGATTGGCAAAGCTCCGGGCCCACTGATTCTGTGGCGTCTACTTCCTGGAGCATCATGGCGAACGCTGTTTCGCGTCTTTCAGTATGCTGTGACCGACGACAGCACTGTGTACGTTCTAGATGAGTCCCGTAACCTGCGGTATCAACTTGCCGGAAGCCTGCAGTGGACGACACTGGCGACAGCCGTTCAATCGTTTGTGAAGGCGCCCGATCAGACAATCTCCGCCCTGCTCGAAAATGGACAGGTCCTGCAGTGGCGTTCCCGGGCCACAGCCCCTGTCGTTTTGGATACTGGCGTGAAGCAAATCTCGATGGCCCCCAATGGAAGTCTGTTCGGCTGGAAGGGGCAACAACTTAAACACTATCAGCGAGATGGCTCTGCTGTGGTACTCGATCGCGATGTGCGTTCCTTTGCCATGAATTCGGATGGAGTGGGCTATGTCCTGAACAGTCGCGGACTCCTTCGCAAACTCTCGAGTGGATCGACATGGACCACTCTGGACAGTCGCGTGAGTTCATTCACGCTGATGGCGACAGGAAATCTGTATGTACTCAACTTGCAGAAACAACTGAAGCGGCTGACGAGCCGCGATCACTGGACGGTATTGCACAATGACGTCAAGTCCTATGTTGTTTCTCCGAATGCGTTCCAGATGGTATATGTGGTCACCACGCAGCGTGAACTGAAACGCCTGGAAGCGAGCACGGAATGGTATTCACTATCGCGAGGAATCACCTCACTGTCGATTGATACTGACGGAGTCGTACAGGCCCGAGATATTCGTGGCCACAAGTCTCTGTTCTATTCGTTCCACACAGCGCCGGTGCTCGATCCCGTTGAAGGTGAAGCGAGCGATATATTTTGCACAGACGTCCCATCGGACGATCAGGTACTTTGGGTTGCGGGGCTCACGGGACAGACTGGACTTCGAGTGGTGATTACTCCTCTCGCAGACCAGCTTGATTCGCCCCGCATTTTCCCGTCCGGTGGCCCAAACCATTTGCATCATTGCCACTATCGTTGTGACCTCTTCGACGCACGGGGCCGGAAACTGGGACTGTCCGTCTATCTCGACCTTGACCACTTGGTCCGATGGGCTGGAGGCCTATCGAGCTTTGACTCCCGGTTTGCAAAGCGTTGAATTGGTCAGTGTGCCAAGACCTATCCCTGCACAACAGCGTCCGAAATCACGTCTGACCAAAGCCGATCCGTCAACCTCGGCTTACTGGCGAAGGACCAGATCGATCGCCGTCGGCGTAAGGAGTTGCGGATAGCGGCGAAGTTCACCAGCCGTGCTCAATTCCTATGCGAGCACTTCCTGAATCACCGAGCCGTAGTCCATATCAAGCCGTTTGCGGCCGGGGATTTCGAGGCGGTGGGGGTCAAGGCCGAGCAGGTGATAGACTGTGGCATGCAGATCCGTGACGTAATGAGGATGCTCAACGGCGTGGAAGCCCAGTTCATCTGTCGCGCCGTGGATGCCGGGTTTGATCCCGGCTCCGGCAAGCCAGATCGTAAAGCCGTGCGGATGATGATCTCGACCCGTCGCGGACTTGTTGAACATCCCATATTCGACACCCGGCGTTCGACCAAACTCAGTCGTGAACACCACGATGGTCTCTTCCATCAGACCTCGTCGTTTCAGATCTTTCAACAGGCCGGCGACGGGTTTGTCGATTCGCTCACACGATCGCGAATGATTCTTCTGAAGCTCGCTGTGAGAATCCCATTCGCCGTAGTCGCTGAGATACACCAGCGAGTATCGAACTCCGCGTTCGGCAAGCCGGCGAGCCGCCAGACAGCGTTGTCCGTAGACTGCCGTCGCTGGATTGTCGATCCCATACAACTGCTGCGTCTCCTGAGTCTCCTCGGCGAGATTTAAAGCCTCAGGAACCGACGCCTGCATTCGAAACGCCAATTCATAGGCGTTGATACGAGCCTGCAGTTGAGCATCCTGAGGAAACTGCTCCGCCGTCATTCGATTCAGTTTCTGAAGAAACTCAAACTCGGCGCGTTGTTCAACTTCGCTGACATCAGCAGCTCGACGACCGAACGACAGTGGATTCGATGGATCAAGATGAAGCTGCACGCCGCCGTGAGTTGGACCAAGATAGTGAGCATCAAAGTTCTCCTTCACGCGAGGATCTTTGAACTCGCCGAGAAAGACGAACTTTGGCAGATTGTCGTTAAGACTTCCCAGTCCGTAACTGAGCCACGATCCGATCACCGGCTCCGGAGCGTCCAGTTTGTGTCGGCCGGTATGCATCTGAAACTCAGCCGCGTGATCGTTATCGGTCGTCCACATCGACCGCACAACTGCCAGATCATCGGCACAGGTCGCCAGGTGCGGCAGCCAGTCACTGACTTCCAGGCCAACGTTCCCATACTTCCGGAAGCCGACCTGCAACGGAAAGATCTTCGAGTGCAGTTCTCGGTCAAAGCCAACGACCGAGCGTGAACGTTCCAGAAACATCGGCTGCTTCTGAGGATTCGGCAGACGAGTCTCGTCATACGTCTTGCCACTGAGTTCGTTCAGAAGCGGCTTCGGATCGAACGTCTCCATCTGGCTCACGCCGCCCGACAGAAAGATCCAGATGACATTCTTCGCGCGAGGAGCGAAATGACTTCGTCCATCGGGCTTCGCAAGACGACCATCGGAAGTCTTTGCGACGCCGTCAGCACTGAGCATCGCATTCAAAGCAATGCCGCCGAACCCAAATCCAAGTTCATTCAGAAAAGTTCGCCGACTTCGCCCGCAGAAGGAGGTCTGATGTTTGTTGTTCATGATCGGATCTCTCGATTTATTTGGCGAGCGGGGGCGAGTGGATGGTGACTCGGGAAGCGAGTTACTCGTCACTCGGTCTCGAATTAGGAGTCAATGGGAAACGGTGTGGGTGAGTGAATGGCAGATAATTCGATCAAGTGGCCGAAGGCCGGTTGAGGGGTTCTTCTTCAGGTCGCATTTTGCCCAACAGCCCCCTCACCCTAACCCTCTCCCCCGGACCAATCATCCGAGCTTCACCAGTCGTTCGCGGGGGAGAGGGGACATAAGGCGAGCGGCATGAATCAAGTTACTGGGAGTTGTTGCTTACAAGCCCGACGCGCCAGCGAG
>JBKDRW010000595.1:0-11413 GCA_046341255.1 Planctomycetota bacterium
TTGCTTTCCAGCAGCATGTGCGAGACCGGGCCATTGAACATCAGCAGCACCTGAGGTACAGACCCGGTGGTGGAAGACGCAGAAATCAATTCACGATCCGACTGGCCAAACATGCGGAGGAAGTGGCTTGCAGGAACCGGAGACGGCAGTTCAGATGCACGAGCAAGAAGCACACCTTTGTAGGTGTATCTGGCTTCACGCTTCGAGCGTTCTCCGTCCACGGTATTGGCCATGTTGTCAGCAGCAAGCACATCTGGCGCTTTGACGGTTGTCAGATCCATCCCCAGCGCGGTGGTTCGAACGTCGGCAGGCAGTTCGCGGAATTCATCGGGCACTGCCAGCGTCAGGAACGAATCCCATGCCTGTTCGGCCGTCATGCGTCGCAGCACAGGGCCGGGGAAGTGATAGGTGTCACCAGGATTCACTTCATCCACACTGCATTGACGCTGATAAACTTCCGTGTGAAACAGCATGCGCTGGAACTCCTTCATGTCGAAGTTCAGTCGCTTCATCTCGGATTCGAGGAACGTCATCAGTTCCGGATTCTCCGCAACCGTTGAGTCCATCATGTCATCGACCGGCTCAATCTGACCGATTCCGAATGCCTGTTTCCAGAGGCGATTGGCGATGGTCAGTGCGAAGCGTGGATTTTCTTTTGATGTGACCCAGCGTGCGAATGCCATGCGAGGGGCTTCGCCAGCCCTGATGTCAGCATCTTTTCCAAACAATGCTTTCGGGGCAATCACATCACCCGGCTTCGCATTGTCGTACTGATAGTCGGCCGGCAGACTGATCTTTCGGTCGATCTGGTCATTCACCATCATCATGTTGATGCTGATGATGCGATCGAATCGGTACGAATTGTTTCGGCGATCTTCTTCTTCCTGCTCAATTTCTGCGTATTCGGCCTGCAGCCGATCATCGGGATTGCTGTTCCAGTAGCGTTTGTCGTTGCCGTGAGTGCTGGTCAGCGTTCCATAGGTGAAGGCCGCCATCTGATAGAACTCTTTCTGAGTCCACTTATCAAAGGGATGGTCGTGGCATTGTGCACACCCGATTCGGGTGCCGAGAAAGATTCGCACGTTGTTGTTCATGTTGTCGAGCGGCATGCCCGAGTCACGCTGAAGATATCCGCTGGCCGGATTCTTCCAGATCAGACCTTCAGCCGTCAGCATTTCATGAACCATCTTGTCCCACGGCTTGCTTTCGGCCAGTGATTGCTTGATCCACTGACGGTAGGGTTCACCTCGAACATTCGTGTTGAGACTGTCCGTGTATCGCAGAACATCGGCCCAGTAGTTGTAGTGGTGGCTGGCGTAGCCATCGCTGCTTAATAGTTCATCAATCAGCAACGATCGCTTCAATGGATCAGAAGAAGTCAGAAATTTGCGAGTCTGAGTATAGGTGGGAATGGTTCCAGTAATGTCCAGATAGATACGACGCAGAAACTGCGCATCAGACGTTTTTTCGTTGGGCTTTGTTCCGGTTCTGGCGTAGTTCGCAGTGACCAGTCGATCGATCTCCGCTGCCGACTTCAGCATCTCCCTGCGTTTGTTCGGGTCCACGGGCTTCGATTTGACGACAAACTTCGGGGTTTCTTCCTCCTTTTTGTCCTTGTCGTCTTTCTTCTTTTTCTTGTCGGTTTCAGGTGCCAGTTCCCGAACCTTCGCCATGTCGGTTGACGCTTCTCGAGTCAGTCCCTGTTTTTTGTAAGCGATGTTGCGACCAGAATAGGCCACCACCAGTTTCGGATTCAGCTCGATGGCTCTGGTGAAGTCCTTCACGGCCGTGGCATAGTCTTCCCTGCCTGTCATCGCGTAGCCGCGGTAGCAGTGTCCCGACGCATTCGACGGCTGCAGCCTGAGTACTTCGTCGAAACATTGCAGAGCCCCGTCGAAATTCTTCTGGTCCAGCAGTGCGAGGCCTTTCTGGAGATGCGCTTTGGCAAACTTCGGATTGACGGATATCGCCTTGTTCAGGTCGACGAGGGCTCCGTTCGCATCACCCTGCAAAGCTTTCAGGTACGCACGGTCACAGTAAGCGTCAGGAGAATTCGGCTTCATGGAGATTGCTTTTTCCACGTCCTGAGCCGCACTGGCTGCATCCTTTTTCAGAAGATGGGCAGAAACACGGCGCTGATAAGCTTCAGCCAGTCCGGCGTTCAGTTCGAGCGCTTTCTTCTGGTCGGCAAGCCCCTGGTCGGCGTTGCCTTTCAAAGCGTACGCATATCCACGCAGGCTGTAAGCTTCCGCACTGTCCTTGTCGACGTTGATTGCTCGATCGGCACTTTGAATGGCTTTATCAAACTGCTCTCGCGCGATGTAGGCCTTCGCTCGATTGGTGTGAGCGAGGACATGGTCGCTCTTCTCCAGTAATGCGAAATAGGCATTGTCAATCGCGGTCAGATACTCACCCTTTTCATACATCGCATGCGATCGATGCGCATAAGCATCGGCCCGGCTCTGAAGTTTCTCCGGTTCGCGGCCGGTGATCGCTGTGACCAGATCAAATTCCTTCACTGCGGCGTCAAAGTCTCCTTTGCCATTGAATGCCATGCCCTTTGCAACATGTGCCGCCATCCAGTTTGCGTCGATGGCAAGAGCCTTGTCTGCTTCTGCAAGGGCATTATCAAACTGCCCCTTCTCGGTCATGGCGATGGAACTGGCCACGATCGCGTTTAGCTGCTGAGTTTTAGGGTCAATCGGCTTCTCGGGAGGACTGCCTGATCTCACCTGCCTTGAACCCAGTGGTGGAGCCTGCCACGCCATCGCGGTGCTCCCGGCCGTGAGCGCCGCCAGAGTCAGAACGGCTGGGAGGAAACGAACACAGCTTGTCGCGAGCATCATCCGAAGCATCATGGACATGCGGGGCCTTCAGGTTAGTCGTGGTGCCGGGCAGAGGTGGTGCGAGTGAATCGTGGTAGATCCCATTCCGTTGCCGACGCGAAACTCTATTCTCTGTTTTGGAAATCTGCCAGCCTTTTCGGTTTCAATTCCCCTCAGATTGGGGTGGGCATCAACCGCGATGGATCTCTGCCTTCTCCGGTTTTCGGTCACGTTTCGAAAAGGCAACAGGTTTCGAACCGGTGCAGTCAACGAGGCAGGATCCGGCTGTGAACGATCAAGTGGTCTGACGGCCTTGATCCCCTGCTTCAGGAGTCGGTGTGCGTGTTTCCTTCGGAGACCACTCAGTGATTCGCCTGACACTCACCCCTTCGGGACGACTCTGTCATCAGGCGGACATCAACCGCAACTTCACGACTCCCATGAAGAATGGTTTGCTGACGCAGGTCCTGGGAAGGAAATTCCGGAAATGCAACATCAAGATCATGTCCAGGCGATGGTCGTCAAACCATCATGAGGAGATCGTTCGACGTGATTCCTGTGGCCAACGATGGGTATCGAAGTTCGCTCATCGGGCTGCATTCCCGTTTGATGCGGTCATAACATGCCATCCTTACGAGAATTTCAGTCACTGATCGCGAGACCCGTTGCGAATCGAAGCTTTTGGTGCCATCTCTACAACGAACTCAGTGAATGTTGCCAGCCGGTTGAGACCAGTTTTGTTCGAACGCCGTCGGCTTCCACCAGCGTCGAGGTTGAGCCGGACACGACTCGACCGATCGGAGTCAGCGAAAAGCCATCGTGAGCAGCCTTGGCGAATAATGCCTCAGCTCGTGTCGAATCGACGCTGATCAGCAATTCAAAATCTTCTCCGTCCCCCAGCGCGGCCTGCAGTCGTTTCGACGGGGGGCTTGTGGCCGAAACGTCGGGATGGACGGGAATCCGGTCTCCGAGGATCTCAGCGGAGACGCCGCTCGCCTCCATCATCCTCAGAAGATCGGTCGACAACCCGTCTGAAAGATCCATGGCCGCATGAATGCCATCCTGTCGGCTGAGCCATTCAGCAAGCCTCAGTTGAGGTTCAAACAGCAGGTGTCGTCCCGATCGGAGACTTCCTCCGAGCGACCCGGAGACGGCAAGAATATCACCAACCTTCGCCGTGGAGCGAAGAAAACATCCGGCTTGCTTCGAAAACGGCACTCCGACAAGGCATACATTGACGGCAAATGGCCCAGACCATGAATTGGTGTCTCCACCCGCAATTGTGAACCCATATCGCGATGTCAATTCGTCGAAGCCCAGATACAACTCGTTCAGGAAATCGGCGACGGACAGACCAACCGGCACATGATGGGGTACGGCAACTGAAACGAAAGCGGCAATCGGACGGGCACCCATGGCGGCCAGATCGCTGAGGTTGACAGCCATGGCCTTGCGACCGGCGAGTCGAGGTGAGATGGATGAAAGTTCAAAATGAACGCCATCAAGCAACAGATCCGTGACAATCACCTGCGATGATGTTCGGGTTTCCAGCACGGCCCCGTCGTCGCCGATCCCGATTGGCACGAGATCCGAGGACGGGTAGCGACGGGCGAGGTGTCTCAGAAAATCGTTTTCATTCATATGGACTTGGCGGCTCCGCTCAGAGTGCGACGGGCTGCATTATAAGCGGCATTCAACGGGAACGGCATTCACTTCCATGAGAACAGAAAGCGGCAGCGGTCAGCTGTCGTGGTGGATTCAGGTGATTCATTCCGGCCTTCGACGGGAATCATCCGCAATGGCGAAATTCGGGAGATCACCACGGAAATCGAAGGGATAGGCGGCCCTGAACGATTTCAGAAGAGGAAATGCTGAGAAATCCGGCATCCGCAGGACGGTCAGTTGTGTCGCGGGTATACTTCATTCCAGAATCCTTCCATGGATCGGCGACCTGCACAGCGCAAAGGCAGTCGCGACAAGTTTTTGAATGGCCTGAACAGCTTTGAGTCAGAAGGCCTGTGGGACACCGTTGATGTCATCATCGCGATTGCGGAAGATGGCAGGTGCTGCCACAGTCGATTTCCGGAATCCTGTGACTCTGATCTCAGGGTGACAGAACAAGAAACGGAAGCAGAGTTCTGAGGTTTCATCCTGCGATCAGTGATCGCTGTCTGAGAGTGTCTATGTCCACCGTTGCAAATTCCAGAACAACTTCTCCTCTGAGTGCCGTCCCGGATGAGCGAGGACGCTTCGGCGAGTATGGTCGTCGGTACGTTCCTGAGACCCTGATGTACGCACTGGAGGAACTTACGGACGCCTACGAAGCGGCGAGGAAGGACCCTGAGTTCGATCGTGAGCTGCGATCGCTGCTCAGGTATTTCGTCGGACGACCGAATCCATTGTACTTCGCAGAAAGGCTCACGGAAAAATGTGGCGGTGCGAAGATCTACTTCAAAAGGGAAGACCTGAACCATACGGGTGCTCATAAAATCAATAACACAATGGGGCAGGTCCTGCTGACGAAGCGCATGGGCAAGACCCGGGTGATTGCTGAAACGGGTGCTGGGCAGCATGGGGTTGCCACAGCGACCGCGTGTGCTCGATTCGGTCTGCCGTGTGTAGTTTACATGGGCGAAGAGGATGTTCGCCGACAGAAACTGAATGTGTTTATCATGCGGACCATGGGCGCGGAAGTACGTCCTGTCACGACGGGCTCGCGAACCCTGCGAGATGCCATCAATGAGGCAATGCGCGACTGGATGGCATCGGTTCGAGACACGCACTACATCATCGGCAGCGTGGTGGGGCCGCATCCGTTCCCCATGATGGTGCGCGATTTTCAGGCCATTATCGGTCGCGAAGCCCGCGAACAGTGCCTCGAGCAGGTTGGCCGACTTCCAGATGAAGTGATCGCCTGTGTCGGGGGTGGATCGAATTCCGCCGGCATGTTCTACCCGTTCATTGATGACACCGGCGTGGCCATTACCGGAGTTGAAGCAGGAGGGCGCGGAGCCGGGGCGGGCGACCATGCCAGTACTCTGAGCCATGGGAAACCGGGCATTCTGCACGGAAGCTACAGCTATGTGTTGCAGGATGAAGACGGACAGACAAGCGATGTTCATTCCATCTCGGCAGGGCTGGACTATCCGGGAGTGGGACCGGAACACAGCTATTGGAAAGATTCCGGTCGCGTCAACTACGTGAACATTCTTGACAATGAAGCGTTGGAAGCCTTCAGCATCATGGCTCGAACTGAGGGTATTCTGCCGGCCATCGAAACGTCTCACGCCATTGCCTACGCCATGAGATCTGCTGCCCAGCGAAGCAAGGATGATGTTCTGGTGGTCTGCCTGAGCGGTCGTGGAGACAAAGATGTGAACGAAGTTGCGCGGCTGACCGGACAGCAGATGTAGTTGGGATTTGCCGGAATCTTTCGATGTCCAGGATTCTGCACGGTGGCTTTGACATTCCGCGGATCATCGGGGAATCCTCGGTGCGGCACGTGGAGTTTCATGACCAGCTGGAATCCACCAGCACGACGGCGATCGAACTTCTGGAGCCACTGCTCCATCACTCGCCGGCCCTTGTGTTGACGACACGGCAGACGGCTGGGCGGGGACGTAAGGGGAATGGCTGGTGGGCCACGTCCGGAGCATTGACATTTACGCTGGTAGTTGATGCTGCTGAACTTCCGTTGTCGTCGTCAAAGAGACCACTGGTTGCATTGGCTGCCGGGCTGGCCGTGCGGGATGCATTGATCGGGCTTGCTGCAGGCCATGATTTCGAAGTGAAGTGGCCGAATGATGTGCTGATCGGGCTCCGAAAGATCTGCGGGATTCTGGTTGAACAGCACGGATTCGCGTCTCGACAGGCCGTTCTGATCGGCATTGGTGTGAATATCAATAATTCGCTGGCCGATGCTCCTGCGGACGTGGCTCAGCGAGCCACATCGCTGTTCGACCTCTCCGGCCAGTCGTTCGACCTGACAAGCTGCCTCATTGCGATCCTGCAAAGGCTCGATTTCCGTATCTCGCAGTTCTCGTCCCAGCCGCGACTCGCTTTGTCCGACATCAATCGCCACAACGTTCTGAATGGACGCATCGTGACGTTACAGGTCGGAGAGATTCAGCTGCGTGGGCTGTGTCTGGGCGTCGACGAAGATGGGCAGATTGTGATCCAGACCGAAGATCAGTTGCATCGATGCTCCAGCGGCATCGTTTTGTCGTGGTAGACTCCGCATGCCCCCCGGTAACGACCGTCGAAATCTGCCGAAACAGGAATCCCGCCCCGGTCATACGCGGCGTCAAAATGCTCGATGGGACAGGAATTCCTCGATTCCGTGAAACAATCAGACTCGCAGGGCGTTTCCCGGTTCAGACACTGTTTTCTTAAACGTCATCTATGCAAGCACTTACGTCGTCAGGGTCGTTCAGTGCTGAGTGCCTCGAGCCGGTCTGTCGAATTTAGCGATTCTGACGAAAGCACTGATTCTGTCGGCGAATTGCTGCCGATGTATTAAGGCGTGGAGCTGTTCCGATGGAACGCTCCTCCCTTGAAGTCATCTGGCGAGCCTCGGCAAAGCGGATCATCGATCTGTTTCCGGGGGCGATTGAGACGATCCTTTACAGGACGTCAACGTGATCGGTCCGCCTGCCGAGTACTCGCCCAGAAACACGGTTCGAAAGGTTGAGGAGACCTCTATGCTGAGAAAAATCATCGTTCTGGCCGTCCTCACGGTGGCCACGCTGTCAACATTCAAGCCCGTGGAAGCCGCTCCTCCGGGGCAGCCTTCAGACTGGCAGCGGTTCTACCACTACCCTTACGTCTACTATCCGCACAATTTTCAGAAGCCTCAGCAGTATGACAACATGTACTACCGCTATGAGCCTTCCATGAGGATCCCGGTTTACAACAAGAATTGGTACAACTTCTACCCGACCGAGAAGCCGTACCACTCAGGTCACCACTTCATTCTGGATGTCTTCTGATTACGGACGCGCCAGCGTCGCCGACCATGGTCGCCGAAGCTGGTCTGACTCCAGCTTGAGTCTCGTGAGGGCTCTGAGTCGTTGTTCTGGATGCCGTTCGGGCCGGAACAGATGGCTCAGAGCCCTTCGTGTTTTCTGAACGAATGAAATTGCCTCCGGAGGTCGGGGCTGCTGTTTCACAAACTGATGTGGAACGGAATCTGATCTCGGCTGGATTATCGCGGCGTGAGTGTGAATGTTGCCATGAAACCCATGTACCTCAGTGTGTTGGTGCTGTCAGTTCTGTCAATCGCCGTATGTCCTCTGTCGGGAAATGCTCAGGAGAGCGGAGCGGCTGAAAATTCCGCGCCAGCTGGCACAGATCCCCGGATCGGCCAGCGTGTGATCGTGACCAAAGCGGGTGCAGAGATGAGGACGCCCGATGCGATCGTCTGGAAGGCGTATCTGGGTGAAGTCTTCACGGTCACGCTGACCAATGGCGAATGGCTTTGGATTGATGAGAAAGGCGGCTGGATCTGGGAAAAGGAGACGGTTCTGTTTAATACGGCGATCGATGAGTTGTCGCGAAGGCTGACCACCACCCCGACAGCAGAATCGTTTCATCTCCGGGGCGTCGCGTTTCTGGCTCATCAGGACTACGACAAGGCCATCGCGGATTTTTCTGAGAGTCTGCGAAAGTCGCCAGGGAATGCGGGAGCCCTGAATAATCGAGGTCAGGCCAGCTATCTGAAGGGTGATTACGCGTCTGCCGTGCAGGACTTCACGGCCGCCCTGGCAATTGATCCGAAGAGTTTCCTGTTCCTGAACAATCGCGCGTTGGCATACATTGAGCTGGAAAACTATTCGGCCGCACTGGCGGATCTTCAGAGTGCGTTGACCATTATTCCGGAGTATCCCGAAGCTCTGAACAATCGCGGGATTGTGTTTCAGAAGCTGAATCGCCTTGATGAAGCAATTGCCGATTTTACGGCGGCACTGAAGATTGATCCAAAATACGTCGACGCACTCGGCAACCGCTCTTACACGCGTCAACTGAAGAACGATCTTCCTGGCGCGATCGCTGATCTGGAAATGGCGCTAAAGGTGAATCCACTCAGTTATGAAGCAATGAACGATCTGGCGTGGCTGCTGTCTACAGCCGCGTCCAATTCGCTTCGCAATGGTTCTCGGGCAGTTCAGCTTGCGACTCAGGCCTGCGAATTGACCGGAAACTCGCAGTGGAACACGCTGGACACACTGGCGGCCGCCAAGGCAGAGGTTGGCGATTTTGAAGGAGCCAGACAAGCCATCGAGTTGTCGGTGCAACTGGCTCCGGATCAGGAGAAGGCCCGTCTGAAGGGACACCAGGCGTCGATCTCTGAGAAGAAACCGATTCGAAACTGATGTGCGGCCGATGACGGGCGGCAGTCAACTGGGCTGGCTCTGCAGTCGCCCCGACCAGGTTTCAGGGACAATGCAGCCATCAGTCAGGGTGATCTGTGCGTGGACATCAGGTCGTTGTCCGCGTTACTTCGGGTCGAATCCAAAAGTGGATGCGAGTTCCCGGGTTTGCGTGAAACATCCAATCTTTGATGTGAGGAATGTCGGAACTTGTGCGCTTTCGATCGTGGACTGTAAAAACGGCGTGACGGGATGGCTGGTCGCGTTCGCAACTGCTCCGGCTAAGGGCGTCTACACTTTTTTTCTCGTGCGTCCGTCCGAGGGAACAAGTTCCACGTAGGAATCGTTTCTGCAAAAACGTGAAAGCATTGGCAGGTTTCGACACATGGTACACTGCCCGGGCGCGACAGGCTGTGGACAGCTATGGCCTCGATGCGGCGTTGTTTCGATCATTGGCCATCGCATCAAACAGTCTCGATTGGGCGTTGGTCAAAGAAAAAAGAGTTCGCAGGCGGCTGTTGTGACGCTTGTTATGAACGGGCTGATGTGGTTCGATTTGCAGACATTCGCGTCGCGTGGGACAGCGGTGACGTGAATGATTCATACGAACCTTGGGGAGTCAGATGGCTGGTCAGCGGGACAGCGAAGGTGTCGACGTTTCTGAGAATGACGGCAGCGAGTCGGCATTCAAGACGCCGCTTGTGGCTGCAATTTTCGGACTGTTTCTTCTGATTTTCTTTCTGCCCACCCCATCCGGGATGCCGCCTGCGGCTCACCGCCTGGTGGCTGTTGCCGTCTTCATGGCGGGGTTGTGGATGACGCAGGCCATTCCTCTGGCCGCGACAAGTCTGATCCCGCTTGCGCTGTTCCCGTTGCTTGGAATTCAGTCTGCGGAGGACACGAGCAAAGCGTTCGTGGAAGATTCGTTGTTTCTTTACATCGGGGGCATGATCATTGCCCTCGGCATTGAACGCTGGCACCTGCATCGTCGCATCGCACTGCAAATTGTGGCGTGGGTCGGCGTGAGTCCGAGGCGGCTTGTGACGGGATTTGCCGTTGCCACATTTGGGTTATCCATGTGGATCAGCAACACCGCGACCACAATGCTCATGCTGCCGATCGGGCTTGCGATGCTGAAGATCTTTGAGGAGTCGCCGGATGGGGCTGACGCGCCGAGTGATGCTTCGGCGCATTCTCGGTGTCTTGCGGTTCCTCTGTTGTTGTCTCTGGCGTATGCATCAACTTTGGGAGGTATGGCTACGATCGTTGGCAGTCCAACGAATGCTCAGGCGATTGGGCTGTATCGGGAGCAGCTTCCCGATGCTCCGGAAGTCTTCTTTTCCGAATGGCTGCTGAGCTGTGGTCCCATTGCCGCGCTGTATCTGGCCATCGCAGTCTGGGTTCTCACTCGGAAACTTCCGGCTCATTCGAATCGCGATGCCGTTCTGCGTGAAGAGTTGAATCAGCGCCTGACGGAGATCGGAAAGATTTCGTCGCCGGAGTTTCGCATGTTGCTGGTCTTTGTTGTGACAGGATTGCTGTGGGTGACTCGACAATCGATTGTGGTCGGCAAAGTCGTCGTGCTGCCCGGGTGGCTTGAGTATTTCGAATCCCTTGCGAACCGAGTTTCTATGCTTCTGGGTGGAGACGGACAACTCTTCAGTTCCAGGAGAATGATCACGGATTCCACCGTCGGGATGCTGGTTGCAGTCGCGATGTTCGTGCTTCCGTCCGGAGTGAAGTCATCATCGGGACATAGCATCCCGCTGATGGACTGGTCGACTGCAAAGCGTTTGCCATGGGACATGGTGCTTCTTTTTGGAGGGGGTTTTGCCCTGGCTTCCGGATTCAAGGCAACGAAGCTTGCTGCGTGGCTGGGTGCGAGCCTGCAGGGGCCGTTGAGCGGACTTCCCGGCTGGATGGTCATTGCCGTACTGTGTTTCCTGCTCATCCTGCTGACCGAGTTCACCAGCAATGTCGCGACAGTCAGTGCGGTGCTGCCGACACTTCTGACGCTTTCGGGCCCACTGAATCTGGATCCCCGGATGCTGTTTGTTCCGATCACACTGGCGACGAGTGCCGGCTTTATGTTGCCGGTGGGAACTCCGCCGAACGCGATTGTGTTCGGCACAGGGCGCATCTCAACCCTCGAGATGGCTCGGTACGGACTGATTCTCAATCTGATCGGCGTACCGTTGCTGACCATCGGCACCTATCTGC
>JBKDRW010000596.1:0-26244 GCA_046341255.1 Planctomycetota bacterium
GATCCATTGCAGAGCAGTTGTCTTAACTGCTTATGTTGTGCCTTCGTAGCGGCGGCATCTTGCCGCCGAGGTCATTGAGCCGGGACGGCGGCAAACTGCCGCCGCTACGCTTAGCAACTAACGTGAGGACACCTCCTACGACAAAGGCAGAGTAATTGTTCAGACACGTTGCATTTGTGCATCGGTGAACTCAGGAAAACCGGTCATTCGGTCAGAACCCTTATAGCGGTGACGCACTCTCTGCGGGTACTCTGCCCCTCTTCGTTCGGTTTTCCCAATCCACCGCAATCAATTGCTATGCCAAAGCACGTCGCCGCATTTCTGTTCCTCGCTCTTTGTTTGGCCCATAGTGTGGGATGTTCCAAAGCTCCTCCCGAAGGTGCGGTGGGTCAAGCAACTGGCGGTCCACCAACCGGAGGAATGCCGCCGGCGCTGGTGAAGATCAACACGATCCGGCAGGAACGCGTTGCACCAGAGTTTCGGGCGGTCGGAAATGTGCGCCCACGATTTTTCAGCGTCGTCGCATCGGGTTCGGACGGTATCGTTGAAGAGTTCCCTGTGGAAGTCGGCGAGTACGTCAAAGCGGGCACGATCTTGTCGCGTCTTCGCATGGAATCGACCGACCTTGAGATCGCAGAGCATGAAGCCATGCTGGCCGAACGTCAGGCGGAACTCGAAGAGGTTCGCGAGCCTCGAAAAGAAGATCGCGACGAAGCAGCCGCTCGTAAGCAGTCGGCCGATGTTTCCTATGCAACCGCCGAACGGCGTCTGAAAGAACTGCGAGCCCTCAGCCAGCGCGGCGCGGCGAATCCGACCGAAGTGAAGGACGCCGAAGAAGCGCTGGACGCTGCCGAACAGAATCGACTGGCCGCTGCAGCAGTGCTCGCTCGGATCTCAACCCCACGACCTGAAGCGGTTCAGCAGGCAGAAGCCCGAATGATGGCTCAGCAGAAGCATGTGGAGTTTCTGAAAGCCGAACGCGAGAAGCGATTGACGAAATCTCCGTTTGACGGCTTCGTCGTTGAAGAACACACGTACCTCGGTCAGTGGCTTTCCAAGGGGGCAGCCGTCGCAACCATTGCGAGGCTGGACGAAGTAGAGGTCGAAGTCCAGATCGATCAGCAGTACATCGATCAGATTGTTCCCGGCCGCGAGGTCACTCTGCGAGTGCAGGGAACCGGTTCACGCGACGGCAGGTCACGCGACTGGCCAGGAAAAGTTGCCTCCATCGTGCCGCGAACGAACTGGCAGGAGGGCTCAAGAAGTTTTCCCGTGATCATCCGTATGCAGAATGAGTTCGACACCTCCACGAACCCGCCGACGCCGGCTCTGCGAGAAGGCATGATGGCGGAAGCTGCATTTCTGGGCCAGCAGGTTGACGGCATACTGGTGCCGAAAGACGCGATCGTCCGAACATCCCGTGGAGCTTTTATCTTCGTATTGAACTCCGGAGCGGGCGAATCGGTTCCAAGCGTTCGGCAGGTCCTTGTGACTCAGGGCGTCAGTACGGGCGAATGGATTCAAGTGGCGGGAGAAGACCTTGCCGCCGGCCAGAAAGTCGTGACCGAGGGAGCCGAACGACTGCGAGCATTTCAAACGGTTCAGATCCTTGAGCCAAGCGCAGAAAACGCAGCTGCGAAGCAGTAGCTCGAGAATATCTGATGTTCGATCAACGCATTACTGAGTCACTGACGAGACCGTTTTTCTTCTGTTTTCACTGGCTGGTCAAGACATGGATCTCATCAAGTTCTCCATCGAAAACCCTGTGAAACTCACGGTCGGCGTGATTCTGGCGATGCTGTTCGGAACGATCGCCTACATCGCCACACCGGTACAGTTGACTCCGGATGTGAACGAGCCCCAGATCACCATCACCACGCTCTGGCCTGGTGCCAGTGCGCAGGAGGTGGAGCGTGAGATTATCGAAGAGCAGGAAGAACAACTGAAAAGCGTCGAGGGTATGGACGAGTTCAAAAGCGAAAGCACGGACTCGATGGGTACGATCACGATGCGATTTGCCGTTGGAACCGATCTCGCCGATGCTCGCGCGCGTGTGGCAGAAAAACTGAATCAGGTCCCGAACTATCCCGATGATGCACGCGAGCCTGTAATTTCCACCGTCGATGCCAACGCCAGTGCGATAGCATGGTTCATCCTGAAGCCCATTCCGCCGACGCGTGAAGATCTTCGCAACCTGATCGGGCAGCATCCGGAGTTGAAAGCGCCGCTCGCTCCGCTGATGGAAGGGACGGAACCAATCAACCTTCCCAAGCTGAATCTGTTGACGAATGAGTTTCCGATTCTGAAGACATTCACGCTTGGCCGCAACAATCCATCGCTGATGCGAAAATTTGCGGAAGATTATATCGAAGCGGCGTTTGAACGAGTCCCCGGCATCGCCAACGGCAACGTCTTCGGCGGTCAGGAGCAGGAGTTCCGAGTGGAAGTAAATCCCACTCGACTGGCTGCATTTGGAATTACGATCGACGACCTCAGAACGGCCCTCCAGGCTCAGAATCAGAATACATCCGCCGGTGATATTTCTGAGGGCCGACAACGAAACGTTATTCGGACACTGGGACAATTCCAGTCTCCCGAACAAGTCGCTGACACCATCATCGTGAATCGAGATAATTCGCCGATTCGAGTGCGTGACGTGGCGACCGTTCGCGTCGATTACAAAAAGCCGGACGGTGTCGTTCGTCAGATGGGGCTGAATGCTCTGGCGGTCAATGCACAGCAGGCTCCGAATACCAACGTTAAAGACGTCATGGGCCCGCCGCGAGAAGACCTCGACCTGAATAGAGACGGCGAGATCACCACACTGGAACTCGCTGAGTGTACTCGGATCTATGGCAACAACCTTCGCATCACCTGTGAAGAACTGAATCTTGGTATTCTGGCGACGAAGGGATTGTATCTGGAACAGGTCTACGATCAGACCGTGTA
The DNA here is from genome assembly GCA_046341255.1 of Planctomycetota bacterium. Taxonomy (GTDB): domain Bacteria; phylum Planctomycetota; class Planctomycetia; order Planctomycetales; family Planctomycetaceae; genus SXXK01. The sequence continues at coordinate 2,950 of JBKDRW010000596.1, forward strand.
CCTCGATTCTGCCTCACAGCTTGTCGAGAGCAATGTGTATCAGGGCGGCATTCTGGCAGTCGTGATTCTGCTGCTGTTCCTGAAGAGTGTTCGCACGGTTCTGATCATCGGCCTGTCAATCCCGATCAGCGTCATCGCGACATTCATGTTTGTAAAGATCTTCGGCCGCAGTATCAACGTGATCAGCCTTGCGGGGATGGCATTTGCGGTCGGGATGGTTGCGGACAACGCGATCACCGTACTTGAAAACATCTATCGTCATTTCCAGATGGGGAAGTCCCCTCGTGATGCAGCTCTTCAGGGCACTTCAGAGGTGTGGGGAGCCGTTCTTGCGGCCACGCTGGCAATGATTGTTGTCTTTGTGCCGGTGATCTTTGTTCAGGGTCAGGCCGGACAGCTGTTTCGCGATATTTCCATTGCAATTGCGTGCTCGGTCGGCATTTCGATGATCGTCAGCGTAACTGTGATTCCTGCGGCAGCCTGCTGGCTGCTGAGAGACAGCAGAAGTGCCAACCTCGAGTACGATCTGAGCTACGGACCATCGGGCTTGTTTGGTCTTGTTCGATTCAGCCACTGGATCAATGAATCTTTTGCAAAGGCCATGCGAAAAATTATGTCAGCTCGAGGAAGCTGGCTCTGGAGATCACTCGTTGTCCTTTCCTTTTGCGCAGGATCTGTTTGGAGCAGTTTCCTTCTGTGGCCCGCGACTGAATATCTGCCAAACGGCAATCGCAACCTCGTGTTTGCCATTCTCCTGCCTCCGCCGGGCTACAATATCGACAAGATGATTGAAGTGGGTGAAAGCATCGAAAAACGCCTGACGCCATACTGGGCCGAGGAAGTGCAGCCCGGGCAGCCTCGAATTCGTGACTTTTTCTTCGTTGCACGAGGCCGAATGCTGTTTCTGGGCGCCAAGGCGGTTGACGACCTGAAGGCCGCGGAACTCATTCCCATTCTGGCTCAGGCTTCAGCTGCAGAACCCGGCATTATTCCTATTGTGAGTCAGTCGAGCCTGTTCGACACGGGACTGACCGGCGGACGCACGATTGACATTGATATCACCGGCCCGGACCTTGAAGGACTGGTTGAAGAAGCACAGAAAGCCTTCGGAATGACAATGGCGTTGTTCCCGATGGACAAAGGCAATCAGCTTCGCCCGATCCCAGGACTGGACCTGTCGAGCCCTGAGATTCACATCATTCCAAAGCCCGAAAAGGCGGCCGAACTCGGTGTTACGTCTTCATCGCTCGGCTACGCGGTCAATGCACTGATCGATGGAGCCTACGCAGGTGATTACTGGCATGAAGGTCGACGTATTGACCTTGTCATCAGTGGCGATGTCGATTACGCAACTCATTCGCATGATATCGAAAACCTGCCCATCCGTACGCCGGCAGGAGAGATCGTGCCTCTGTCAAGTGTGGCCCATGTCGAATTGAGCCGCGGGCCGGAACAGGTGAATCATATCGAGCGACTTCGGTCGATCACGATTCAGGTGAAGCCGGCTCCCGGAATTCCGCTTGAGGCGGCCATGAAAACCATCGATGAAAAAGTTCGACTCGCGATGATGCAGTCACCACGATTTCAGAGCGGTTTATACCAGATCCGACTGGCCGGAACCGCCGACAAACTGGCCGACACGTGGTTCGATCTGAAGTGGAACCTGCTGCTCGCACTGTTGCTGACCTACCTGCTGATGGCCGCACTTTTCGAGTCATTCCTCTACCCGCTGGTCGTCATGATCAGCGTTGCACTGGCTCTGGTCGGTGGCCTTGGCGGTCTGAAGATTCTCAACATGTACGTTGTCGCGCCGCTCGACATGCTGACGATGCTGGGCTTTGTGATTCTGATCGGCACCGTCGTGAACAACGCGATTTTGATTGTGCATCAGGGCCTGAATTATATGCGAGAAGAAGGCATGAACTCAGTCGACGCCGTCTGCGAAACGGTTCGAACCCGCATGCGACCGATCGTGATGAGCACGCTTTCGACCGTGCTGGGTATGCTGCCGCTGGTCGTGCCGCTTCCGTCATGGGAAAATGGCCGCTTTGCCTTCAGCCTGGGCGCGGGCAGCGAACTTTATCAGGGTCTCGGCGCCGTTGTGCTCGGCGGCATGATCGTCTCAACGATCTTCACACTTGTACTGATCCCGGCTGGTTTCAGCCTCGTCATGGACGGGAAGGTCTGGTTGTCTCGCATGGCAACAGCAAGTCGCAGTCTGTTCGCGGGGCAACCAGATGCCGTCAGACCTCGATAAGCAGTACAGAAAGGCTGAGCCATTCGCTTCATCGTGCTGTTCGTTGAACCGTCGAAAACGCGAACACCATCCGACACTTCGCGACACTCTCCTGCCGTCACCAGCCTTCTCATGGCAAGTTGACGCAACGCCCAACCCTTGTCAAACGACCAGCAAAGGGTCATGCTCCTTGTGTCTCTGTGTCGCAGAGTCCGCAAGAACGCGCTGAAACACCTGCATCTGAATTCTGACGACCTCCGCCAAAACGGATTGCTGTCGATCGCATCATTGCCAACTGGAAACCTTACCATGCCTTCGATCTCTCGATGCCAGATCATCCCGCTGGCGAGTCATCAGGTATCTCTTCAGATTGATGAACGTGAAGTCCTCCGATGGAATACGGGAAACGCTTATTCTCGCCCTTTCTTCTTTCCGGTTGTCGCTCCTTCGGGATCCCTGATCACGCGCATGGGCCATCCGGGAGCTCCGGACCACGATCATCATCAGTCCATCTGGTTTGCTCATAATCAGGTTCTCGGCATCAATTTCTGGGGCAACGAATCACCGGCTGTTATTCGACAGTTGCAATGGCTTGCTTACGACGAAGCCGATGATGCCTGTCGACTGGCCGTTGAACTCGGCTGGTTTGATGGACACGATCCTGCTCCGCTGATGAAGCAGGAATTGATCTGCGAAGTGCGTCCTCTGCCGGATCGGGAGTTCACTCTGGAACTGCAGAGCCGGTTCACCCCGGTTTCAGAATCGCTTGAGCTTCAACAGACCAACTTCGGATTCCTCGCCGTTCGAGTCGCCCGATCGATTTCAGCAGTCTTCGGCGGCGGAGTCCTCACCAACAGCGAAGGGGCTCAGGGTGAAAAGAACATCTTCGAACGAGCCGCTCGCTGGGTTGATTACAGCGGTCCGACGAATCGCCAGGCAACTCAGATCGAAGGCATCACGTACTTCGATCATCCTTCGAACCCCGGCCAACCTACCGGCTGGCACGTTCGCGACGACGGCTGGCTCTGCGCATCTCCCTGCATGAAGGCCCCCATCGTTACTTCGAAGGAATCACCGCTGACTCTACGCTACCTGCTCCACATCCACTCCGGCCCGGCTCTCGCAGATCGCTGCAACAAACTGCACGAAGATTTCTCAAGCCGCAACCTGATGAAGCTGTCCAAAGGCTCCATTCCCCACATCCGCTGGCAAGTCGCGAGAGATTGATTGTGATCCCGGCATACGTTGGACATTCTTGCCTGACAGTAGAACTCCGCAACATCTGTCGTAGCTGATCTTGCGTCTTTCGAGCCACTACTTCTTCGATTCATCCTTCTGCAATGACTCAAAAAAGTCGTCTGCATCTGCGGCGTGAGGCGTCCATTTCGGCGGGTACTCACAGGGATGCTCGAAAGCCAGTTCCACGGGCAACGCTTTGCCATGCCTCAGGGAGTTCTAATCGAACCTCCTCACCGCTCCGAGACAGCTTCTCGCGAATCTTCCCATCACGTCATGTCACCAGCCGATTCACCATTCATCGTCAGCACTTGATCGCCTACTGCGATATCTGCCTCTGCCGCAGGAGTCTGGTCAACAATTCGCCGCACTTTCCAGAATCCGGTTTGACCCCAAACCAGCCGTAACCCGCTCGCATCGACGATGAACCGGGATTGGTCGTCAGTACCGACTCGTGAGTAAAACAGAGGCTCTTGATGAAAAGAGATCACCACCGCCATTTTACGTAGCAAGTCATTTCCGACAAAATTGACCGCTCCAACAACGGCAGGGATATCGTGGAAGCCTGTTTCAAAGATTCGTACGCTGCAAATCACCAGGTCACCAAGGTTCGCCGCTCTTCCTTCCGGAGTAACCGACTGCATTGGCGGCAATTCAACCGCATCTCCTGAACGCAACAGAAAATCAGCCACTTCACCACGAACTCATAGGACTGCATCCGCACCAGTATCAACGATAGCGGGAAGGTCCCCATAACTGGAAATTCAATTTCAAACACTGGGCAACCAAGTTGTCGCTGAAGCGAAATCCTGACGAACTCTCCTTTTGGGCAGTCGATCCGCCGCGGTCACGACCTTGGGCACTCCACCGTCAAACTGAAGGGCATACTTTTTGCGATCGGACGCCCAGCATCGCGTCAAGACAAACGCCGGAAGCCTCGCTTATGGTCTTGAGATCAAACAATCCCACCCGGTGAATCTCGGACTTACATCCCGAGAATGACATTTCCACACCATAAAACAGTTGCCCTGAAGTCAGGAAAAACGTGGTTCATCTCTTCGAATCATTCGTCTGTTTGAGGCCCATCAGCGTTTGCTCAAGCTTGATGTCCACCATGTTCTCGCTGGCCCCAGTGTCAATCAGACAATTGACATCATGCCCCTGCAAAGTCCCGCTTACAATGATGAAGCCCGGTTTCGCAAAATTCTTTGCGACACGATCAACCTGTATTTCTTCCGAACGAAGATCTCCCGGAACCAACGAAAGACAGCGCGCTAACCATACGTAGCCACGACGAACCGCAAAAATCGATATCTCGGCACGATCTGCCTGCATTCCGGACACATCCCGAAGAGGCAGGTCATTGCCGTATTCCCCCATCAAACGCTGACTTCAGCATCGCAAGGCTCTTCGGAATTGCGATCCTTGGATCTTCTTTCCCTTCGAACTCCAGCGACACATAGCCGTGGAATTTGTATTTCTGCAAAATGGCGGCGATGCGGGGATAGTCGAGTTCCAGTGAGTACCACAGGCCGCCACCGTAGTAGGTTTTGGCCTGAACGAGCACCGCAGATGGGGCCATGATTTCGAGACGGTCGTAGGGATCTTCGAGGAAATTGCCCGTATCGAGCGTCGTCTTCAGCCACGGCGATTTGATCGCATCCACGATCCGCATCACGCCTTCCGGAGTTCTGCCAAGGCCCCAGTGATTTTCCAGGCCCAGAGTCACTCCGCATCGTTCGGCGGCGGGAAGGCATTCCGTCAACCCATCAATGACCCACATGAATCCTTCATCCTCCGTGTGACCTTCCAGTATCGGTTCGATACCGCGGTTGGCCATCAGTTCATCAAAGCTGCCGCTTGTCCCCCAGCGACCGGTGTTGACTCGCATCGTCGGAATGCCCAGCGTGTACGACAGTTCGATGCACTTGATCGTGTGCTCGGTGTTCATCTTGCGAACAGCCGGATCGGGCGACACCCAGCCCTGATGAGTCGAAAAGCCACACAGATCGAGCCCATTCACGAAGGCTCGCTGCTTGATCTTCTGCAGGGTCACATTGGACTCGTCCGTCATCTGACGATGCAGCAATTCGACTCCATCGAAACCCCATTCCGCCGCCAGATCAATGCACGTGCCAATGTCTCGCAGGTCTTCGTTCCTGAACTGCCAGAACGAATACGTCGACACCGCGAATCGAGTCTTCCGTTTTGTCGCTGCTGGCTTCGGTTCGTCGGCTCGTGTAAACGGCGATGCCATCGTGCCGGATAATGCCACCCCCGCCGCGGCGGCCAGAAGCTCTCTTCTTTGGATGGAGTTCTTTGATGTCATGGGTTGTCTTTCTGCTTCGATGCTCATCGGCATCGTTCAATACTGACATTCGGGGCCATGTTGAAGTTGGCCATGGAATCTACCGGTTTACAGTGACAATCGCAAAACCGACGGAGTTACGATTTACGCCATCGTCCTGCGATTCACAGCGGCGGACACACAGAGACGCAATAAACATATCTCCACCGACTTTCGAATTCTCCTCACGCACTTTTCAAGGTAGACTTTTCCGACTCAAGATCGGATCCCGCCGCTGCACGCAGTACTCCCTCCACCGAGCCGCCTTCTATGCCACTCCTTCCACAGCCACGGCCGACTCGCAGAAATGCTCTGCAGGCGATTGGATACAGCCTGCCCGTGCTTCGCACAGCAGCCAACTCTCAACTCAAGGCCGATCAGTCCACGGCCTCTGCGCCGAAGCCGAAAGCGAAATCTTTGATTATCGTTTTCTGCACCGGGGCGATCAGTCATCATGACACGTTCGACATGAAGCCTGATGCGCCGCGAGAGATTCGCGGTGAGTTCAATCCGATTCAGACATCCGTCGCTGGAACGCAGATCTGCGAACATCTGCCGCGCCTCGCTGCCCGAGCCCACAAGTATGCACTGATACGAAGTTTATCGCACAAAGACAACAATCACCTGATGTCCACACATCATGTGCTGACAGGCCATCTGCAGCCTGGCGGTTTCTTCGACAAAGTCGCATCGCGAGACGACTGGCCTTGTTACTCGGCTGGTTGCGAATTCCTCCGACCTCGCTCCGATGGCATCCCGAGCGGAGTCAACCTGCCGACGTTCCTGATGTCATCACCGCTGACCTGGCCCGGACAGCATGCTGGGTTCCTGGGACCGAAGTATGATCCGTGGCAGATCGTGGGCGATCCGAACAGCGCCAACTTTCGAGTCGACGCACTAACGCTGGCTCAGGGCCTGGACTTCAGTCGACTCGAACAACGACGCTCGCTGCTGAAGACTTTGGATGGCAGAACGGCTGTCGCTCACAGCAGCGCGGCATTTCGAATGACCGAAGATCAGAAGCTGGCGTTCAACATGTTGTCATCGGGCAAGCTGACTCAGGCGTTTGAGCTGCAGCGAGAAACCGAAGATATGCGAATGCGTTACGGTCGCCATCCGTTCGGTCAATCGCTGCTGCTCGCTCGTCGACTCGTCCAGGCTGGCGTTCCGATCGTACAGGCCAACATGGGACCTGTGCAAAACTGGGACAGTCATCAGGCAATCTTCAGGACAATGACAGGACGACTGATCTCGCCGCTCGATCACGCCGTCGCCGCGCTGCTGGACGATCTGGATGAGACCGGCTTGTTGAATGACACCATGGTGATGGTCATCGGAGAATTCGGGCGCACGCCGAAAATTAATGCGGAAGGGGGCCGAGATCACTGGGGACCGTGCTTCACAGGACTATTCGCCGGCGCAGGAGTTCAGGGAGGGAAGATTATCGGCAAGTCCGATGAAATCGCCGCCTATCCGGATTCCGTTGCATACTCGCCCGACGACATCGGGGCCACAATCTACTCCGCGCTCGGCATTGATCCGCATTCCACCGTCCGCGACCGCATTGGTCGCCCGGTACATCTCAACACAGGCAACGTCATTGAAGCCCTGTACGATGGATCTGACGCAACCTGAAAGTACAGCAAGCATTTGAGAACAATTGCACACTCACTTCAGGACGATTCTTTCACGTATTATCAGTGGATCTGCAAAAACTCAGATCGCAGTCGGCAGAGGTCATCCGGATTCTCTATGAACTCGGCGACAAATTTGGTCCCCGACTCAGCTACATCGGAACACTCGAGGTCGCATCACCTGTCTCTCGATCTGACTTGTCTGATACCTCCTTCGCTGGATCACCGTCTGCATCAACTGCCTTCCCAGCTTTGTCTTTTTTGCGACTCTCCTTCTTTGGGTCGTCCTGCCCCACGTCGTCTTTGCTGGTTTCGTCTTTCTTTGTTTCTTCCTTTTTCTTCTGAGGAATATTGAACGGCGCACTCACGCGTTGACCGACTGGTGGCTTGATCTCTCGCACCCAGATGTTACGGAACCTCACGGCGTCGCCATGAAACTGCAGAGTGATCGGACCTGTTTCCGGATGAGGTTTGTAGTGTGGCGATTCCGTGTAACTGGTCGGGCCTTCCAGTTCAAAATGATTCAGCAACAGAACACCGTTCTGGATCAGGGTTACATAACCCGGCTTCACCACATCGCCGTTGCTACGAAACTTCGGAGCGTTGAAAATGATATCATAATGGTTCCATTCGCCCGGCTTTCGCATCGCATTGGCCAGCGGAGGCGTCTGCTTGTAGATCGAGCCGGCCTGCCCATCAAAGTAGGTCTTGTTCTCGAACGAATCCAGAATCTGCACTTCATACAGGCCCATCAGATAGCAGCCACTGTTTCCTCGGCCCTGACCTTCGCCGCGAATCTCCGTGGGAGATGACCATTCCAGATGCAACTGCATGTCACCAAACTTCTGCCTGGACGTAATCTGAGTTTCGCGTGGAATTGCGACACCACTTTCGATGAGCCACTTCTCTCCATTCTCCCACGAGTCCAGATCTGACCCATCAAACAGAACAATAGCATCTGACGGCGGCGCATCATTTGAGTCACCCGGAGTAACAAGCGGGGGCTCCGACCATTCCATACCGCTTTTCCATTCCTGTGAAATTGAAGCGCTCGCCGGCAGAAAGAAGATTGTCACTGCAATCAATGCCCGGATCTGAGACCACGTCATAAAACATCTCCTGAATTCTGATGAAACAAAAATAAAGCCCGACTCAAACAAGTCGGGCTTTGATTGATTTCTGTCAATGCACCAACGCAATCATTTGACCTGCACTTCGCGGCCATTTCCATCCTCAGTCCGGAACATCATGTGCTCCAGACACACATCTGACTTCGCAACGATCACAATTTCCACTTCGTGATCCTCTTCAATCTGGATCAGATCCTTGCGTTTCCGGTTATTCAGATAATTTCCGACACGATCGTGGACCTCAATGTGAATCCTGGCCACCGATTCATGGGCAGAAGCGGACATCACCAGTCGCATGACTTCAATTGAGAGACTTTCGGCCGTCTTCACCTGACCCACGCCGTTACACGCCGGGCAGTTTTCATACACACTGCGACGCAGAGACGGACGAATTCGCTGACGAGTCATCTCGATCAGACCGAACGGGCTGATGCGGAGCACTCGAGTCCTCGCGCGGTCACGCTCGACCGCTTCGCGAAGCGCTCGTTCAACACCCCGACGATGTCGCTCCTCCCTCATATCAATGAAGTCGTTGACGATGACGCCGCCGAGATCTCTCAGACGTATCTGCCTCGCAATGGCTTCCGCCGCGCGGAGATTCATCTGATACGCACTCTTTTCCGCATCATCATCGGCGCGAAAACTTCCGCTGTTCACGTCGATCGCGACCAGAGCTTCCGTCTGATCAATCACCAGAGATCCGCCACCGGGGAGCGGAACATGCCGATCCTGAATGCGCGCAATCTCATCTTCGATGCCGTACTTATTGAACAACGGTTCGGAGCCTTCATATCGATGTACCCGTCCCACATTGGCCGGCATCACGATTTTCATAAACTCCCGGGCTCGTTCGAATGCACTGTCTTCGTCGATCAGCACGCTGTCGATCTCGTTGTTGTAAATATCACGGATCGTACGAATAATCATGTCACTTTCTTCGTACAGCCCGGCAGGCGACGGAGTGTTCTTCAGTCGCTTGACGATTGTCTCCCACAGTCGAAGCAGGTAGTTCAGATCGCGGCGAAGATCCGTTTCTTCTCGATCAATACCGGCCGTTCGGATAATGAAGCCAAGCCCCTCCGGAGGCTGAATCGCCTTCATCGTCTGACGCAGTTGACGGCGAGTCTTTTCATCATCAATCTTGCGACTGACACCAACCCTCTGAAGACCAGGCATCAGCACGAGGTATCGGCCAGGGATCGAAATATATGTTGAAAGTGTCGGGCCTTTATTACCGATGCCCTCTTTGATCACCTGAACGAGAACTTCGCTTCCACGCTGAAAAATTCTCTGGATGGGTGGTTTGTTTCGCGCATTGCGTTCATTCAAATGCTTCGGAGGACGTCCACCTCGACCACTGTCGCGACGGCCTTCCGGTTCGTCATCTTCATCTTCCGGTGGCTGATCCTTCACCAGGTGTTTGTAGTACTGGTATTCCACATCGCTGACGTGAAGGAAGCCATTTCTCCCGACACCAAAGTCCACGAACGCCGCCTGAATACTCGGCTCAATATTGACCACTCGGCCCTTGTAAATATTTCCGACATAGTTCTCCGCACTGCTGCGCTCCACGTACAGCTCTTCCAGTACGCCATCTTCCACGATGGCGATGCGGCTTTCCTCCGGCTGGAGGACATTGATCAGCATCTCTTTTTTCATGGTACCAACTTTCGTTCATGGAACGATCAGCCGGCGACGTGAACCCATTTCAGAATCGGAACACACAGCAGATCAGCCTGAGATTGATCTCGACGGCCACTGCCGTTCCGCAGCAGTTGGCCTTCGATACATACCAGACCCGGCCTTTCTCAGTCAGATTGAGACTATGCAGACAATTGCTGGGAAGAAACTGTCTCCTGGAAAGGTCTTCGCGTGATCTTTCGACGGAGCACCGTAGTTGGCATCGAGCGAAACGTTTTGGCAGCACAGCCAGAGGACTTCCCCTCGGCAGATTCGCCCGTCTCTGCTGAGTAAACTCTCAGCAGATAAGGTGACGTTGCGGACTCGACTCCATCCAGGAAGGTGATACACGTCTGTGTTTCGAACTGTCAGGAATCTCGATCGATCCCGCAACTGCGACGCAGAGACACAAAGCCCATGGACTGAGTCTGTCACTGCTGTGCAAATGGAATCCGACCGGTTCATGACGCGTTGATCGTTCAATCACCGGATCTCTCCGGCATCCTTGTTTTCATGGTTCGACGAACATCGCCGCACCCGTATCTTCAAAACCTACAGGCTCACAGAAGCAGTCGCATCATCAGCCTGCTGGCAATCACTCAATGTTCAAAGCCCGATCTCATCCACGAGGTCCGGAGCGAGTCGGGAAAGTTCACCCTGCAGATAGTGCTCAACATCACGAGCCAGATCCAGCGAACACGCATGCTGCGAAATCCGCTCGGCTTCTGAGATCGAGAGGTTTCTTACGACCTCCTTCAATCGAGGAATCGCCTGCGGAGTCACGCTCAGACTCCGCAACCCCATCCCAAGAAGCAGCGGAATGAACCGCGGCTCGGAACTCATCTGACCGCAGACAGTCACGTGCTTTCCGTGTTTTTCTGCCGCCCTGAGCACCATCTGAATCAGTCGAAGGATCGATGGATCACCTGAACGATACAGATGAGCCACCGTCGGATCCGACCGATCGCATGCCAGAGTGTATTGAATCAGGTCGTTGGTACCAATCGAGAAGAAGTCGACTTCTCTGGCAAATTCTTCCGCCAGAATCACGGCTGACGGAACCTCCACCATCATCCCAACCGGCACATTTCGTTGAAACGGGATACCCTCGTCCTCCAAATCCTCCATGACGTCCATCAGAATCATTTTGGCCTGACGAAACTCCAGCAGCGTCGAAACCAACGGAAACATGATTCGAACGTTGCCCTGAACGGACGCCCGCAGAATCGCTCGGAGTTGACGCTTGAACATCTGTGTATTGCGAAGACTCAGCCGGACACTCCTCAAACCCAGCATCGGATTCGGGCTTTTCGAAAACTGATCGGACATCAATTGCGGGACCTTGTCCGCCCCGATATCCAGCGTACGAATGACGACCGGACGCTCGCCACAGGCCTCGACCACCCTGCAATACGCTTCATAATGATCCGATTCCGATGGCTCTCGATTGCCGCTGAGAAACAGAAACTCCGTTCGGTACAAACCGACCCCGTCAGCTCCACGTTTGATGCACTGCTGAACTTCCTCAGGGAATTCAATATTGCCGCAAATTGTCACCCGCTGACCATCCAGAGTCTCCGCGGGCAACGACACCATTTCACTCAGTCGCTCACGAACTCGCTGACTGCGAGCCTGCGACTTCTGAACGCGGCCCAGCGTTTCAGAATCCGGATCAATCACCAATCGACCGTGATCACCGTCCAGAATCACCGTCTCACCACCGGATACTCCGGCAAGGATTCGTCCCAAACCAACGATCGCAGGAATCTCCAGCGCACCAGCAAGGATTGCGGTGTGACTGGTGTGCCCTCCAACTTCCGTGGCAAAGCCAAGCACATATTTTGTGTTGAGCGTCGCTGTCTCACCGGGTGTCAGATCGTGAGCAAGGATAATCACAGGTTCCGTCAGGTTGCGCAATTCTTCTCGGCTTTCGCCCAGAAGCTTGCCCAGCAATCGCTTTTCCAGATCAAAGATGTCCAAAGCACGCTCGGACAGGTATCGGTCACCCATCTTCTGAAGCTGCTCGGCGTAACTTCGGAGAACCCGACTGACCGCAAACTCAGGCGAACGAGACTGATCGCGAATCAGCGATTCCACTTCCCGAATCAGCCGTGGATCCTGTGCCATCTGAAGATGCGCGGAGAAAATGGCTCCGTACTGCGCTCCCAATTGCGACGACACCAGTTGTTCATTGCCCTTGATGTCCTTACAGACCTGATCAAGAGCCACATGAAACCGCTGAAGCTCCGCGTCGACGGCATCTCGACTCACCATCTTTCGGGGAATACGAAAGTTCTCTGACCCCAGCACCATCGCCGGACCGGCTACCATCCCCGGCGACACCGCAATTCCCGAAAAGACTTTCATGAGACCGTCATCAGACTTTCTTTGGTCCGCACCAAAACGGGGGTTATCTCAGCTTGACTCCACCCAAACGACAGTTTACGGACGCTTCCGCGAAGTCGCAACCAAGGCCATACCATCGCTTGCCCTGATGTGCCCGAATACACCGCTGCGATTTCCGTGAATCGAAGATCTGACTTTTTCTATACAGCGAAAGAACCAACTTCAGGCATCTGATGCACCAGATGAATCATGATAGATTCCGATCGCTGCAGATATTCTTCCCCGATAAACTGCAGCACCCACCCATGCGGGTTGAATTGCGGAAAACGGCAAACCAAAGTGAAACCTGATTCGAGGTCATTCATCACGACATCGTCGGGCCCGAACATCGGGTCGGAGTGTGCCAACTGCCCATCGACTTAGTCTGCCGAAAGCCTTGCATTGCTGACGGCATTGATCGAGAAGGAACCGCGACAGAGACAAGTCTTGCTCTGCCTGTATCTCGGCCTGTCGGCCACTACAAGGGCTGGATGCAGGCAATTCCACGTTGAACGCGGTATCACTTGTATGATCAACTCGACACGGAACGGAACCACGTTCCAATTCGCTTCAGCTTCAAATGAACCTGTCAATCCACTTGGGAGGCGCCTGATCGGCGTTTCCACGAAAGTCGTGCTTCGTGAACTTCCCAACCTGAACTCCGTCAAATCAGCCGCGATGCGTTATTAACTCGATGCAAAGTTTCACGTTGACCGTTCCGGCTGATTGAGGAAGTCTGCTACCGGCCGCGATAGAGCAACACTTCTGGCAATACCGACCCAGCAACTCAATGACCTTGACCACCAAGCGCAAAACCCTGTTCAAACAGGTCGCAGATAGCGGACGCAGCGACTTCGGCATCGGGGCCGGAGACTTCGAGACTGAGAATGGCACCGCAGGGGGCAGCCAGCAGCATCAGATCGAAGGCTGACTTGACGTCCGCGTGACGATCATCAAACGACAATGAAATCTTCGATGCAAACGCCGTTGCTTTTCGTACGAGCTGAGAAATAGGACTGAGGTGTAATCCGTGCTCCGGCGTCACCCTCACTTGCCTTCGAACAACGCCGTTACCATCCATCGGAACATCTCCCGAGAGCCCCTCCACGCTTCAACGGATTTCCGAAGAGCCAGATGGGGATCGTCTGGCCGTCACTGCGGCTCACGCATCTCGATCGCCATCATCTGCCTCAACGAGCAGGTCCCAGATATCCCCGGTGGTGGACGACTGCTTCAGAAAGTTGCAGAAGTCCTGACTCCGGAGATGACGAGAAATGTTCTCCAGCCCGCGCAAATGGTCGCCTGGGCGATCCGGCGGTGAGACAAGCAGGAAAAGAATAAAGACGTCTTCGCCATCGAGACTGGCAAAGTCGACCCCGTTACGGGAGATAGCAACCGTCGCAGACAATTTCTCAACGGAGGCATGCTTGGTGTGGGGAACGGCAACACCGTTGCCAATGCCAGTCGATCCCAGCTCCTCCCGCTTCAGAATGGCAGCTACGACGGCGTCTTCGTCAGTTGCCCTGATGGCTCCTGAAGCCTTCAGGCTGGCCACCATCTCGCGAATCACGTCTTCCTTCGCAGTCGATTTCAGTGATGGCAGGATGGCGTCGCGTACCACGAATTCCGTCAGTTTCATTGCTGTTCTCTCAACCCAATTCAAGAAGCGCCGATTCCGGACGCTGAAGTTTCACACCTGGAATCTGATGCGAGGATATGGCCAATTCAGAGTTTCAGACCGCTCGCGATCACGCATTGTGCGAAAGCGCGTACGGAAGTCAAAGTCGTTCACCCGGTTTTCAATTTGCAGACACACCGAGAATCTGCTCGGTGATTGACAACTTATTCCGGAAAACGCAGCGAGCTTGCCGAACCACTGCCCGCATTCATTCATTAATCAGCCCTGCTCATCGACCTTCTGCACAACATCCTTCACACCTGATTTATGCTTATGATCACGCTGCTTTTCTTTGTGCTTATGGACCTGATGCTCCATCTTGTGCAAAGTTTTGTCGAATGTTGCCTGGGCATCTTCACCTTCGACATGAGCCACAATCGTATGGAATCCATCGATTTCAACGAGCATTTCCACATCGACTCGAGGGCCTTCAAACTCCAGCGTCACGTCAATTTCACTCACCGTGTTCAGATATCGAACCAGCTTCTCAGCTTTCTGAGTGATGTATTCGCGAAGTTCCGGGCGAATGCTGCCATGTCGACAGGTGATTGCAACCTGCATTTCAAATTCCTTCCGTCCACAAAATCCAACTGTTTATTCCGGCGGCAGAGAATCATTCTGCCAGGGAAGCCAACCCCGCAAGCCTATACTGATCACCGGGCGCCGAAGAAACTCTCACGGCCTCCATGAAGCCTAACACCATCTGACACCTATGGCTCGAATTTTAGTGGGGATCTTCTTTAAGTGAAAGCGCCACACGTGGTTATTCACTGGAAGAACCCTCCTATCCGGTGGAAGCGGCCCATGATGCCAGCAATCTCAACCAGTCAGGAGTGAATTGCTCTTTTATCGACAGCCATCGCAGCCTCTTTAACAGCTTCGGAAAGTGTCGGATGCGCATGGCAGGAGCGGGCAATGTCTTCGGAGCTTGCTCCGAATTCCATCGCCACGGCGGCTTCATGAATCAATTCGCCTGCATGTGCACCAATGATATGAACCCCAATGACTCGATCCGTGACTTCGTCGGCCAGAATCTTGACAAAGCCTTCTGTGTGACCAGCCGCACGAGCACGACCGTTAGCCGCAAAGGAAAAACGTCCGACACGGTACTTGATCCCAGCCGCCTTCAGAGCATCCTCATTCGCCCCGACAGAAGCGATTTCCGGAGACGAATAGATCACCGCCGGAATATTCGAGTAATTGATGTGACCATGACCGGTCGCCATCTTTTCCACACAGGCGATGCCTTCCTCTTCCGCTTTGTGAGCCAACATGGCCCCGCCAATCACATCACCTACGGCATACACGCCGGGAGCTGTCGTCTGATAAGCGGCGTTGACCTGAATAAAACCACGCTTGTCGGTCTGCACACCAGCTTCTGACAGCCCGAGATTATCTGTGCAGGGCTTCCGACCGACAGCAACGAGGACACGATCACACGCCAACGGCTCAGAGCCCTCCATGCTGATCGTGCATGTCTCGCCAGATACTACGACCGAGGTAACTTTTGTCCCCAGACGGAAAGTCAGGCCCTGCTTTTCAAAGATTCTTCTGGCCTCCGTCGCGACTTGTTCATCGACTCCCGGAAGGATGCGAGTCAGATATTCGAGGACGGTGACTTTCGATCCAAGGCGACGCCAGACAGTACCCAGCTCCAACCCAATAACTCCCGCGCCGATGACAACGAGATGTTTGGGCACTTCTGGCCACGCAATGGCTTCGGTACTGGTTCCGATTCGATCACCATCTGGCTGGATGCCGGGAAGTGATGACGACACGCTGCCTGTCGCAATCAGAATCTTTTTGCCCGTCAGGTGCGCCGGATTACTTCCGATCACCTCCACCACGCCGCCGCCTTTCAGCGTGCCATGGCCAAAGTACCTTTCAACTTTGTTCTTCTTCAAAAGCCCCTGGATTCCCATGTCAAGTGTACTGACAACACTGGATTTATGAGCCATCATCTTCGGCACATCTACGGTGACTCCCTGAACAACCAATCCGCGTTCCGCAAAATGCTTCTGAGACTGCTCATACAGTTCGCTGGTCTCCAGTAGTGCCTTGCTGGGAATACAACCCACTCGCAGACAAGTCCCCCCAAGCTGCTTTTCACGCTCAACCACGGCGACTTTCATACCCAATTGCGACGCTCGAATCGCGGCGACGTATCCGCCAGGGCCAGCACCTACAACAATCAGATCGAATGATTCGGACATTTCGGAAATTACCTGCAAGAGCGTGAAAGCAAAACCGCCGGAAGACTCATGTTCCTCCAGCGGCCTGTCTGGTTCAGGTGATTGCAAACCAACGGTTTGCTGCGCAACGCGTCGGGCGTTCCAACACGTCACCAGAACGCCTGACCCTCGAAAACCCTGACGGCTTCCGATACCAGGTAGAATCAGACTTCCAGAATCAGCCGTGTTGGATCCTCAATCAGATCCTTCACGAGCTTCAGGAAGGAAACGGCTTCACGGCCATCGACAACTCTGTGGTCATAGGTCAGGGCGATATACATCATCGGGCGAATCACAACCTGCCCGTTCAAAGCTACCGGACGATCGAAGATCCCGTGCATTCCGAGCACACCGCTCTGAGGGGGGTTCACAATCGGCGTCGACAACAGAGATCCGTAAACTCCTCCGTTGGTAATTGTGAACGTGCCGCCTTCGAGTTCCTCCAGCGCGATCTGATTGTTCTTGGCTCGAACAGCATATTCAACGATCGCCAACTCGATATCTGCAAAACTCATATTCTCCGCATTGCGAAGCACAGGAACAACAAGACCTTTGCCGCCGCCGATCGCGATGCCGATATCGTTGTAGTTGAAGTATGTCAGCGACTTTCCGTCTTCGCTCATCTGAGCATTCAGCTGGGGATACTGCTGCAAACCGGCCACCACGGCTCGCACGAAAAACGACATGAAGCCCAGCTTGACGCTGTATTTCTTCTCAAATACGTCCTTGTAGGCCTCACGCAGCTTCTTGACCGCCGACATGTCGACCTCATTGAAAGTGGTCAACAGTGCCGCCGTTTGCTGGGCATCGACCAGTCGTCGCGCAATCGTCTGGCGGATCGGACTCAGAGGCTTCCGTTCCGTAGCACGGCTGCCGCCCACTCTGACAGGCCCAGCCTGTACCGTTCGGATGACATCTTCCTTCAGCACTCGACCTCCCGGGCCAGTGCCCTGAACGGACCCAGCCGGAAGATTACTTCTGGCCATCTCAGCAGCTGCAGCCGGCATCACGTGTCCGCCAGTCTTCGGAGATGCCGATGCGCTTGTCGCAGTGGCAGCCGGAGGAACGGATGGTGACGGGGCCGAGGAAGTTACAACGGGAGCATCGGCTGGCTGGATATATCCAATCACCTCTCCGACAGCCGCAGTCTCGCCAGCCTTCTTCAGAATCTTCGTCACGATTCCGCCGACAGCCGCAGGAACGCCAAATGTGGCTTTGTCCGTTTCCAGACCCACGACATCCTTATCTGCAGCAATGAACTTTCCTTCCCCGACGTACCATTCCCCGATGAACACCTCAGAGATGGATTCACCAACCGCCGGGACCTTGATTTCGATTTCCTTAGTGCTCATTCGAGTTCAAATGCCTGTTTGAGAATTGTCTGTTGTTCAATCTTGTGACTCGTTGCAGAACCAGTCGCCGGGCTGGCGGCTTCTGGCCGCGTAATTCCTCGATAAGGATAACGATCGAGCAGACGCTCGCCGAACTTCATTCGCAGGAAACCCCACGCTCCCATGTTACGAGCTTCTTCCTGAACCCAGAAGAGCGGAGTCTTCTCAGCATACTTCGATAACTCTGCGTCCAGTGCCTTTGAAGGAAATGGATACAACTGTTCGAGTCGAATGATGGCAACGTCGTTTCGCTTGTTGTCTTCGCGATATTTTGCAAGATCGTAGTAAACCTTGCCGGAGCACAGCAGGATTCGCCTTGTCTCAGCAGGTGCAACAGTTGTGTCCGGAAGTACTTCATGAAAATGGCCGTTGACCAGGTCCGATAAGGGCGAGACCGCATCCTTGTGTCGCAGCAGACTCTTTGGCGTCATCACGATCAGGGGCTTTTTCCATCGCCGCAGCGTCTGACGCCGCAGCATATGAAAGTAATTGGCCGGAGTCGTTGGATTTGTCACCTGGATGTTGTCGTCCGCACCCATCGCAAGGAATCTCTCCAGCCTTGCACTGGAATGCTCCGGGCCCTGCCCTTCCATGCCGTGCGGAAGAAGCATGACCATCCCGCTGAGTCGCTTCCATTTGTCTTCGCCACTGGCGATGAACTGATCGATAATCACCTGCGCCACATTAACGAAATCACCAAACTGCGCTTCCCAGATCACAAGACCATCGGGGCAGTCAAGGCTGTAGCCATATTCAAAACCAAGCACTCCCGTCTCGGACAAAGGACTGTTGTAAATTTCCACGTGTTCCGGCCGTGAAGCAAGTTCCTGGAGGCCAATCCAGCACCGTCCATCACTGAAATCAAAGAGACCCGCATGGCGATGGCTGAATGTCCCGCGTCGCACGTCCTGCCCGCTGAAACGCAGCCGAGTCCCGCTGGCGACCAGAGTTCCAAATGCCGCAATTTCCGCACCACCCCAATCAAACGCCTGCTCCCCGACAGCCATCTTGCGGCGAGCCTCAAGCACCGCTTCGATCTTCGGATGTGGCTTGAAACCTTCCGGTGGCGATGTCAACACCTTCATGGCCTTTTGAATCAATTCACCCGAAACTCCAGTGGCTGGATGGTCCGCCTTCGCCAACGAGCCGCCGAAGTATCCGTTCCACATCCCACCGCCACTGTCCTCCAGATACCTGAAACCTTCCTTTCGAGCCTCCGCGAGTTCACCCTCCAACACCTGCCCGCGTCTGGCAACGATCTCCATGCCTTCTTCTTTCGTCACCTCTCTCAGACTCACCAGAGAATCAAGGAAACTGGCAAAGACCGTCTGACGGCTCCGAATGACCTGATACATTGTTGGCTGCGTGAACGCAGGCTCGTCCGCTTCGTTGTGCCCGCGACGACGGAAGCAATACATATCAATGATCACATCCCGATGAAACTTTGCTCGGAAGTCCATGGCGAGTTGAACAACCTGGGCCACCGCTTCGGGATCTTCACCATTTACATGGAAGATAGGGATTTGCAGCATGCGAGCCACGTCAGTCGCGTAGGTGCATGACCGAGCTTCGGACGCAGATGTGGTGAAACCGATCTGGTTGTTCACAACAATGTGGACAGTCCCGCCCGTCTGATACCCCGGCAGTTCGCTCAGGTTCAGGGTTTCCTGAATCACGCCTTCGCCGGCAAACGCCGCATCACCGTGCACAAGAATAACGCAACTCTTGCGACGATCGAAGTCGCCATTGCGATCCTGCTTGGCCCTCAGACGACCCAACGCTACAGGATTCACAAACTCAAGGTGACTCGGATTAAAACACAGTGTCAGATGCACATTCTGACCGGATGAAGTCATGCGGTCTGAGCTATATCCGAGATGATACTTGACGTCGCCACGACCCATCTTCAACTGCGGGTCCACGTCGTCGAACTCACGGAAAATCTTTGATGGACTCTTGCCCATGATGTTCGCCAGCACGTTCAACCGACCGCGATGAGCCATCGCCAGCACGATCAGATCTGTACCTTGACTGCCCGCACGTTCAATCGCCATATCGAGCAACGGGATCAGGCTTTCAGCACCTTCCAGCGAGAAACTCTTCGCTCCAACATATTTTTTTTGCACAAACTCTTCGAAAACCACAGCATCGCTGAGTCGCTCCAGAATCCGCAGTTGCTCGGACCGCGACAACTTGAGTCGGTTGCCTGTTCGCTCCATTCGATCCTGAAGCCACTGCCGAACCTGAAGACTGTCGATGTGCATAAACTGCACGCCGATCGATCGACAGTATGTCGTCTGCATCCAGGTCAAAATCTGTCGCAGCGTCTGAGTGTCCGGACCACCAGCCCACTGCGTTGAGAACTTGCGGCTCATGTGTTCTTCAGTGAACCCATAGAATGCAGGATCAAGTTCTGCGGGCTTTGGACGCTCAGCATTGAGCGGGTCAATCCTGGCGATGATGTGACCGCGAACGCGATAACTTCGAATCAACTGGTCCAGCCGTTCCTGAAGAACGACAGCATCAGACGTGGTTGGATCAATGCGGACTTCTGTCGACTTATGAAAGATGCTTTCCGCATGAAACGGAGCCTGCAGACGTTCCGGAGTCAAACCCGAATCAACAACCTGCAACTCGTCGAAGTAATCGCGCCAATCGGGAGATACCGAATTGCGATCACGCAGGTACGCTTCCAATTGCGCTTCGGCGAACTCAAGGTTCTGAGTTCCCATGTCCTTCTTTGGCTTCGCAATCATGGCACTCGACTGCTGGGAGTTTCCGACCGTTTGACCGTTGCCGGTCATCGGCAAGGGCTCCGGCGAATCAAGGAACGCCGGTGCGCCCGTGGGAAGAGTTGATGGATTGGACATTTTGACAAAACTTTGTAGTCGACATCGGCGGGCTGTGCGGGCAGCTCCACCTGCGTGGATGGAATGGTCATGAGTATCAAATATCGGCTTTCCGCGTTCAATGCGCAACGCGGATCATAGACGGACTACCATGATTGGGAAGTTGTTCAACGCCTTTTGACGATTGCTCATAGCCGAATTCTACTGCGATTAAATCCAGAAACTGAATACCTTTGGGGGCGGTTCTCTAAGGCGAAGGTCCGTGGTCCAGAGTCCCGTTGAACCGTCAGATGATGCATTCACGCTCCAGAATACCAACCTCGATTTCTCGGGAAATCTGGATTCATCCTGAACCAAAAGTCTGCAAATCTCTCGAAAGCGACGCACACAGATGTCTCAAACGGCCCGAATCGGCATCCTGACGGTATCAGACCGAGCCAGCCGAGGTGAATACGAAGATCTTGGCGGCCCGGCGATTCGAGCATATCTGCAAAAAGTGCTGGTTTCCCACTGGTCGCCAGATTACCGCATTGTCTCGGACGATCGGCAGTTGATTGCTCAGCACCTTCAACAAATGGCGGACGAAGGCGGTTGTTGTCTCATTGTGACGACGGGAGGCACCGGGCCGGCCGACCGCGACGTGACGCCAGAGGCAACCCACGATGTTTGCAAAAAAATGATGCCGGGATTTGGGGAATTGATGAGGACAGTAAGTCTGGAGAAAGTCCCGACCGCCATCCTTAGTCGACAGACCGCTGGAATTCGCGGCAAGAGTCTGATTGTGAATCTTCCCGGGCAGCCAAAGGCCATTACCGAATGCCTTGACGCCGTAATGCCGGCCATCCCATATTGTGTTGATCTGATCGGGGGTCCTCGTCTTGAAACCAACCCCGACGTCCTGAGGGCATTTCGGCCCAAGAATAAATAAAAACGTCCCGGGAATTCCGGGACGCTGTCTTCTGATTCAGCTTTCGGCCCCTGTCATGTCCCCGGGCTCGCCGGCTTATCATCCTTCCCGACCGCGTATCCAATCGCCCCAGCGATTCCAGCTCCAATCAAAGCACCAAGACCGCCCCCACCACCAACACCCGCACCACCGCCTCCACCGGGGCCGCCAAGACCACTGCCTGGTCCAGCCATGTTACCAGCAGGAGCAGAGCCGGGCGGAACCGACCCCGCCAAAGACGAATTGTCTGGGTTGATTGTACTGTCTGTCAATTCGGACACGTCATCTGGGTTCAGGTTGGAAAGACCCATCGCTCCTATGCTCAACCCACCACCCGCAAGCAAGGAGACAGGAACTGCGTCCCCCGGCTTCGTAGCCTCCTGGGTTGAACCAAGCACCTCAACGCCGATGGCGAACACGCCATCGCTCCCTGCTCCAATCACACTATAAAGACCAGGCAACAATCCGGTCGCGGAGAACTCACCGTTATGGTTCACCTCAGCAGAATGAACAACCTGTCCATCCCTCAGGAAGCTGACAGTCATGTTCTTTATCTCGCGATGACGCCCTGTCCGCTCGTCAAGAATGTTAACCTCACCTTTCAAACTCCCATCATTTTCGAGTTTCACAGGCTGAGCAAACAAGCTTGTTGACTTCTCGCCTTGACCGAATTTGAATTGGTCATCTTCCGCACTCGCCTCTTCAGTGAAACGCAACTCTCCAGAACCATATTGACTCAAAGCGGACGCGATCATCTGGCGGGCCAGAGTTACATCTGCATTCATCACGACGGCTGAATTCAGATCCAACTCCGCTTCCTGAGCAACGACATCACCTTCGGGACCAGCAAACCGGCACCCCAGAATAAGCAGCCCATCGGCATTGAAGGCCAACAATCCACCAACTCCCGGGGTGACCCCGGTGATTTCAAACTTACCCTCTTCATTCGTTACGGCTGTTCCCTTGACTTCACCGCCTTGAAGAACCTTGACCGTGTAGCCTATGGCGGGAGCGTCACCGCCGCCTAATGCAATCAGGCGCCCAGAAAACTCGCCCGCAGCACCGAGCACGATGGTCTGGTCTCGGTCATGACGAACTTCTTCCGGAGCCAATGCCGGGGCCGCAACACCATCGCCATCTGGTTGAGGGGCCTGCTGCACCACATCCTTCGCACCCTGCACTTCAGCAGCATTTTCGACCGCTACCTGGGCTGTGTTTTCCTCCTGCTGAACAGCCGCATGAACCGTCGCATACATGGATCCAAATGTCGCAGCAGCGGCCAATCCCAAGGCTGAAAACTTATTAAGGAGTCGCAGTGACTTCATTTGGCCCAGTCCCTTCACAAAGCAGGAAACCCATAGACACGTCAAAACTGCTACATTTGCGCACGACGGAATCTTTTAACCCGTCAATATGTGCGAAGTTCGGTAGCGATTGCAACGGTGAAACCAGAATATTCATCCTGCTAGCCCAAATCTCCCCGAAGCCCCAAATTTATCAGGGTTTCTGACAATCCGGATCCTCCAGAATCTGAACAGGTCTGCACATGCGT
>JBKDRW010000597.1:0-82960 GCA_046341255.1 Planctomycetota bacterium
GGGGCCTCTGGCAAGGGCAACGACCAGTGCCGATTCCCGCTGGCTGCTGAAGCTCGGGCCCCGAGCCTCAGGATCATCGCTCCTTGGCGCATGGAGAAGTTCCGCAGCAAGTTCCCCGGCCGAACGGAAATGCTTGAGTACTGTGCGAAGAAGAACATCCCGGTGAAGGCAACTTCGAAGAAGCCATACTCCAGCGACGAGAACTGTCTGCACATCAGCTACGAAGCGGGCGATCTCGAAGATCCGACTGTGGACGGCACCAGCGTCATCGACTTCGGCATGTCCGTGTCACCACAACAGGCTCCGGACAAGGAAGAAGTCGTGTTGATTCAGTTCGAATCGGGCGTTCCTGTTGCAGTGAACGGCAAGAAGCTCAGTCCGGCACAACTTGTCGCGGAACTCAACAAGATCGGTGGACGCAACGGCTGTGGTCGCATCGATATCGTCGAAAACCGCTTTGTCGGCATGAAGAGCCGCGGGGTTTATGAAGCTCCGGGCATGACGCTGCTGTACGCAGCTCATCAGGGTCTTGAGCAGATGACGCTCGACCGCGACCTGACTCACCTGCGCGATTCGCTCAGCCCACAGGTTGCCGAAATGGTTTACTACGGCTTCTGGTACTGTGCGAAGATGGATGCTCTGATGGCCTTCATCCGCGAAACTCAGAAGCCCGTGACGGGTGAAGTGAAGCTGACTCTGTACAAGGGCAACGTCCGAGTCTCCAGCCGCACATCACCTTACAGTCTCTACAAGGCCGACATTGCCAGCATGGAAGCCGGTGGTTCGTACGACCAAACCGACGCCGAAGGCTTCCTTCGCATCATGGGCCTGCCAGTTCGCGTTCAAGGCTCCGTGCGCCCTCGCAAGTATTGATGCGATTGGGTCTGGATTGATAATCATCCATGATGTTTCTTCAGGGCTCAGCCGAATGCCGGCTGAGCCCTTTGTCATTGGCGGTCGAAGTCGCTGGGACTGCCGCCGGCTGCAAACGCGAGAGACGCAAAATATACGAAAACGCAGGTCACGTCCCCGCAGTAAACAGTGTTTCTTTCGTGGTCAGCCGCAAGATTCAGCATGGTAAATATGCGAAGATACATCTGTATGTTACGGACTTCGGACTTGACAAACGCGGGACCGCCGGAAATCATCTGCGATTATGGGTGGGTGGGTAGAACTTCTTAGCACTCCAAGGATAGTGATCATGCAGTACCACATTGGGGTTTTCGGCTGTGCGACTCTGGTTACCGCTCTTGTTGGATATGTCGCCATGCCCCAAGGAGGCGAATCGTTATCGAGCGAGATTGCTGCTGCAATTTACGGTGGGCGTGCTGCTGTCGCAGATGCGCAATGTGAACCAAAGAATACGTGCAGTGGGGTCGCGAATAATTGCGGGCAGCATATTTTTCCTGGCATGTGTAACCAAGGCGCACAAGTTGATATTTACGCTGGGAACAGGAATGAGTGTGTCTCGAAGAAAGAATATGCCGGCAAGGGCTGTCGATACGGGGCCAATTATCTATGTAAGCAGAGAAAGGCTTGTATCTGGCAAAACGGAACGTGCGTAATTAACCCAGCATCTGGTACCCAAGACACGAATTTTCCATCATCTTGTGTGAATCTTTGATCTTCGCTTCAAGGTGTTTCGGGGCTTCCGCAATACAGTGTTTTGTCTTGAGTTGATTGCCCTGTCGTCATGGCAAAACCAATGACGGCCGAATACGACCGGATATATCGAAGCTCCGATGTCTTTGGTCAGTGATTTCCGGTGAGGACTCATCAAAGACCCCTCCGAAGATCCTGATCCAGCGCCAGAAGATGGGCGGTCGCGATCTAAAACCATCTTGTCTTGAAGGGATTCTCCGGATGCACAAAACGAATCACGATGGCACGTATACCAGATCGAGGACCTTCTCCTCGAACATGCTGGCGTCGTCACAGACGACTGGACCGGAGCCGGACTGCTGTTCAGGGCTTGGAAAAGATTGATCAGCTTCATTGAATTGCGATAGCTGCCGGAGAGATCACAGGCATTGGGTGATGGGGCTTCTTCATCTGCAAGAGGGGGCTTTGAGGTGGGCAAGGCAAACAAAGGCAAAGACACACAGCGGATGCTGATAGCAGAAGGTTACGGTATTTCCGTCTGTGTGTTGAGCGCATCTGCTAAAGATGCGGATCTGAAGGGTATTGAGAATCTGGTCGATGTCCGAGTGAAAATTAAACGCCGGAAGCGACTGCTATTTGATACAGCGGCCGACGCTGACTGCTTGCGACATGAGGTGGCACGTCATGGCATTGAGCAAATGACACCTCATTGCGGTGGACGATATAAACCCTGTCGATTGGACGGACGTGCTATACGCCGATACATCACAAGCTGGAAGATCAGAAGCACTATCCGCTGGCTGCAGTACGAGCGTCGCCTTCTTGTCCGCCATGAAAGTCGCGCTCATCCGTCGAAGGCTGCCTGCATCTCACCTGCATGATGTGTACTGACAGGAAATCTTGAAATGGCCTCGGATGCGACATCACTTTTTAATGTGGAAGTTCACGTGAGGTGGGTAATGACGAAGCCGCGCGTGGTCGGCAATATGGCAGATAAGGCGAGGATGTGGGTGTGCTTGCTAAGTCTTCACCTCTTGCTGCCGGTTCGCGAGTTGAGAGCTGACGACTCTGCAACTCTGAAGATGCTTTACCTTGCTCAGGTCGCAGCAGAGTCAGCGTTTCCTTCTGGAGAACTTCATGCCACTGTCGTCGACGAGTGGGCGAAGCGGGAGGCAGACGTCGTCATTCAGTGGCGCGGCGAAAGTTGTTATATTCGGGCTACCTGTAAGGAAACGATGACATTATCGGAGGAACAAATTCCTGAAGTGCGGGAAGTTGAGCAAATCTATACTCCCGGTGTTTGGATCTTTTCCGAACCGAAAGCAAAAATTGTTCAGCGCGTGTTGGACAAGAGGATGTCGGGCTGGTCGCAGCTTAAGCTGATGCCAAAAGATGCCTGGTTCTGTTTGGCACCAGAGAGTCAGAGAACCTGGTCGCAGAAGTTAAAGCAGCAAATGGATCCAGGTGGGCCCTGGACGACAGACATTCAGGAATTGCCTGACGGGGTTTGGGAGGTCACCGATACCGATAAACAAAGCGGCGATCTGTGTGTGACCGTTTATGACACTCGCAAGGCCGGAAATGTCGTGAGGTATGAGTGTATTCCGGTTGGCGAAAGCAATCAGTATCGATTGAGAGGAGAATATGGTTGGGCTTACGTGGATGATAGTCGCTGGGCCCTGAAGTCTTATACGTATCAGCTGACAACCAGGGCAGATGAGAATTTTGAAAAGTGTCCATCTTTCAGCATCAAAGTGAAGGAATTCAATCCCAATCCGTCGATCTCGGTCAATCGCTTCGAGATGAGTTCGCTGACTCTGAGAAAGGGTACTCTGGTGGAAGAACTTGGGGCCAAAGAGCGTCGCTATCGAATTGGGGATAAAGAGGGGCCTGAGGCAGGGATATCTGAGGAAGTCTTCAGGGCTCTCATTGAGATCGGAAAAGATAAGGGATTCGGTGCTGCGAAGTAGTGTTCATCGGTGACTGTGATCCGCATTTTCACATTGCCGGGCGAGCCTCTCCTCAGATGAGTGATCAGGCTGCATTCACACGTTGCACCGGCTTTCACGGGGCGTTGTCGGATGTGCCGCTCGGACCCTGGCAAGTTCTGGAATCTGATCTGTATGAATCGCTGAAGCCTCTTTATGACGTACTCGCATACACCCCTGCAACATGAGTCATCTTTGGTCAAAACAATGATGCTTACCCCGAGAAATTCAGGTCGCGGAATTTGGATCGGCGTGCCACTGCAGTGGATTGTCTGCATTTTTGTATTGCTGACGTTTCGTCCAATCTTTGCTGAGGAGGAAGTCCCGCTAAGGTGTGGCAGCAACTGCTTGTACGTTGCCGCTGGCATCTTAGATAAAGCTCCTGCATCGCTGGAAGCAGTGGAAGAAATTCTTGGAGAGCCGGAGCGAAATGGCTATTCACTTCAGCGATTAGCAGAAGGAGCGAAGAAGATCGGTCTGGAAGCGATTCCTGTGCGCACGTCCATTGGTAATTTGATCGCGCGCAGGGAGCGATTTGTGTGCATTGCGCATTTGTCAAAAGGTCACTTTGTCATTCTGGCTGATGTGGCAGACCAGTCTGTTCAGGTCATCGATCCTCCGACAAACTCCATTCTTCCCATCCAGACTGTGGCGAATCTGTGGGATGGGACAGCCCTGCTTGTTTCTCTCGCGCCTTTGTTATCTGAGGAAGAGCTTTCTCAAAGGCTCAGGATTGCCGCGATGGGAAAGGCGGCAGCATGTTTCATCGGGCTTGTTTCAGTCGCTGGGGCCGGATGGATTTTCGTCAGAAGGCACCGGAGAATGATCTCAATCGGGTGTCTTTGCATGTTCATTTTCCTCGGAGTTCCAGTTGGGTGCCATCAAAGCGATTCTGTCTCTGAGGAACGCTCAAGCCCACAAGAGGAAATCGGACCACAAATTGTTTTTGACTCACATTTAGTCGATTTCGGCATGCTCGAATTGACTATTGGCTCCGATCGGCACAGGTCAGCGATTCGAGTGCGCAATTCCGGCACGGCTCCATTGATTCTGGGGTCAATCAAATTGTCTTGCGGATGTCTTTCAGCGCTTCCTCGTCAATCTGTTTTGTCTCCTGGCGAAGAGACAGAGATTGATATTGAGGTGTCTATTCAGCAACCCGGAGAGCACGCGGGCTCGCTGGAGGTGTCTTCCAACTGCGCGAAAACTCCGGTGGAGCGGTTGAGTCTGCGATGGAATGCAGCAGGACCCTTCGAACTCGATTTTCCAGAAATTGACCTCGGCCGTCTTCGTCCGAATGCGGTCGAGAAGAGACGGGTGCAATTTCTTAGCCGGAAGGCAACTTGTCCCGATGTCGTGTTCGGCAGCTTTCAGTCGAAATCACTGAATCCGCAATTAGAGTCTTCAATTGATGACGGAGGAGGATCATTCACGGTTCAGGTCACAGCGGGGACCCTCCCGGAATCCCACCATGAGGTGCTCGTCTTGAATTTATCCAATTGCTGGCAGGATGTGGTACGAGTACCCGTTCGTTGGGAGGTGTCTCCGCCAGTAAGTGTAACTCCAAAAGCTTTTTTTCTGGGATCGCTGGCAAGGAATGAACGAGTCCAGCGGAAACTGGTTGTTGAGGTGCCTGAAAATCGCGTTGATATTGATGTCTCGGATTTAACGACAGATCTTACGCGGTTTGTCAGCATGAATCGGTTGAGGGAGACAGCGCTGATCGTGACAATTGAGTTCACGGCACCTGAAAACCCCGGGCCGTTTGAGGCGGAGATTGACTTGAATGTCACCACTCCCGAATTATGCGACCTTCGAATTCCTGTCTGCGGGTTGGTTGAGAATGCAAAACCGCCTACGGAGTAGGGTAGACGTCTCCGTTGCAACTCCCCGAGCAATTTCGATAAGGAGCCAACGGGGATTCACGATCCCTGAACTGCTGGTCACGATGGCTATTATAGCCATCCTTCTTTCCCTGTTGCTTCCCGCTGTCCAGTCAGCTCGAGAAACGTCGCGCAGATCAACCTGCATTTCCAGATTAGCACAGATTGGGAAAGCGATTCATGCGTTTGAATCCTCCCACAGTCGTTTGCCACTCACTGGTCAGAGATCAGACACGGATACCTCTGGTCACGTGGAATTGCTCCCATTCCTCGAACAATCAGCTTTGCAATCGCAGTTGCTGAAGGCGGACGAGCGATTTGAAGTTCGGATTTACGAGCACGTTCTGACTCAGCGAACAATCATCAGTCAGCGACTCCCGATTTTCGTTTGTCCTTCAGACTCCCGCGATGGGCGAAATAACTTCGCTTATTGCCACGGCTGGGGTTTTGCGGCAGACCGTTTAGCAGCTCCATTTTCCAACTCAGATCGTGGAACAAGATTGACTGAGGTTACTGACGGGCTCAGCAACACGGCTGCTGTGTCTGAGAGGCTTACTGGAAGCGGAGTTTCGGAAGCGTTCGACCGACGACGGGATACATATTTTTGCGGGCTCGATCGGATCATGTCCACCTCCGAGATCACGCCTTCGATCTTATCATTGGCCTGTGATGTTACTGATCCACCGTCTGGAAGCTTTACGTCGTTTGACTTTCATACATGGGCTTACACGTCATTTGAAAGCTCATGGTATAACCATGTCATGACTCCGAATTCCCGTCTCCCCAATTGCGCAACGCACTCCCCCGAGGTTATCAATTTCAGAACTCCATTTCTGGCTCGTGCCGGGAATTTTCGCAGCACGAGCCTTCACCGGGGATCGGTGAACACATTGTTCCTCGATGGATCTGTTCGGATCATTTCTGATGCTGTGGATGTCGATGCCTGGCGTGCCGTCGGCACTCACAGTGGGGGCGAACCGACGGGCGAGCTGTGAGTCGATACTCTGGCAAGGTCACCAGGAGAGAAATTGTTTGCATAGAAAACGTGCGAGGAACCGTTTCTTCGATTCGTCGTTGGCGATTCTTCAGAAGACGGATTCTGACAAGGTGCCGCACGCAACCGACGGATGATTGATCGACTGAGCGAAACGGATGCTTTCATGCGGAGAGCTGACGCCCTGTCTCTCGTCTCTCAAATGTCATTCACCGATGCAATACAGCCATTCCTGACGTTTCCCGTCTTCGTCGAGCGCGATGCGATTGTAGATGCGGTGTCCGCAGATGGCGGGGGTGGCGAAGACGCTGGTGCCGAGCTTGTTCGTGCCGAGCAGTTCGAACTTCTCTTTCGATGCCGCAAAGATGAATGTCTGGCCTTCTTCACTGGTTGCGTAGATGAGGTCACCGACCATCACCGGCGAACTGCTGAAGGTTCCGCCGAGTCGGCCTTTCCAGATTTCTTCACCCGTATCGCTCTTCCAGCACATCGCGATGCCAGCATCCAGTACGGCATAGAGATAACCGTCACGGCACAGCAGCGATGGCACATACGTTCGAGCAGTGTTTTCCCACGCCAGCTTCTTTGATCCGTCAGCCGTTACCGCAGAAACATGATTCTTCGGATAGCCACCGCTGGTGAAGATGTGCCTGCCGTCAGTAACCGTTGTCGTCACACATTCCGTCGTGGCCCCTTCGGTCTCCCAGTAGACTTCGCCCGTGATCGGATTCAGGCTGGTGACGAGATCACATCCGGTGAGAAAAAGCTGATCCTTGCCCGCAACATTCAGAACCACGACCGACGGATAATTCGGCCTGGCCGGTCGTTCTTTCTTCCAGACAACATCACCAGTCGCGCGATTCATGGCCATGACCACTCCGCCGCCTTCGCCTTTGTTGTCGGAGACACTGATGACGAGATTCTGATAGAGCAGCGGCGAAGCTCCGAAGCCCTGATGATTGACGTAGTTTGACAGCTTCGTCTGCCAGAGCTTCTTGCCAGCCAGATCGAGCGCCGTCATGTAGACTGAGTCGCCATTCAGGAAGTTGACGAAGTAATGTTCACCATCGCACGCGGCGGCCGTCGAAGCCATCGTCGACTTTTCGTTGTTCTTCACATCCAGCCCGCCCTCATGGACGATGGTCTCCCAAAGCTGTTTGCCGGTCGTGCGATCAAAACACAGCACCGATTGAACCTTGCGATCGTGATCGGCAGCCGTCACGACGACGTGATCACCAGCGACGATCGGTGAACCGTGGCCTCGGCCGGGCACTCTCGCTTTCCAGACGATATTCTTGGTTTCGCTCCATTCCAGCGGAGGCTTTTGTCCGGGTTCGGCAATGCCATCAAACGTCGGGCCCCGCCACCACGGCCAGTCGCCTTTCGGAGATCGAATCGGCTTGAGCTGCGCAGATTCCGCTGGATCAGCCGCCGTGCTCGTCGAGGACCAAAGTGCGCCAACAACAACCAGAGCATACATCAGTGCAACAACGCGCAAACTTTGGCGCAGCAAATTCATGGCGGGATCTTTCAGCGGAGGAAAAGGGCAGAAATCACGAAGTATCATGTCTTACCGCAGGGACACATCGGGATCAAATGAACGAGCCTATCAGGGCGCCGCTGATGCGTCTGCTACCTGCCGGTTGTGTGAGTTGACGCTGCGTGGCCCTGTCGCTGAGTTCGTGAGAACTCGGGATTCTGACGATTTCCGTGATGGATCGGTCCGACCTGCATCTCTACCGAATCGGGCTGGCCGGGGCTTTGACTCTGAATCCGCACATGTAGATTCCGAGCACATAGAGGAACAGCAGCGGGATCATCATGAGCAGCATGCTCCACGGGTCTGGCGATGTCGTCAGCACCATGGACGCGATGGAAATGATCAGCACGGCGATTCGCCAGTTATCTTTGTAGGTATCGACTGTACAGATACCGATTCTTTCGAGGAACACCATGACCATCGGTAATTGAAAACTGACACCGAACATTAAGGGCATCAGCATCGCCAGCGTGATGTATTCGGACAAGCGAGGCTGAAGGCTGACGCCGATCCATTTGTTAAAGCCGATCAGGAATTGGAGCATCATCGGGAACGCATAAAAGTACCCTGCCAGAGCGCCGATGATGAACAGACCGACGCTCATGGGAAGATAGATGTGAACATACTTGCGTTCATGAGGATACAAACCCGCCGCAATGAACAGCCACAACTGATAAAAGACCCATGGAGACGACAGCAGCAAACCGGCATAAAGGCAAATCTTCATGTACGCCATGAATCCCTCTTCGGGTTTCAACGTCGTCAGTCCCGTCGAATCCCGAATGACTCGCTGCAACTGCGAAAACTCGGGTGCGGTCAGAACGAGGCTGACTCGCTCTGCAGGCTTTGTGGATGATTCGGACTCTGTCTTTTCCGCGTCGCCTGCTGTCTGCTCATCTTCCGCGGGGACCAGTTCGGGCACTTGTTGTCCCAGAGCTTTCAACAGTTCCTTCTTGTCGACTTCCACTCGCAGTTCATCCGACCGCAGCTTCTCTGGTTCTGGCTGTGGTTCTGTTTGAGGCCCCTTCGCCGCCTCGGAAGAAAACATGGCCTTCAGATACTCAGAGAAACTCTGTTTTGGCACGTCGACGCGAATATCTTCTTCGTCGATACCACTGTTTCGAAGCTGCGTCTCAATGGGAGTTCGCAGCAGATGGAACAGCTCTTTCCCGAAGTACAGCATCACGCCGACAGCAATCACAATCCCCACCACCGCGCGGAAGACGTGAACGCGGAGCACTTCGAGGTGCTCCCCGAAGGTCATTGTCGTATCGTCGAAAAGATCTCGAGATTTCGGCATGAGCGATCAGTGGCAGGCGGGCAAGGTTGGTGAAAATGTCGGCAGACGTTAACAGGACAGTTAGTGCCTCAATAAAGCGAACCTTCTTTTGCCTCCGGGTTCATCCCGGTGGGGTCAGGTCTTTGCACTATTCCAATTCCGATTTCAGTTGAAACTGTGTAGTGCAGAGGCCCTAAAACCACCGGGGTCAACCGGCAGGCGTCGCTTCATCAAGGGCTGTCTCAACTGCCCTGAGTCAGCTTACGGAATTTCTCGAGCAGCGTCTTCGTGATTGGACCCGGTTTGCCAGTTCCAATCTGACGACCGTCGAGACTTGTTACTGCGATGACTTCGGCTGCGGTGCCTGTCAGGAAGCATTCGTCAGCGACGAAGATATCATGACGAGTCAGCACGCATTCCACGACAGGGATCCCGGATTCCTTCGCCAGCTTCATGACGGCATTGCGAGTGATCCCTTCCAGAATGCCCGCATCCGGCTGAGGTGTCTTCAGGGCGCCATTCTTGACGATGAAGATGTTGTCACCCGTGCACTCGGCCACTTCGCCGTTGTGGTTCAACATCAACGCTTCGACAGTCCCGGCATCTGTTCCTTCGATCTTGGCCATGATGTTGTTGAGATAATTCAGGGACTTGATACGAGGACTCAGTGCGCCAGGATGATTTCGAATGGTTGCGGCTGTCACCAGTCGCATGCCGGTTTCATATAGTTCCGGAGGATACAGCGAGATCATGTCGGCAATAATGATGACCTGCGGGTTCGCAGTACGACGAATATCAAGACCCAGCGAGCCGGCC
Source organism: Planctomycetota bacterium (assembly GCA_046341255.1). GTDB lineage: Bacteria > Planctomycetota > Planctomycetia > Planctomycetales > Planctomycetaceae > SXXK01. The sequence goes on from JBKDRW010000597.1 coordinate 10,103, forward strand.
CCGCGAGTCACGACAAGTCGCACATAACCGTCAGTGATGTGGTTCGCCGCGACTGTGTCCTCGACCGCCTTCATCATTTCCGCATGGCTCATCGGGATGACCAGTCGAATCGCCAGCGCGCTTTCGTACAGTCGGTCGGTATGTTCCTTCAGCAGGAACACCTTACCGCCGTAGACTCGAATTCCTTCGAAAATGCCGTCTCCGTAGAGCAGACCATGATCGAAAACGCTGACGCTTGCCTGTTCCGCCGGGACCAGCTTTCCAGCCACATAAACTTTGCGAGACATGTAAACCCTGTCGATTTTCGGTTCGAGCTGTGACTTCGCTCACCCGGTTTTCTGAAGTCCGACTGTCTGCACGGTGCGTGCAGAACCGGCAGTCCTTAATGACACCAGAAACAATCAGCCTGTGAGCGATTTTCCTGCGAAATCCCCCCGACCGCAGTCTCTTCGCCGTTTGTGTTGGCAGCATTTGATGCCTCAAGTGCTGACGCTGTCAGGGATCCCGAGGTCAGGATTGTAGCGACGATCATGTTCGAGTGAGAGTCGCAACTTTGCCGACCACGAAGAATCCGGAGCAATCCGCCGCTTCCAGCACGAACATTCCTCATTTCTCAGGTGTGAAAGTCGGTGATCGGCATGGACTCACGGCCTGAGCGATGCGATGAGCGATCGAATGAAGCCCGCACAGCCTGTCACTTTTCCGTTGTCAGTCGAGGTCTGCCTGGCGAGGCAGAGACACCGTGCGGCCTGAATTCAAGCCATAGCACGAATAAGGACGGTGCAGCGCAGCAGATCCTGACTTCCGCCGGGCCATCTGCGGACAGTTTCAGGCACGACAACTGTTCGCTAAGCTGAACCGATCCCGCCAATCAACTTCCATCGCACAAAGGTCTGATATGCCATCCCGCCGTCAGCTTGCCTGCTCCATCACTGCCGCGATCGTTTCAACTGTCCTGATCGAAAACGCGATCGTCGCCTCAGATCGACTCAACTGGCCTGTGCGAACAGGGCCGACCATGAACTGGATTGCCGGCGAATCAGATGCGATGGGTGTGCCGACGGAGTGGTCGGAAGAGCCGAGCAGGAATCTTACATGGAAGATGGATCTCGAAGGCTTTGGACATTCAACGCCGATCATCGGATTCGGAAAGATCTGGCTGACTGCGGCAACGGAAGACGGCAGACAGCAATTCATATATTGCATTGATCAGAAGGCCGGCAAGGTATTGCATCACAAGCTGCTGTTTGAGAATCCCGAACCAGAACCGCTGAACAACAAGGTCAATACTTACGCATCACCGTCCTGTGCTTTGGAGAAGGATGCCGTGTATGTTCATTTTGGATCGTACGGCACGGCACGGTTGCATCCTGAGACCCTGCAGGTGGTCTGGGAACGACGCGACATCCAGTGCCGTCACTACCGTGGACCAGGTTCATCGCCGTTGCTGTTTGAGAATAACTTATTGTTAACCTTCGATGGCATTGATGCTCAATTCGTCATGGCGTTGAACAAGGAGACGGGTGAAACAGTCTGGAAAACGAATCGCACCACGGACTACGGTGATCTTGATGAGAACGGCCAGCCGAAGCTGGAAGGTGACCTTCGTAAGGCCTACGGAACGCCGGGGCTGGTCGATGTCGGCGGTCGCATGTGTCTGATTTCGATCGGATCGCGAGCCGCGTTTGCCTACGACGCGAGGACGGGCGAAGAACTCTGGACCATTCGCCATGATGACTTCAATGCGTCGTCGCCGCCGGTGTTCCTTGGAAATCACGCCATCATCAATACCGGAAGCCGCGCATCCAACCTGGTCAGCGTTCGTCTGGATGAGACAACTCGTGGAGACGTGTCCGGGTCGCACGTCGTCTGGAATCGCGACAAGGGCAACTCAGACCTCAGCGCGCCAATTCTGATCGGTGATCGAATCTTCAGTGTGCTGAACAATGGAGTCGTCAACTGCGTGAACGCGAAAGACGGTGCCGAAGTCTGGAAGGACCGCATCGAAGGCACGTTCACCGCGTCACCAGTTTCGGCAAATGGTCTGATCTACTTCAGCAACGAAGAAGGCGACACGTTCGTTGTTCGCGCGGCGGATTCGTTCGAACTTGTTGGCAAAGGCAAGCTGAGCGAAGGCATGCGAGCCACGCCGTCCATCGCCGATGGCCATTTGTTCCTGCGGACGTTTACGAAGCTGTACTGCATCGGCACACCGGCGAAGTAGCAAGAAATCCTGTAGGTTGGACATTCCTGTCCGACGATCCAGCCGCGATGCTCGGTCCGGCTTACTCTGCCCTAAAGCGAATCGCAACCATCACTCGGCAACGCGTCGCAATTTCAATTCGTGGAACCAGAGATCGTCGTTCGGAACATCCAGCCGCAGATCCTGGAATGTGCCCTGAGCATCCGGGACGAACTGAATCGTTCCCTCGCGGAACCATGCGAAGTCGGTTCGCCAGCGGATCACGAACGTGTCGAGCTGCAAATGAGTCAGATCAGCAACCAGCTCTTTGTTCGGCAGTAGTCGAAGCACCAGCTTGCTGTCTTCCAGAGTCACCGTCGCATCGCCGTACATCGGACATCGGAACTTGCCGGTGTATGCTTCCAGAGAACGTGATGGCTGAGTGCCTTCGATCGTCGGAGTGATCGCCCTCTGAATGCGATCGTAAAAGGCCTGGCGACCGCTCACGTCGCGTTCAAGGCCGGTCGTCAACCACTCCGTGGCATCGCCGCCCAGATATTGATCCGCAATCGTGTTACACAACGCGCCGGAGATGCCTGTCATGCTGTTGGTCAGTACGACGATCCCAAGGTTCTCATCGGGAACCAGCATCACCTGCGAGTACATGCCGTCATAACCGCCGCCGTGCTGAGCCACCATGCGGCCCTTGTAGTCGCTCAGCATCCAGCCAAGGCCATACGATCGAAAATGGGTCGACGGATTGCGCTTCCGAGCCGCTTCACTGACTGCGATCGGCGTATGAGGCGTCCACATGCGATTCGAAGACGCTTCAGAGAACAGACGTTTGTCGCCTTCAATACGACCTCGGTCCAGCTGAATGCGAATCCATTTGGCCATGTCATCTGAGCAAGAGATGACTCCGCCAGCTGCGGCCATCGTGTCCCAGTTAACCCACGGAATGGGAGTCACGTTTTCCGTCGTCGGTTTGTGAGGCGATGCGGCGTTGCCTCGATCTTTCAGTTGATTCGTGGACGTGATCGATCGCGTCATGCCTGCCGGAGCAAAGATTCGTTCTTCAATGAAGGCCTGCCATGTTTTGCCGGATGAGGATCTAATCACTTCTCCAGCCGCCAGAAACATCAGGTTCGAATAGCCGTAGCTCGATCGAAACGGACCTTCCGGAGTCAGATGTTTTGTTCGTCGCAGAACCTCTTCCGGCGAATACGGCGTGCCCCACCACAACAGATCGCCGCTGAATGTGCCGAGTCCGCTGCGATGACACAGCAGGTCATCAACTCGAATCTCAGCCGACACCCATGGATCGTAAAGCTGCATCCACGGCAGATGCGTTTGGACTCGATCATCCAGCTTCAGTTTGCCTTCCTCCTGCAGCATCAAAATCGCTGCCGCGGTGAATGCTTTGGAGTTCGACGCAATGGCAAACAGAGTCTCGCCGTTCACAGCTTCCGGCTTGCCGAGTTCTCGCACGCCGTAACCCTTCGACAGCAAGACCTTGCCGTCCTTCACAATCGCCACCGACAACCCCGGCACGTTCCACTTCGCTCGGGACTCTTCGATCAGAGCATCGATAGCGGCGATATCGACAGCCGCAGCAACCGGCGTCGCAACACTCTCCTGCGCCACGGTTAACGGAGCAGAAACAACAGATGTCAGCACAAGAAGGAGGAATAGTCGAAAGACGGTCATGATGGCCCTTGAGGTGTCTTTTGGGAAAGAGGATTGGTTCGAAGTTGGATGGCTTATTGTGGGATGCGAATGTTGCGGCGACACATGGTCCCCTCTCCCTCGGTGAGTGCTCCGTCAAGCTGTTCCGCTTTCCACGGGGAAAGGGCGAGGGTGAGGGGTTATCAATCACGATTGACGTTCAACGCTCTTCTTCTGGCCAGCCACCGACTTTAGTAAGAAACGGGCAGTCGGACGCCGTCAATTTCCATAAGATCGCGCACAAGAGTTCTCACGAACTCTGCGACGCCTGCGTTATTCCGAAACTGAAATGCTCGCCTTGATGTGCTTCAGGTGTGCGACGATGGTGAAGGTCATGATGACAAGCAGCGACCACGACGTCCACTTTCCGACATAAACGGCGGCCCTGCTCTCATGAGAACAGGAGATCGTCAGACTGGAAAAACCGCGAGGGAGTTTTGAGCCGGCTGAATCAGGAAGCCGATCATCACGCAAGACCGCAGACATCGCCGACCGCGATCCCGATTCCGAAGACAAGGTGTGCGCGGAACCTCTGGTCCGTCTAACAAACTCCGAGAGAGGGACTCGTACCCTGATCGTCTGCATCTCCGGCAAACAAAGCTTTGGTCATCTCTGCTCTGCGGCATCGATGGGGACATTGCAGAAGGTGAGCGCAGCGATGCCAGTTGCGCCGGTCAGTAAAAGATCCTGGTTCCACGCTTTTTCCTTCAGGTAGGTAATCTTCGTGGCAGCGGAAGGCTCTTTGAGTCGGAGAGTCAGCACCGTGCCCTGCACATGACCTGAAAGGACTTTCCCCTGCTCGCTGTCGAGATAGAACTGACTGACGAGCTTGTCATCCCAGACGATCGGCTGATCAAAGTCCAGCAGGATGGAGTCGCGAGCGGCATTAAAAGAAACGGATTGGAGGTTTGGGGGAGAGATGGCTCCTGCAGGCAATTTGCCGTAATGATCCCGCTCGATCAGCGGCTGAATTGTACGTGCAAATTCAGCCCAGCCGACCAATGGGAAATGGCAACCCCCCGGAGGCCGTATGCCGAGCGTTGACATAATGCTCATCTTGGAAAACAAGTGAGGGAGCGTGCGCTGTTTCTCACGCAGCATGTCACCGGAACCGAAGTTTCCACCCATCGCGCAGGAATTGGGCCAGATCTGGAATACATAATAGTGCTGCACATTGGGAAAGTCCTGCTTCCAGCCAGCAGCCATTTCGACGAAGAAATGATGATATGTTTCCCAACCGTAGCCGCCGGTCGGGCCATCGGCTCCCTGGTCATTTTCACCCTGATGCCACAGAATGCCGCGAATGCCATGTGTCAGTTTTGCCTTTTGGACGCGCCACAGCATGCGTCCATAAATCGTTGCGAGATCGGTCGGATCAGCATGGTTGCGTTGATGCATGTCGATGCGAGTTCCGCCGACGGCACCATTGATCATGAAAATGGGGATTTTCTGGCTGTCAACGAGCCGCTTCGCGAGCTCCATGCCCCACCAGCCAAGTTCCGCTTTTTCCCCCTGCTGCGCCTTCCATACGGGAAGCACCCATAGGTTGCCCACGTTGTCGTCCGGGTTCTGCGAAGGCCGCGCATAACTGCGAATCCACTCATGGGTTTCCGCCGGCGATTTCTCGTCTGTATCGGTTGCCAGTGCGTTTGACTGGCCATCGATCAGATAAGCATCGCCGCAAACGAGGTTGCTGACGGTATCCAGCACGTGATCGGTGCCGGTCCCAAATTCCACTTGATATTTGATCAGCCCAGGCTTCAGCTTGACGGTCAATGCGTAATTCTTATCCGGCGTTGGTTTGGCAGTGGCCGTTTGAATGAGTTTGTCGTCGGCGTACAGCTTCAGGAACACGGAATCCGCCGCTTCAGTCAACGTCCCGTTGTAGTGGAGCGTACCTTCGTTCTTGTCATCACGGGCATAGAATTGTCCTTCTTCCGGCTTTTCATCCAGAGCCGGAATGCGTTCGACCCACGGATCTGTCTCAGGTTCCGTCACGTCGATTTCCACGGATTGTGACACAGGCATGCCACCATTGCTGATGGTCGCGGTGACTGTCAGCCTGCCACTGTTCTGGGAGCCTTTCAGAACAAGTTTGCCCGGTTTGACTTCCTTGATCACTGCAAATGGTCCCGCACTCCACTCGGTCTTCAAAATGCCCGCGTTCCTGGCTTGCATGGCCCCGAGATTCGACACCTGCGGAACCACCTCAATGGTCGCTCGGCCGTCCCACTGCTTTGGGGCGTCGAGCGTGAAAACGGGCTCCTGAATCGCTTCCTTTACGGAGATCGCAACGTCCCTTGTTTTTACTCCATCAGCAAACACGGCCTTACATTGCAACGAGACGATCTGATCATCAGTGACACGCCCCGCATCAAAGGCGAATTTCAATTGATCGACTGCCGCAATAGTTTCCTGTCCCTCACGCTTCAGGATCCAATAGATCTTCTGCGCGCCACCAGCCTGCAGTGCAAAAGTTACCTTCTCGTTCTCAGCGACTGTCGCACTCGCGGGTGAGACCGTGAATGCGGTACCTGATGGCACCACCGGACCGACCAGAGTCTGCAAGGCCTTTTGATTTTCATACTGCAACTTCACCCAATGCGGCGATCTCATAACCTTCGACAGTCGCACTTCGTCAATGTCACCAGCGAAGTCATAATGATTGTACCAGCCGCCGATATAAAACCGCGCAGGCGTTTTAATGGCCAGCGGGGCGTCTGGCGTCTGAGACACGTTGCTCAGTTCGCCATTGACATAAATTCGCGAATCGCCCTTCTGATAGGTATGCACGACATGAATCCACTCGTTCATGGGAAGACGACTGAGGCTATCGACATTCGCACCAGAGAAATAGCACTCCATGCTGATCCTCGGCGGACTGACAAAGTGCATGATCACTTTTCCCTGCCCATGTTCATTGCCCCATGCCAACGCGCGACCATTGGTCTTCTCCGCTCGCAACCACGCCTCTGTGCTATGAGAACTCGATCCGACGGGAAGGTTCGCGATCGTCTCTCCGCAAAAAACACCCTGACCACCGGCGAGATGCCGCGCCCGTCCGATCATTCCCTGAATCGCCGTGGTGCCGACGTTCGTGGTCTCGACCGACCCCACTTCATCTGACAGGCTTTCACCCATATGCAGAACACTCTGATACCCGTTGGCTTCATTGAATACGGCTTTGCCGTTCGATTCACTTTGGGCATTTGGCTGCCCCCAGTGAATCTTGATTTCCTGCCGCGAGTGACCCTGAATTTTGGGGATCCTCACCCAGAGACTCGCCGTTCCTGCGGCCGCATCCCACTGCTCGATTTGATACGCCAAGGCGATTCCCTGTGCGGAAAATCGGATATCCTCTCCGTTCGGGGCGGCTGCGGAAAAGTTGAAGAAGTCCTTGTGCAGTCGCACAAGCAGCGGGAAGTTCTCAACGCTTGCGTCGGTCGGCAGGTTTGCCCCATCGGGCGTGGTGTTCAGATAGATCGACCCGGTTTCTTTCCAATCCGCATATTGCGCTGAGGCTGTCTGTAACTGAAAGGTCAGTGCCGCCAACGCGGTGATCAGCGTGTGGATCAGGTTCATGGTGTTTTCCTGTGGATGCGGCGATGTTCTGATCCAGAGTCTATTTCGGAATCGGAAAGAAAGATATTTTAACAGAATGTCTTTTCAGGCTGAGTCCAATTGAAGGGACTGTTTCAGAGAACGGGCCGTCCCCGCGGAACCTCAGCGAGTTTTTCCGGCGCGTGTGGGATGCTGATTGCCGCAGCGAGGCCCGAGATGCCAAAGCCCTCGAAGTCTTCTGCAGGAGCAGGGCTGACACATCTGGCCCCGCGAGGATTCAAGGCTCATTGATCGTTGCCGGAACCGTGCTCAGTGACAAAACGAGCAACTCCCCTCCATTTGCAGTCATGGTCGCGGCAACCGTTTGCTGAGGAGAATTCAGAGAGTGACGTTCGTGATGCCGGCTGGTCTCTTGACGCGAAAGACGAACTGAATTCGATCACTTTGAATGTCGCGGCCGGAGATTCATTCCTCGTCATCTCCTAATGACCAGTCCGAGTCGGTGTTTCCGTGCGAAGGTTCGCCAGACACGTACTCCGAGCGAGAAAATCCTCAGCGAGGTAATGCCGACGACCAGACCAGTTCGCGCAACCGCCAATGTGGTCGCAGCATCAATAAAACGTGCAGAGATGCTTCAGCATCATCGGTGCCATGCCGGGAGCCCCTGACCGCCTGCACGACGGTTGACGCAACTCACTGGTCGCAAGGTTGCACCACGACGCCCTTCTGCAACGACGCCTCGAAACGGGACCCTCGTGAGATGAAGGCTTTTTTCCCAAACGCCGATGCCGGCTTTTCCCGCGCACGGAACGAACTCGGCACAGGTCGGTTAATCACCCTCGCTGCGGGATCCGAATGCTCGCCAGGCTCCGGTATCGATTTCGGATGATACAAATCGAACCGATCCATCGAGCATCAGAAGGCTGACCGTCCCGTCCCGGTGCAAGCTTCGAGCGCCCACTGCACCCCAGTCTGCGACCATCAGACCTGCCGCTGGCCAGGATTCTGCCGCGAACCGATCCAGAACACAATCCGGAATGGCCGTGTTTGGCGTCAGTACATGATTGTATCCTGTATAAAGATAACTGTCTTTCACAAAATTATGCCCAGCAGACGAAGCATAGTACACGGGCGGTGCACTCAGCGCCGCTCGGCATAGCTCGACGGTCTCGTCAGCGGCTCGTTGCTCGGGATCGAATCCAAGAGACATCGCGTTCGTCATCCAGATGTCCCGCTTCGAGTCGTAAGCAGTGCGTGTCATCTGAGAAATCGTCCGTTCGCTCATGGCTGCCGTATTCGATAAGCCATCGCTGATGGAGGACAGTGCAATCGGTGTCAGTGAACTGACACCAGCAAGTGCTCCCTTTCCTCGTGCCAATTCACCTTCAGCCCCGGCTTCGTCAAAAAAGCCAACATTACTGCCGGTACAGGCTCGATAATTGACCCCTGTCGCAATGCTTTCTGAAGGACAATGAAACGCAGGTAATTCGATTGTTGACCCAAGGTGCAGGACCTGCATTTCCGGTTCTTTATCAATTCGTTCGAACAGAGCGGCCTGCTCCAGAAATGGAAGGAGCTGGACCTGCGGAGATCGCCAGGGCGTGGAGTTGCCGGTCCTGGGATCAAAGATCGTTCCAACGGGAAGGTGGCGGTATGACTGCTCAAACTGGTGCAGCGCCAGCCCGAACTGGCGAATTCGATTTTGGCAGTCAACTCGGCGAGCCGTGTCTCGCGCGGCAATCACTGCGGGAACGAGTAGTGCCAACAGGATTCCGACAACGGAAATGCTGACAAGCAGCTCAATCAATGAAATGCCTGATCGCACGTTCCGACCGGCGCTCTGTCGTCGTTCGGAACCAACGCTCAGGTCAGGTTCACAGCGCATCGGAATAGATCCTTGTGCAATTCGGAAATCGCGTCAGTCTTTCAGCCACACCTTATCATCGCGCCCTATGGTGCGACAAGCCCGCTCATTCCAAAGACGCACTGCTTCCGACGCCCATCTGAAAGCATAAGATCAATAGGTACTTCGATGTGAAATGGGCCTGTATCTCGCGGAGTTTCAACATGCAGTTCGCAGGAAATAAGACCTGGTTTAATCACAGACTGATTCAGATGATACCTGCCGGTTGAAACAATCGTGACACCTGGGTCCTCGGACCGCAGTAGGAATTTCTGCTTCCACGAACTTCCGCCAATGACCTTACTGCGAAATGCGCCCTTCGGTTCCAGCGACACCTCATCCTGTGAGACCCAGTCGATGGGCACTAGAATGGTGCCGATGGGGTCTCGACAGGTCAGCCGGACTGATCCTCGCGAATCACCTGGGGAATTTTGAGGAGTGACTGTGACCAGAATTTTTGTCCTGTCACCCTCGTCGATCCTTTGGATTGTACACTCTCTTGACGGGACAACCTCGGCATTCAGGAGCCAGTCACTGATAGCCGTTCGATCAGGGGTTGTGACACTCAAGGCAAGGGTTTTCGCCGTGCCACAGGTGAGTCGCCCAAAGGACAGCGATTGCGGTGACACGTCGACGGTGCTGCCCCCAACCCAGCGAATTTCACCAGTCGCGCTATAGACAGAATCGCTGGTTTCCACTCGCAGTCGCGAGGCCTTCTGACCCAACTCACGAATTTTGACTGCAGCAGCAATCATGGTTGATTCACCTGATGCAAGCACATGCTTTTCAGGTTTAGCGGCGGTACACCCGCAAGTTGTCTCGATCCGACTGATTGAAACAGCCTTCCCAGTTCTGTTGTGGAGCTGAAACGTGACGTTGACTGGAGCGGCGTGTAACTCGATCTTCCCCAGATCCATCTGCCGAGGCTCGAGGAACAGCCCTTCGTCCGGTGTTGCGACAGGCAGATCTCTGTCAGACTTTTTCGTCAGAATTGTCTCGTCGGATGGAACCGCCGTTGGGCGACATCCGACGCACATCAAAACGCCCAAAGCAAGAGCGTATCACATGAAAAGTTTTTGGAGTTCGGGCATATTAAACTCCTGACTTTCGCCAAAGTTTGTTTCGGATGGTGACCACACATCCGGTGACTGCAAGCAAGACCCCGCCCCAGATGGAGCATTGTTTTCCAACGTCACGCCACCACTTGGCTGAAACGATCGTCTCTTCCGGCACCAGAGCAGTTCTTGCCAGCAGGAGTGCGTGTCCATCCCACTCCGTCAAAAAAGTCGCTGCTGGCAATGTGTAACTTTCCGGAGGATCAGAAATGGTCACCGTTTGCCCGTCGTATTTCGTGATCAAGACGAAATGTCGGCGTTTCAAATGGGCGATACACGCAAAGGGATGCTGACGGTCATTCAGTGCAGGCAATGAAGTCTGAACCGCCAGAGTGTGGAAATTCAATGCCGTTGCCTGCTCCTGCAACTGACTCAAAGAGACTCCATCCTTCTCTGCGGGCAGGCGTTTCAGCAACTCCTCGAAGGTTACGGGAACGGTTTCGTCAAGCGAATGCGCGGCGACGAAAAGGCATCTCGCGCCGCAGTCAGCCTGAGACTGTGCCCTCAAGCATTCTGCCTGAGTCATCAACACGAACAGCAGGCCAAACAATCTTCCGTTCATTATCGGGGGTCCATGAAACTGCCGGGGCGTATGCGTTTGACATGTTCCTGAAGTGCCCGTTCCAGGTCAGATGCCCCATCCACGCCCTCCGTCCATTCTCTTATTGTGCCATCAGCAAGTTGCTCTGATACCATGGCACCTTTCGGTACAGGGCCAAAAGACGAGAGCCGCGCAGGCCCGGAAAATGCACGTTTCGTGAGAGGTTCGAATGAGTCAACGACACATTCGACGATTCGGACAGGATCCGATCCCGCCTGATCGTGAGATGAAATCATCTTGCTGCGTGAAGGAAACCACAGATCGTCATTGACGCATTTCCATTCGCGCGTCGCGTGAATGTAAGAATCGCCAGTGTCCTTGTGCCAGACGAGGTGCATTTCGGTACAAAGACCCGCTTGATCAAGGTCGAAGATCCGTTTTGCCGTATCCGAAGGAAACGTTGTGTTCAGTTCAACCAGGCGGTTCCGCGTTTCAACGGAACGCTCAAAAAGTCTTCCGAATCTGAGCGTGGTGGGCTGCGGCTGCAACAAACTCAGCGGATTATTCGTCCCCTCGTACGGGCCAGTGAGAACCAGATATGTCACGGGATCCGGTCGCCAAGCCGCAGCTTTATCGTGCTGGCCGGGTGTGATGTCATAGGAGATAAACGAGACCGCATTCCGTTCCGTGCTGGAGGATCGCTTGAGTTCATAGCCACCGGAAAACAGCAGTCTGATGTCATGATCCAGTGCTGTTCGCCCTCTTGAACCGGACTTTGCGTGCTGCATATTGCCGTCGAAATACATGTAGTCTTCCGACCATTCCACCAGACCCTTCAATTGAAACAGATCTTCTCCCGGAACAAACTGATTGCTCCATGTGAAATGCATCCGCCCGGACTTGCATCTGTCCATATGCGATTCATAGGCATTCCTCAGAAGTGAAATTGTCAGATCGTCGTCGAATGAGATCGGGAGCGCAGCAAACAGAGCTGCCAAAGCAGCGTACACCATTCCGGAATCCTTTCGACTTGCTGATTCGATAAACTGTGGTCCTGCAGTTGAAAGCCCTCAACTGGCTCAGGGGACCTTCGTCCTCCGGGGCCGTTTTCTTCGACGGTCAGCTCAAGGAACTCCACGACCGGAGGGGCAGCAAACTTCAGGCAACCCTGGCTTGCCTCCTCTTCTTCAATGGGCTCTGCGTTCATATCCACCACACAATCTTCACCGATGAGCGTACAGGGGCGTCTCTCGATGCAGATTCCCGGATGCTCGGGCGAGCAATAGCTTTCAAAAAACCAAAAGATACACCTGAACCAACTTCCGCTGAGGGACGGAACGCTGATCATTGCCTCGCCAACACATGGTCCCTCTGCGGGGCAGGATACTGTCGCTGCACAATCGTAGCGGCTGATGTTGCGACACCTTCGATATCCGCCCCGCAGTGAGTCAAGCTCGTCCGGGGCAAGTCCTCGCCCATGAACGGCGGCGTTTGATGATGTGATACACATTACTGACGCAGACAGCCCGAGTGTCAGCAGCACTGATGGCACAATCTTCATCTGATGGTCCCTTCAGAAAGGCGTGCTCTTAGCAGGCTTTACGACATCATAATCGTATTGCGGGTGGGCGTGTATAGCGACCCGTCAATAAACAAATCTACGGGTTTGAGGGTGAGTCTCTCGCATCACACGGGCGATTTGTGGAGGGATCAAACAGGCGGGAGCCAGATCATCGTCTGCCGAGAGCTGGCAGAACAGACGGCAGGTTTTGGACGGTTCGCGCTGATCGACGATGTGGCTCTCAGAGCTGCATTACGGTCACTCAACACGCTTCGGCAGGTTGCGATTGCCGACCGGGATCTATTATCAGAGTCATCACGAAACGGGAATGCGTGCTTGTGAGACCAATCTATCCATGTCGGCAACTCGTCGTGGATCGTCTGATGCTGGCAGGATCAGCCGTCGTAGCCGGTAAGAGCCGCTGCGGCCGGTGCCCCAGTCCTGAGTTGTGTGTCCTGCCTTTGCCGAAAACCTGCCATGCGTCCATTGTCACGATGGAATCTTCAGCACTTCGGAACTCATGCACCCAAATGGCTGTCTTGACGATCAAACGATTCGCATTCGCGAAATGTTGCACTGCAAAAGCCCTTCATTTCTGCAGGTACAGAAGATCTGGCTTTACCACCGTGAGATCTGCATGTTCAGCGTCCTGTTACCTCTGCCACGCTTTCACTCACCGGGTACCACATGAATCGTCATGTCAACCGTTTCCGCAAACGGGCGTTGGGAGGCGTCGTTGAAGAGCATGCGGAGTTCGAGTTGATCGCAGGCGGCGATGTCGGGGATGACCAATCGAACCGTTCTGGCATCGATCGTCTGAACTTCCTGAATCGTCAGTTCATCATGACCTGTCTGGCCGGGATTACGGACGGAGAACTGGTCGGAACCGTAACGCTGTGACCATTTGTAATCCCACATCTCGGCCGAGTACGACTTCGGATTGCACGCGGATTCAGGATCGACATCAAACGTCAGCGACAGTTCGATGCCGTTCGGAACCACGGCAACTCGATCGATCATCTGCACATCTTCGCCGGTGTAGCGAAGCCGTTGAAGGCAACCGTCGAGTCCACCGGCTGGGCCTTGCCAGCCGGACAGGCCGACGCCATAAAGCTGGCCGTCCGTTGGATTGAATCGCATTCGCATCACACCGGCATCCCACTGATGCGGCAGCGTGATGATGGCTCCCTGCATGATTTCGCCGACTTCCTGAAGCGACATCGAATACAGCCAGCCTTTTCCAAACGACGAATGGATCATCCGACCAGCCAGCGGCCCGAAGCGTTTGTCAGCCGCCCAGACCTGACCGCCGCAGGAGTTGTCCAGTTCCTGAGGAGTCCACACGATGGGCTCATCGAACGACTTCGGCAACTGGCCGCCGTGACGTTCCTTCAGCCATGCGGTCTGTTCTTTGTTGATCGGCATGTTGCCCAGAAACGAATCGGGGCGAATCAGCGAGATCTTCCCCGCGGGCATCCATGGTCCCTGATTGTCGGACACCGTGAAGCGATCGTCGGCCAGCTTGCCCATGCCGTTGGGTGTTCGCAGGCCCCATGCGACGACGTCGGCTCGATGACCTTCGGGGGGAACTCGCATGATTGTGCCGGGCCGATGATGATCCGTGTACTGCCCGGCCTTGGCGAAGTAGAAGTTGCCGAGCGAATCGGTCTGAAGATCGAAGTTGAACGCATGGAACGAACACGACACGTCGTCATCATTCCAGAACGCTTCGATGAAATCCGCCTCGTCATCGCCATTGAAATCGTGCAGACGCTTCAAGCCGTCTCGACATGTCACATAGATCATCCCGTTGATGACTCGCACGCCGAACGGTTCAAACAGACCCGCCGCGAATCGTTTCCAGATAACCTTCGAAAGATCCTTGTCGATACCACCGACGATGTACACATCGCCGCCGTGAGTCGTCACGACACATCGGCCGTTATCAAAGAAATCGAGCGCACTCGTGCGAACCCACGCGTTCCACGGGTTTTCAAACGGCACGGGAATCGTATCGAGCGCGTAGCCGTTGACGGACTGGCCGAGCGAGCCGGTGACTTCCAGTCGCTGAGGCCATCGCTGTCCGCCGCCTTTCAACTGTTTTGTCATGTCGGCCCACGCCTGCTCGCGTAAGCCGGAGATGAGCGAACTGAAGCTGGCGAGTTCGTCGGCTTCCTCCAGAGTACTCCGCACGATGCGAAACTGTCGCGGCTTGTCGGATGGAGGAATGGTCAGAATCAAGCGGCCGGAATCATCGCGGTTCCATGTGAGCCCTTCGGCATCATCGAGCACCTGCGCAACGCTGATCAGGCCCCAGTTACTGTCGCTTGCTTCAACGGCTGGTGTTGTGTCTGAACCGGGTTCCCACTCGAACAATGATTCGCTGTTTGGTGCCGTTTCGGATGCGGCAAACTCAGCCAGCTCCTTCGCGGTCCATGCTCGATTTTGAATTCGCACCCACGCGACATCGCCCTTCAGATCGCCTCCGAAGTTTGTCGCTGTCGCACCGATCTTCAGAACGAAGAACTCTACCGGATCGCGGCGAAAGCCCTGTTGCTCCGCTTCAAGGTTCCCGTCGACATACATCCGAGTTGACTGATCATCCACCACCAGCGCGGCGACGTGCCATTGGCCATCAGCCACATCGGACCGACCGGACATGGCTCCAACCCAGCCGATGTCATACACCAGACGGCCTCCACGGACGAACAGGCTTTTGCCATTCGGCTTCCAAACGCCAGTGGCAGGAGTCGATGCGATCAATGTCCCGCCATCATCGGTTCGAAATCGGACCAGCGTCGTGCGACCGATCGTGCCAAGATCTAGCTTCTTCGCGTTCTCTCCTTCGACGATATGTCTCGCGCGATTTGGTTCGGGCTTTGGGACGTTCTGCTCGGACGGCTGGCCAGTGATCGCAACGGCCGCTCGATCGGCGGACGCTGTTGGATCCTTCAGGGGAAGAATCGTCGAGCTCGCGGCATCAACAAGTCCCGCCGGTCCGCCTGTTGATTTCAACTGAGCCACCGACACTCGCAACTCGCGATCGCTCGCACCGACGTTTAGAGTGTGAACCAGTGAAACGCGGCCGTCGTTGGTCACGGCTTCGATAGATTCCAGCACATCGCGGCCGTAAATCGAGTAGCTCAGGATCGCGCGATCGTTGTACAGATAGTGGCCCCGATACTGCAGCCAGTCTTCACGGATGGGTCCACGCGGCGGCTTTGCATCGGCCTGATCGAACGAGCCATTGAACTCCCATTGCCAATAACCAAGGCCCGGCAGTTCATCGCCATCAATCTGCGGCATGCCTTCACCGCGCTGGCGATAGTGATGAGTCTCGTTGAGATCCAGCCAGCCCTTCCATGCGGCCGCGAACCGCATACGATGCAGGTCATAATTGATGGCGACATTGTCCTTCAGTCGAAACGTCAAACCGTTCTGAACCTGCTGACCAAGCTGTGAGGCCAGCACCGGCCCGAAGTCTCGATCGCCCGCTTCTTCTCGTTCGCCAAGGCCAGTGCCTTTGGGAAGTTCTGACAGATACGCATCCGTGACCACCGCATAATCGGTGTTCCGGTCTTTCATCAGCGCTTCGCGGACGTAGTGCACCACCTGATAGCGTTCCTTCGGTGACAGATGCGACAACGGCGCCATTAAACCGGCCCCGCGGCTGACGGTGAGAAACATCCGATAAGGATCAGCACCAAACTTCAGCTTCTGAGTCCCGAACGCCCGGGCTGTCGGAAGCTTGGGCGTGTTGCCGTCAGACCCATGACAATTGACGCAGTGACCTTCGAAGATTCCCTGGCCGACCTTGAAATCCTCTTCGCCCAGCGACTTCAAAATCTGCGCGTGATTCAGATCGAGCGTATCGTCGACGACGAGCATCTCCTGTGGAGACGGCTGCAATTGCTTCGCACGGTCGGGGCCGCCAACAGAAATCTCCTGGATGTACCGCACAAGATCATAGAAATCCCGTTCTTCTCGAAGTGACGCAACAAGTCCGTTCGGCATCATCGATGTTTTCGACGGCACGATTTCATCGACCTCCGCGCGAGGGATGACGATCTCCTGCAGCAGACTGGAAGCATCTCGGAGCACGATCTGTTTATCATCCTGCTTCGCGATCATCCCCGTGACGACCCGACCGTCGGTCGTCGCAACCGACACTGTTTCGTAACCCTTGCGAATCGTTTTCGATGGGTCGAGCAACGATTCGACGATATGAGCCAGCGTCGTTTCGACTCCGATCTTTGCCAGATCCGGCCCCAGAGGTGACGCATCCGCCCCCGCCGCATGACACTTCACACACGCCGCCGCCGACTTATGAAATACTAACGCCCCGCGCTTCGCATCCGCTCTCAGGCGAACGGCCGCTTCAATCTGCCGCAGCGATTTTCCCCGCACTCCCTGTTCCAGCTGATCATCCGCCATCAGCGAGCCGGTGAGAGCCAGCATCGAAGAACACAACACGATTCGGTAGAGCACAGAAAACTCCGGAGCGCGCCAGATAAGAGGTCGTCAATATGTGCAGATCATCGTTTCTTCGGTTGATCTTTGTGATCGTACGGTGTCAATGGCAGTACCATGGCTCGTTCTGCATAGGCCTGCCACATGTTGGCCATGGATCTGACACGATCCGGATGCCGTTTCGCGAGATTATGCATCTCGATGCGGTCGTTCCGGATGTTGTAAAGTTCCCAGGGCCCGTTTGTTCCCCTGGCCACCAGCTTCCAGTCTCCCTGTCGGACAGCGCGATTGCCTTCGTGTTCCCAGTAGAGGGCATCTCGCTGGATGGTAGCGCCCTGAAATGCCGGCAGGAGGCTGCGTCCCTCCAGCGGAGTGATTCGGGAGCCTTCGACCTCCGTCGGATATGTCGCACCGGAGAGTTCAACGCACGTTGCCATGATGTCAATCAGATGTCCCGGCTGATGTTCCAGTTCGCCGAATCGTTTCATGCCCGCCGGCCAGTGAGCGATCAACGGAGTGCTGATGCCGCCCTCATGGACCCAGTGCTTGTATTCCCGAAACGGCGTGTTCGACACATTTGCCCAGCCGCGACCGTAAGCGATGTATGTGTCTGCCGGGCCCGGCAGGACTCCGGGTCCCTGAATGACGGGCCAGCCATCGCGAGACTTTTTTGGGATCATGTCGAACTGCAGTTCTTCCGGTGCCATCGCTGCTTCAGGCTTCTCACTGCGACGTTCACGGCCGTCTTTGGCCGTTCGTCCGAGCGTCTCAGCGCACCCGCCGTTGTCCTGCATGAAGAAGATCAGTGTGTTATCGAAGCGATTGGTCTGTTTCAGTGTGTCGACGATGTGGCCGATCCCGCGATCCATGCGATCAATCATCGCGGCGTAAACTTCCATGCAGCGAAGCTCCCACTCGCGATGCGTAACTTGATCCCAGTCTTCGGCCTGTGGAGAAAGAACAACATCTGGCGAAACCAGCCCCATCGATTTCATGCGTTCGAGTCGAGCTGATCGAATCGCTCCGTAGCCTGCCACATACTGTCCCGAGTACTTCGCGATGTCCTCGGGTAAGGCGTGCATCGGCCAGTGAGCGGCCGTGAAAGCGACATAACCAAGGAACGGCTGATCGGGCGACTTCTCGTGGTGCTCACGAATGAATCGCGACATCTGATCGCTGATCGCGTCCGTATAGTAGTATGTGTCGGGCCTGTATTCCGGGTCCTGGCAGGGTGAGATGAGCGTGTTGTCGCGAGTCAGGGAATTGGGATCGTAGAAACTGCCTGCTCCATGAATCGTTCCGTAAAAACGGTCAAATCCTCGCTGCAACGGCCAGTTGCTTTTGTCTGAACCCGGCTTTACGTGTTTTGTGACATGCCATTTGCCCGCTGCGAAGGTTGCGTATCCTGCTGGTTTCAGGACTTCTGCCAGAGTCCGACATTTCCGATTCAATTCGCCTCGATATCCATCAGAACCACGGTCCTCCATCATGTGACCGATCCCCGCCTGATGCGGATACAGTCCCGTCAGCAACGCGGCTCTCGTCGGACAGCATCGAGCCGTGTTGTAGAACTGCGTAAACCTCAGCCCGCCTTTTGCCAGACTGTCCAGCACCGGTGTCTGGATCTCGCCTCCGTAACACCCGATGTCCGAAAACCCCATGTCATCTGATAGAATGACGATGATATTGGGCCGAGTTGGCCCAGCTGCGTGAATTGAGGCATTTGAGGGTCCAAACGCCAACAGAGTCAGAGTGATCCATCTGAAGCTGGCACTCACGGGCTGAATGTTTGTCGTCGTCATGGTCACCTCGGTGTGAGGGAAAGAAGCCTGGTGATAAACGACCACACTTCAGCCGTCACCAAGTGGTGTGTGGCTGGTGCAGTCTGTCAAAGTTACCACACGAGACATAGTCACCAGACAAAACCAGCAATCATCCGCTGCAACGCAGTCTGCCTTTTCGTGATCGTCATGTCCTTCGTGGTTCAAACGGGACATCACGACCAGTTCTGGTTCACGATCGTAATCTGGCGGCCAGCTTCTGCTCACACGCGGCGATCACGTTTCGAACGACTGAGTCAACTTCTTCTGTCGTCAGAGTTCGATCGGCCGCCATGAACCTGCAGGTAATGACATAAGATTTGCGATCGGCTTCAATCTGTTTGCCTCGATACTGGCCGCCGAAGGAGGTGCTGAGCAGCAGCGAGCCGGCAGATTCAGACACGGTGCCCGCGAGTTGTTCCCAACTCACAGCTTCGGGCAAAACGAAATTCAGGTCTCGAGAGATCGACGGGAAGCGAGGAATCGGCTGATACGATCGGGAAATCTCGAAGAGCTCTTCCACCATCGGAAGTCGAACTTCCGCGGTTGTCACGGCATCCTGCAGGTCGCAGGCGTCGAGCAAATCGCGATTCAATTCGCCCATCCAGCCCCACAGGTTTCCATTCAGCAGCACTTCTGCACCATGGCCCGGAGTAAATTCGGGCATGGCCACAGGGCGAGTCGTCACCACGGCATGAGGCATCAATCGAGAAGCCATCCCCTGAAGAATCCCCAGCACCTGCACAAACGGACGACCAGCGACGAAACTGAGAGTGAGTGGCTCGGCCACATTCTCGGACTCGCCCAGACCAGCGGAAAGATAAACGCGAGCAATCTCGAACAGCTCGGCATTCAGGGTGCCATGGCGTTCGTTCTGGCGTCGACACTGCAGCAGACTGGGAATCAGACTTTGACGAAGCTGATTCTCATGACTTCGACTGGAATGATTGACGGCGACTGCGGAAATGCGGCCCAGCGGCTTGAACAACTGCCGCTGATCTTCGCTGACAAACGACAACGTCAGCGCTTCCGACAATCCGCTGGCGATCATCTGCGCGCGGACCAGATCAAGCACTCGTTCCCGGCGAGTTCTCGCAGTGGCCACAACCGGCAGTGTGGCATCGGCAGGAATGTGATCGTATCCGTGAATCCTGGCCACTTCTTCAATCAGGTCACATTCGCGAAGTAAATCAGGCCGCCAGCTTGGCGGTTCGAAGGTTGCCGATGCGGCGTCACGCTTCAGACACCTGAGCCCCAGTCGCTGGAGAATATCGACAGCCGTATCGGCCGCGATTTCAATTCCCAGCAATCGACCAATACGCTCAAATCGCAAAGAGAAAGATTCGCGGTGCGAATGGGGCGGACTCCCGGCCACCACAGAACCCGCCAGTAATGTCCCGCCAGCGACCTGCAGAATCAATTCACAGCAACGTCGCGAAGCCCAGTCGAGCCACAGCCGATCGACCTTGCGTTCGAAGCGATACGACGATGGGCTGTGCAGTTTTAACGCGCGAGCCGTCGCGCGGACGGACATGGATGCGAAGGATGCAGCTTCGATGAGTACGTTGACGGTTGCATCGGAGATCTCTGTATCGAAGCCACCCATGACACCGGCAACGGCGACGGGGCGGCTGGCATCGGCAATCACACATTCATCTCCGCTGAGCGTGTAAGGCTTCTGGTCGATCGCCGTGATCGTCTCGCCCTTCTTCGCCTGGCGAACGATGATGTTCTGACCAATGAGCTTGTCCAGGTCGAACGCATGCAGAGGCTGACCGCATTCCATCATCACAAAGTTAGTGACGTCGACGACGTTGTTGACGGAATTGATCCCCACCGCAGCCAGACGATCCTTCAGCCATGCCGGGCTTGGACCAATCCTGACTCCGCGAAGGACACGCGCGTGATATTCATGGCAAAGCTCGGGGCACTCGATGCTGACGCATGTGGCCTTGCTTGCGGGCTCAGCAGATTCCACAACCTTCGCATCCGGGATGGTCAGCGGCCTGCGATACAGGACCGACAGTTCCCGGGCGACGCCGATGTGGCCGAGACAGTCCGGACGATTGCTGGTGACTTCAATGTCTATCGCGACGTCAGGCTTGCTGAGCGACTCGGTGACGTCGTGGAACTCTTCCAGATTCAGCCCGGACATCGTCAGCCGATTTGTCAGGTCTTCAACACTTTCAGGAAGCTGAACATACTCAGCCAGCCAGTTTTTGCTCACAATCATCGGAATGCACCAGAACGACCACAGGGGCCAAAAGAGCGGGAATGTTTCAGGGCCCCGAAGTGTAGCCAATCATTGAAGAACGCAAAACGGCAGAGAAATCGGGAGAAATCTTCGGTCGGCAGGGCCACCGGCGCACTGTATCCCTTTCGCTTTGTCGACGAGCAGAGTTTTTCGTCACACTCGGGACACATCCGATGCATCGCTTGTTCGTCATTGTCCTTTTCGCTGCGTCAACATCCATATCGATGGCACCCTCAGCGGCCGAAGAGATTGCAGTCTCGAACACTCAGGAACTGCGAGCCGCGCTGTCGAAAGCTTCGGCAGGGCAGACAATTCGAATTGCCGCAGGCATCTATTCGGGTGGCATGAGCGTCAGTGGTGTGAAGAATCTGACCATCGAGGGTGCCGACAAAATGTTACCGCCGGAGTTCAGGGGATCGAGTGGTGGCTGGTTTATCTCGCGCTGCCCGGGCCTGACTCTTCGCAACATCATTGTTCGCGGGGCAACCGCCAATGGGATCAACATTGATGACGGCGGCAAGGGTGATTGCGTGACGGAAGGGATCGCCGTCGATGGTGTTCAGGTTTTTGAAATCGGCCCGCGGGGAAATTGTGATGGCATCAAGTGCTCGGGGCTCGATCGGCTGACCATCAGGAACTGTCTTATTGAAGGTTGGGGAGGTCAGGGAATTGATCTGGTCGGTTGCCACAATGCAGAGATCACCAACTGCAGACTTGTGGGTCGTGACGGCTTCTCTGCCAGCGCCGGAATTCAGATGAAAGGCGGCACGGCGGATGTTGTTGTGGAGAAGTGTCACTTTGTGAATGCTGGCGAGCGACCGTTGAATGCAGGCGGCTCGACCGGGGCTGACTACTTTCGGCCACGCGATGCGAGGTACGAAGCCGCTCGGTTGATCATGCGAAACAATACGATTGAAGGCAGTCTTTGCGCGGTCGCATTTGCAGGAGTCGACGGTGGTGAGTTCGCCGACAACACGATTCTGTTTCCCACGAAGTGGATCTTTCGAATTCTTCAGGAGAATACATCGCCGGAATTTGCTCCGTGTCGCGACGTGACGATCCGGAACAATCAGATTGTGTTTCGAAGATCTCAGGTTCTGACGGAAGTGAATGTCGGCCCTCATACAATGCCCGATTCGTTCAGGTTTGACGGCAACGTCTGGTTTGCCGAAGATCGCCCCGCAGCATCGAGGCCTCGTCTGCCCGTATCCGAAGCCAATGGTGTTTATGGCCGGGATCCGCGAACGAAGTAGAAGAATCCGGTCGGCGGAGCGACCGGTCTGCCGTACACCCGTCGCTCCGCCGACGGGCGATGCCCTATCGAAAGTCCGCTCGTGAACACTGCTGTTTATGCCATTGCAACGATGGATACGAAGGGCAACGAACTCCAGTTCGTTGCAGAGACTCTTCGATCTGTGGGCGTTCCCGTGCGAACCATCGACGTGGGCACGCTCGACCACGCGACTGTGCCGGCCGATATCGGCCGGGACAAGGTGCTTGATGGGGCAGCGCTGCTGACCGGAGGTGATCGGGGTACTGCAGTTTCCGCGATGGCCGTCGCGCTGCGGAGGTTTCTGGCCAGAGAGTTTTCTGAAGGGCGATTGTCGGGTGTTATTGGAATCGGAGGCAGTGGTGGCACCGCATTGATCACACCAGCGATGCGAGAGCTTCCGATCGGCATTCCGAAAGTCATGGTGTCCACTGTTGCCAGCGGCAATACAGCGCCGTATGTGGATTCGTGTGACATCACGATGATGTATTCCGTCGTCGATGTGGCCGGGCTGAATGTTGTCTCGCGGACTGTTCTGCGCAATGCAGCTCATGCGATGGCCGGCATGGTGAAACATGCGACTCCGGATGTATCCACAAAGCAGACTCTGGGTATGACTATGTTCGGGGTCACGACGTCGTGCGTCACTGCAGTGCGTCAACAGTTGGAAGCAGATGGCTACGACTGTCTGGTCTTTCACGCCACCGGAGCCGGCGGTCGAGCGATGGAGAATCTCGTTCGATCGGGGCTGATCAACGGCGTGCTCGACATCACAACGACCGAAGTCGCGGACGAAGTTATCGGTGGTGTCTTTCCGGCGGGACCTTATCGTTTCGAAGTGCTGCTGGAAAAACAGATTCCGCTGCTGCTGAGTGTTGGCGCAGTGGACATGGTCAACTTTGGTGCGAAGTCGACAGTTCCGAAAGAGTTTCGGGAGCGTCGTCTGCATGTTCATAACGAGCAGGTGACGCTGATGCGAACAACTCCGGATGAGAACCGTCAGATTGCACGCTGGATGGCTACCAAGCTCAATCGATCCACGTCACCTGTCACTCTTGTTGTTCCGAAAGGTGGCGTTTCCGCGATCGATGCTCCCGGCCAGCCGTTTTACGATCCGGAAGCCAATGCCGCCTTGTTTGACGAGCTTCGAAGAGTACTGAATCAGACATCCGAGCGGCGTCTGGTTTTCTCACCACTTCACATCAACGACCCGAAGTTTGCGGAGCAGCTGCTGTCCGAATACAAAACCATGGAACGGCGGGTTGGAAATTGATACCGCCAATGAATTTCTTTTCGCCACCGGGGTAACCCCGGTGGTTCAACGGCCTTTGCACTACAAGCGGGCTGAGGATGCGATTGAAGTTGGAGTAGTCAAGAAGCCTGTTTCCACCGGGATGAACCCGGTGGGGGAACTTGGTTTGAGGCCCGGGACAAGGAGCCCAGTCCGTTTTGTAAACATCGTCAACCGCCGGAACACGTTGCGACATCCGGCTCATGAATGAAACATCAACATGGCTGAATCTCGTTCTTCCATTCTGAAACGATTTCGACACAAGGTTGCTCAGGGGCTGCCGATTGTTGGTGGCGGCGCGGGGACGGGGATCAGTGCGAAATGTGAAGAGGCGGGCGGGATCGATCTGATCGTCATCTACAACTCGGGCAAATACCGGATGGCGGGGCGAGGATCGTTGTCGGGGCTGCTGCCATACGGCAATGCGAACGACATCGTCAGGGAGATGGCGAAAGAAGTGCTCACTGCGGTGACCCATACACCGGTGCTGGCCGGAGTCTGCGGGACGGATCCGTTTATGCTGCGAGATCACTTCCTGAAAGAACTTCGAGACCTTGGCTTCGCAGGCATCCAGAATTTTCCAACCGTCGGACTGATCGACGGCGTTTTTCGCGCAAATCTGGAAGAGACTGGTATGGGCTTCAGCCTCGAAGTCGATTGCATCGCTGCGGCGCATCAACTGGACATGCTCACCACGCCGTACGCCTTCGATCCGGATCAGGCACGAGTGCTCACACAAGCCGGCGCCGATATCATCGTGGCTCACATGGGACTTACGACCAGCGGTTCGATCGGGGCAAAAACCGCCTTGACTCTGGACGACTGTGTGCCTCGCATTCGTGAGATGGCTGATGCTGCGCGAAAGGTTCGCCCGGACGTATTTGTTCTCTGCCACGGCGGTCCAATCGCCATGCCGAGCGACGCAACATTCATGCTCAACCGTCTTCCCGAGATCGACGGCTTTTACGGCGCCAGCTCGATGGAACGTCTGCCGACGGAGATCGCCCTGCAGAAACAAGTCGAAGATTTCATGAACATGAGACGGTCCCACGGCTGACGCTCGTTGCGGCCATCAGCCTCGGAAAGGTTTCAGCAGCCTTGGCAGAGATATGTGCCGGCCGATTTCAAACGCGACACTTGTTGTGTGAAACAAAAAAAGGGCAGACCATGGAAGAACACATTCGAGTCTTTCATTCGGACCGAACGTGATCTTCCACAGCCTGCCCCTGCAGAGCGGACCGAAGTGGAAAATGGCCGCGGCGGATCAGATCACGCCACCGTGAACTCGATAAGGAGTGGCCAGGTCAGGCAGATCCAGTCCCCAGATGCGTTCCCAGATTTCCGGGATATGACGGAGACTTTCTGACTGATAGATCAACTGACGGGCTCGCACGTCCGGATTTGGGCTCCAGATCGGCATGGCACAGCCGATATGCAGCACAGAGCAAGCCAGCAGGAGTCCTGCCATCAGTCGAATTCGAATCTTCATCGCAACGTCCTTCCCTGGACCCGTTGTGCCGTGAGATTAACCTCACGGAGCCACCGTATTCGGAAGACAGATCAGTTTTCAGTTCACCAGCGCAGTCCTGAAAGTGACAGGACGCTTCACATTGAAAACATGATCCAGGGCGATTCGGCAGCGACAGAGACAGTGATCCGGAAGGAGCAAGCCCATTCCTCTTCAGGATTTCGGAGTATCCCAGGGATTCGAAGCGGCAGCCCTGGCCCGAGCAGCTTCCTGCTCTTCCAGTTCGCGAACCTTTGCTTCCATCTCTTTGCCTGGTTTGAATGTCACGACAAACTTGGCAGGAACTTCAACCTGCCCGCCTGTCCGAGGATTCCGAGCCTTTCGGGCGGCTCGCATTTTTACTTCGAAGACTCCAAAGTTTCGCAACTCAATGCGACGTTCCTCGACCAGTGTTTCCACAATGGCATCGAACGTCTTTTGGACGATTTCCTTCGTCTGCAACTGCGTCAATCCCAGCTGATCCGAAATCGCCTTCACGATCTCTTTCTTGGTCACGTTGGGAACCTCCGGGGTTAGACACAGTGGTTGTGGAAATGATCCAACTTTAGACTCCGTCAGGACTTACTGTCAAGAGCCCAGATTCAGCCAATCGATGTTCTGAGCCCTCTTGCGCCCACTCAGAACGGTTGTTCCGGCGAACGAATCGCACTCGATCATGGTTTCATGTGAATTGCCAAAGAACGAACAACGGCACGGTTAGAAACCGACACCTGTCCTGTTTATCGGACCCGCTGAACCGTTTCTTTGAGGAAACTCGGTACAATCGATAAAGATTGACTGAATTGGCTCCAATTTCCCTGCGTTATGTTGCTTCCAGTGATGCGATGCTGCGAAGTCTGGGCTGTCTGGGTTGTTAACGACTCCTCGTTGCCAGGATGGTCGACTTCGTTTCGGGCTGTGGAATGTGTCGAACGCCTGATGAATCCGACAACTTCGACTTGTTTTTTGCTCCGCAGACTGTGGGTCTGTTCATGGATTAACGCGATCCAGCGGTTGCTGTTCGGGCTGCGTCAAATCCAGACACATCTGCGTCTCGAGCAGAAGGTTTTGGCACACGTCCCATTGAGGATGAAGGGCGTGATCCCGAGTGAATTGTTGAAAGCCAGCAGGAGACGTGAGTGGGCGGAGTCGGATCAGGCCGGACCAAGTCCCATCATTCGACGCCAGGTGCTGACCTGTCCGAGATGCATCATGATATGTCCCCCTGCATAGAAATTTTGCAGCGATCCAAGGGTAGGAAATCGCACAGCCTGTGGGCCTTCCATCGGGTTTGGCACCTCGAGTGCCGAATCCGGCAACGAGCGAAGCACCGTCACGGACGCTCGGTATCCTTCAAAAAAAGCGGCCTGAATGATGTCCATGGAAGGGTACAGTGTCCCATTTGGATCATCGGCGCACTTCGCGTCTTTGGAGAACAGTGCTTCAAATCCGGCCGGGACAACTGGCCCGGGAACGCCCAGTTGCGTGAGAATTCTGGGACCGTAAAGGCTGAGGTGTCCGTAGGAAAACGCCGGGTGGTTGGCTTCGACGATGACTCCCCCGACAGTCGCGAACCGAGCGAACATTTTTGGTGAAATATCCTTCAGAAGTCGTTCGCCGTAAGAGAGTGAAAGTTCCAGGGAATCAGCAATGACGTTTCCCAGCGATCGAATCATCGAGTTGACCTTTCGGAGTCAGGAAAAAGACGACACAGCACCGGAGGGAATCGTGACCTGAGAACCAGTGGAGCGTCAACCAGGGGCGTGAAATCCTCTCATGATTCCCGGAGGCTGTGATTTGCGGCGCTGAATTCAACGGCGAGTTTCCCGATGGCACTCGTCGAGGAAAACCGGTGATGACTTCAGATTCGAGTTCTGCTTAGAATCCGGCAGATGTTGCCGCAGGCATCGGGTTGGAGCCCGGTTCAAAGTCAGCGGAGAAGCAAAATGTGCCATACTTTGTGGACGGAGTAGCAGGGATGCGTCACGAAACCAATCCTTGGCTGCATCGCGCAGCGGATAAGCTCGGTTTCAGTCTGCCGGCCGACGTTTCGGCAAAAATCGTGCTCGGAACACGTCAGACGATCTGGGCAGGTGTATTGATCCTTGCCGGATTTGTTTCCAGCGAAGCTCGCGCTCAGGCGCAGAAACCATCGGCTGAACAGCTTCTGAAGGCCTATGCGCCGTCGCAGAAGGGTGTTGAATACGACACACCAACGACTGCGGAAGAACTCGCCAAATGCGCTGTCACTCTGGACAAAGGCAGCTGGGTCGTCACAAATCCGGCAAATCAGGTACTCCGAAGATTCACGGACTCCAATGGCGATGGCGCTCCGGACATGTATCGATATTATCGTCTCGGACTCGAGGTCTATCGAGACATCGACACCAACGGGGATCCGAAGACCAAAAAGAACACGCGTCCGGATCAGTTTCGCTGGATGAACTGGGGCGGTACACGCTGGGGCGTTGACGAAAATGACGACGGCAGGATCGACAGCTGGAAAGTCCTGTCGGCCCAGGAAGCCGCCCGAGTTGCTGTCGAAGCCCTGATCAACGGCGATCTTTACGCGTTGAATTCGGTGATGGTCAGCGAACGCGACATTCAGACCCTTCGTCTGCCGGCGTCCGTCAGCAAACAACTCCTTGAATCGGTGGGTGATCTCCAGAAAAAGGCCACAGCGGCTCCTGGAGATGCCAAAGTGCTGAATCCGAAAAGCCAATGGGTGCGATTTGACCCTCCGGTTCCGGGTCTGATTCTGGCAGAAGATATCGGTGCTGCCGGCGACGTCACGGTCTACGAAAACGCGATGGCATACATCCAGAACGGCGAGAAGCTGGAGTTGATTTCGATCGGCGAAATGGTTCAGGTTGGTAACGTCTGGAAGCTGGTCAGCGTTCCGACCCCACTTGATGCTTCGGGAAAAACCGTGATGCAGGTCGGTGGCATACTGATGCAGCCCCCTTCGATTCTTCCGGACAGGGGCGAAGGGACTCCGCAGATGTCGGAGGAAATGCAGAAACTTCTCGCAGAACTGCAGAAACTCGATGAGAACAGTCCGAGGCCCGATTCGACCCCTCAGGATTTTGCGGACTACAATGTTGCTCGTGCCAACGTCAGCGAAAAGCTGATTTCTGCTGCGTCCAATGATACCGAACGTCAGCAATGGATTCAGCAGTTTACCGACAGCCTGTCGACAGCCACTCAATCGGGGTTGTATCCCGAAGGTTTGCCGCGACTGCAGCGGCTGGAAGATGCCGCGAAAAGCAACAAGACACTGCTCGGCTACATCTTCTATCGTCGTCTGATGGCGGAGTACGCCGTTCGACTGAAAGAAGACGAGAAAGCCAGAAGTGAAGAAGAAAGCAAGAAAGCGCGCGAAGAAACCCAGAAGTGGTGGTTCGAACAGCTGGAAGCATTCGCGCGCCAATGGCCGGAATCTGAAGATGCTCCGGATGCCGTCGTTCAGCTGGCCATCAGTTATGAGCTGATGGGACGAATTGATGATGCCAAAGCCTGGTACGCGCAACTCGCGAAGAACTACCCGAAGACGGAAGGTGGTGTGAAGGCGACCGGAGCACTCAAACGACTGACTCTCACAGGCAACAAACTGCAATTGGCAGGAAAGACGCTGCTGGGACAGAATCTTTCGTCAGCTCAGTACCAGGGTAAGGTCACGCTGGTTGTCTTCTGGGCGTCTTACGCCAGACCGTTTACCGATGATCTTCCGGCAATCAAAGCGGCGTACGCGAAATATCAGAAGTCGGGATTTGAAATCCTTGGCATCAATATGGACCCCGACGTAACGCAGCTTCCGGAGTATCTCAAGCAGCATACCATCAGCTGGCAGAATCTTCGTGAAGCTCCGACGGCAGAGGGTCAGCCACCGGGTGACTTTGGCTTTGGTATCGTATCCGTTCCCACCATGTTCATCATGAACAAGGAGGGAATTGTGGAAGGTGGCATCACAGCGGCAAATCTCGACTTTGCAGTGGACGCTTTGCTGCAGGGCAAAAAGCTTGAAGCAACGGCTCCGGCAGATGGCCCTCCGGATGCTCCTGCTGCATTGAAGGGCCCGGCCGCAAAGGACGATGCCAGCGGACAGTCTTTTATTCGCTCGTCCGGTACAACCGCCGAGCGTCCTCGGACGAAGGGCTGACGAATTCTGCCGCCGTTGTCGTCCGGGAATATGTCAGGTGTCACGGCAATCCGCTCTCCGATTCATCTCCTGTTGACTCAGAAGCCCGGAATATCTTCATCCGGGCTTCTGTTCTTTGAGGAACGGCCAATGTCACCCATCTGGACCACTGCTGGACTGCTGGCCATCAGCAATGTCTTCATGACGTTCGCCTGGTACGGACATCTTCAGGATCTGAAGAGCAAGCCATGGTTTATCGCCGCCTTTGTAAGTTGGGGTATTGCTCTGTTCGAGTACCTTGTGCAGGTGCCTGCCAATCGAATCGGGCATCAGGTGATGAATGTGGGACAACTGAAGATTATGCAGGAGATCATCTCGCTGACGGTCTTCGTTCCATTCGCATGGCTTTACCTTAAGGAAAAACCATCGCTCGATTACCTTCTGGCCGGGTTCTGCCTGCTGGGAGCAGCGTTCTTCATCTTCCGAAAAAAGATAGGATTCTGACGGCCGAATGAACTGACCCGGGGACGCCTTAATGCTGCCCGGCCCGATCATGTTGTGACGATTGCAGGGATTGAAGAGGTCGTATTCCGCCTGCCGATTCCGCAGTTGCGAGGAAATCTGTTCCCGGCATCTCTCGGCTTCTTCTGCGACCTATGTTTCCGGAAATCATCATTCCTTTCGCCGAAGGTGTGCGATGGGGGAGTCGTGAATTTCCGGAGGGTGTCATGCTCTCGCGAGCGAAGCGAAAACTGGCAAACGAAAAGGCTCGGCGTCAGGCGCAGGCTGAAGAGGTATCTCGAGCGGCCTGCCCGCACTGCGTGAGCGGAGCAGAAACGTATGGCTATCTGAAGCGATCCTGGGTCTACGATGTTGATGAGGCACGCAGGATCGTGTCCGATGGTCGTCAGCCGGTCGAACTGGAGCGGGACGACGTGGCTTATCTTGTGGACAACAGTCGGATCCATCAGCAGCATATCGATCATGTCAACACAATCTTTCCCGGCATCATTGCGCATCTCTGGGGGCCGGGATCCGCGGGGCAGATTGAACACGGTCACCTTCTGATCGATGGCAATCATCGCGCGGCTCGATGCCTGCGGGACCAGGTTCCGTTCCGCGCGTACCTGCTGACGGAAGAAGAAAGCGAGCGAATTCTGTTTCGCGGCATGCTGCGCGATGGCTCAACCCGAGATGATTCCGGGGCGGAAAGCTGACTCCGAGCGGACAATAACACCCCGGGAAGACATTTCGTGACTCCTGTCGCCACAACACTGCCTCGCGTGAGAGATGGCCTGAGCATTCAGGCGATCTCAAAGTCCGAGTATGTCGTGAAACGATCTGATAGTCGCGAATACTTCAGCGTTGGTCCCTATGAAGCTTTCTTGCTGCCGCTCTTTGACGGTCATCATTCCGCAGACGAGATCCGCGAGAAATTCGAATCGCAATTCCGCTCTCCTCTGAGTGAATCCGATCTGCAGGACTTCATCGATGCCGTAAAGCCGATGGGCTTGTTTTCCCCGAAGTCGAGGAAGAGTTCAGCCACGACCACCATTGCCGAGCAATTCTCGAAAGAAGCAGCAGTCGGCCCATCAGAAATGAGCGACTCGGAAGTCGACAAGCAGTCCGTCCGGTCGAGAAAGAAGACGGTTCGTGATCAGAGCATTCTCTACTTTCGCGTGCCTCTGTTCGATCCTGACAAGTCGCTGGGACGACTCGTGCGACTGGTGCCTTTTGTGTGGACAAAGGGATTTCTCGCCCTTGTTTTCTTCGCAGTCCTGGCGGCCCTGAGCATCACGATCGAAGCGGGTGCTCAACTGGCGGCGGGCGTGGCTCGCATGAATACCTGGCAGGACGCTGCCACATTCCTGTTCGTAGTCATCATCTGCGCCTCGATCCATGAGGCCGCACATGGAGCCACGCTGAGGCACTTCGGAGGCCATGTGCACGACTCAGGCATTCTGTTCATGTTCTTTACACCCTGCTTGTACTGCAATGTGTCCGACGCATGGCTGATCCCTGAAAAATGGAAACGACTGGCCATCACGGCGGCGGGTGGCATCAGCGACCTCGGACTGTGGGCGCTGGGTATCTTCGCATGGCGCCTGACCGTCTCGGAAACGCTCATCAATCAGATCGCCCTGTCCATGATTACGATGTGTGGGGCCAGAAGTCTGATCAACTTCAATCCGCTGCTTCGACTGGATGGTTATTACCTGTTGAGCGACTGGCTTTCGATTCCCAATCTTCGCACCCGGGCCATGGATCACTGGATGGGGCACCTTCGCTGGCTGCTGTGGGGAGCAGCGAAACCGCCTTATGCCGAACACCACCGCGCGCTGCTGACTTACGGTGTGATCTGCTGGTTTTTTGCTCTGACCTTTCTCAATGTCATCTTCATCCGCTTCTTTGAATATATGGGTGGGCAATTCGGAATCACCGGACTCCTGCTGGTCGGATTGCTGCTGACGTTTGCGTGTCGTCGAGTGTTCAAAGGACTTTTTGAAAGTGAGTTGGTCACCATGATCCGGAAACGTCCTGGTCGAACCACAGTCTGGGCTGTTGGCATTCTGGCCGCACTGGCCTTGCTGTTTGGCGTGCCCGTTCGAAGTACAACCAGCGGTGACTTTGAGGTACGTCCAGGAAGCGTCGTGCAGATTCATGCCCCTGTGTCTGGAGTCATTTTTGCCATACATGCTGAAGATTGTGCGGTCGTGGAAGCGGGACAGTTGCTGGCAGAAATGACGTCGGCATCGCTCGACTCAGAAATCCTCAAGACGGAAGATCTGCTGGCAGAAAGTGAAGCCAACCTGCGGCGGCTCAGATCCGGGGCGCGGCAGGAGGAAGTGGAAGCGGCGAAGGATCGAGTTCGTCGACTGACAGAATGGTACGAACTGGGGGCGGATGAACTGGAGCAGGCGCGGCTGGCTCATGAACAGGATCTGCTGGTTCAGGAGCATCGTGTCCGCGAAATCACGGCGGAACTGAACAATTCCCGCGAGGATCTTGTGCATTCTGAAAATCTCTATCGCCTCGGGGCGCTGGCGGGCGCTCAACTGAGACAGCAGAAGCTCGAACTTCTGCAGGTGGAATCGAGGCTGGCACAGGTCCAGGCGTCCCTGACCGCAGCAAAGGCTCTGGGGGTCAAATCGAAGGAGGCTGAGATTGCTCGTCGCGCCCAGGAGCTGGCAGATGCAAAGTCCAGACTGGAGTTGCTGGAAGCGGGAAGTCGCCCCGAAGAAATTGCAGCCGAAGTCGCCCGAAGAGAGCGTGCGTCACACGAACTGACGTTTCAGAAATCCCGCCGCGAAAAACTCAGAATTGTCGCGCCCTCATCCGGCATCTTTTCAGCGCCGCGGCTGAAGGAACGCGTTGGAATGGCGGTCGCTCAGGATTCCCTGTTTGGCTCCATTGAAAAGCCGGAGACATCTCGGGTGGAAATCTCTGTCAGTGAAGATGATGCGACTCAGCTTCGACCTGGGCAGCCCGTGACGCTCAAGGCCCGCGCGATTCCCTTTGAGACTTTTGAAGCCACCGTCGAATCAATTTCTCCTGTCGCACAAAAGAACGCAACGACCGGACAGAACACGGTGCTTGTGCATTGTCAAATTCAAAATCCGGACGGTAGGCTCAAGTCCGGCATGACGGGCTTTGGCCGTGTCACTCGAGGCTGGAACACCATCGGAATGCTGCTGTTGACCAGAAGCTTGCGCTACCTGCGAACGGAATTCTGGTGGTAGTTCCGGTCGGCGAAGATGGTCCACCACGAGTTCATATCAGTATTATTTCACAGAGGCCGACGAGACACTGCTGCTCAGCGGCCCGGCTCTTCGTCATCCGACTTTTCCTGACCGAGCAGTTCGTAATACCTCTGAACGAGCGAATCAAACTCTTCCGGAACGGCTTCGCGATCGATCGGCACCATGGCTCGGTCAGACTGCAGTTTTGAGACTTCCTGATTGATTCGCTGCTGCAGAAGCTGCATCTCACCGAGCAGCTGGGATTTTACCAGATCCCATTGGGGCATTTCACCATGCCGTTTGTATTCCGCTCGCATGGTTCGCGCACGGTCGCGAACCTGCGCCACGCGGTTGCGCAGATCCGGATCTTCCAGCATCTCTTCGATGTCACGCAACTGATCAGACCACTCTGTATAGTCGTCCCCGGTCAGCGGCCGCGAGCCGAGATCAAATCCACCTCGCCCCATGCCTTCACTGTTTCCGCCGCGGTCTTCGCGTCCACCATTTCGCAAGCCTGACTCGCGCTGATTGCCGCCTTTCGGCTGTCCGTTGCGGTCGCCAGAGCGTTCCGATGAATCCGACTCGCGTTCGGACTCGTTCGGCTCATTCATGTCGGATGGCTGACCGTCCGTGTTCTGACCGTCTGAGTTGCCGCCGGAACGAGAACCGTCCTGCTGGCCGCCCTTTTGCTGGCCACCATTCTGTTGGCCTTCGGACCTCCCGTCTTGCTCTCCAATTTTTTGATCAGCGTCCTGCTCGCTCTGTTCGGCCGGTTGATTTGCATCATCCTGTCTTTCACCGCCTCCGGAACCTCCACGCTGTTTGCCCTCTTTGTCTCCGCGGCCTTGCTTGTCGCCCTTCTGCTGACCACCAGCGCCGCTTTGAGCTGATTCCTCGCCAGACTGCTTCCGACCATCGCCGGACTTCAAGCCGCTTTTCTGCTCGCCCTCTTTTTCAGACTCATCAGACTGCCCGCGGCCTTGTGGATCGCGTTCACGCCCGGACTTTTGGTCTTCCGAACCAGCCTGTCCGCTTCGGTTTCGCCCCCTCTGATTCGGATCGGATGATTTCTGATCTCCGTCCTGAGCACTGCGGCCCTTGCCGTTCCCCTGACCGGACGATTGCTCGCCGTCACGGCCATCCTTACCGTCGCGATTCAGCGGATCTTCGCCCGTCGCCGATGCCACTTCGCCAGCCAGTTTTCGAGTTGCTTCGTCCAGTTGCTGCTGAGCCCTTCGCAGCGATTCGGCTTCGCTGCCCAGCACAGAGTCGGCTGCTTTCTCGATGCCGCTCTTCAATTGCTCGATGCCCTCACGAGCCACCTGCTCGGCCTGCTGCGACTGCTGCCACATGCCGCGCCCCGCCAGCATCTCAGCGGCTTCCAGGGCTTCTTCGGGCCTCGAGTCCTTCATCTGACGAATGGTTTCGTACAGCGTATTCGACAGCAAGGGCTCCGTCTGCTCCGCCTGTTCGATCAACTGCTTCGTCTGCTCGACGACGCGATTGAGTCGATCTTTCTGCTCGCTGGCCTGCTGCCGGACGTCTTCACGATTGCGATCGGACTTCAGTGAAGGGCGCGCCTTCTGTTCGCCTTCTGTCGGTTCACCCGCCAGTCCCCTGGCCAGTTGTTCCTGCTTCTCAGAGAGTTCACGGGCCTGCTGACGAAGATCTTTGACTGCGTCCTCAAACTGCGACGATGTCTGGTTTCTAAAATCCTCCTTGAGATCTTCAAACTGACGTTCCGCGCGAGTCCCCTCCGAGATCGCTTCTGACAGTTTGCCATCATCCATGGCTCGTGATGCCTGCTGGACATTTTCTCGAGCCTTCTGGAGCTGTTCCTTCAATTCCGAAGTCTGTGCATTCTGTGGATCGGTTGCCTGATCCATTCGTTCCGACAGCTCATCGACATCACGCAGCATCTCGCGCTGTTCTTCACGAAGACGCTTGAGTTCTCGCTCGATTTCCTCTTTTTCCTTTTCCGTCAGCGCTGCGCGGAGTTCTGATTCAAGCTGCTTCAGTCGTTCATTTACCATCTGCTGTCGGCGGGCCAGTTCCTTCAGGCGATTCAGCACCTGCAGTTGCTCGCGCTGCTGCTGCGTCATTTCCCGCTGTGGCTGTGCCTGTTGTTCTGACTGATATCGATTGCGCGAGTTGTCGAGCTCCAGTTGGTCCAGCTGCTGCTGCGAGGCACCTCCTCCGCCTCCACCCCCGCCTCCTCCGCCATTTTGCTGCTGCTGAAGCACATTGCTCTCAGCCGCACGCATCCGAAGCAGGGTCTGAAGGATGGCCTGCTCCATCGGCACAGCCTGAGACAACCGAGCTTTCTCGGCACCGGCAGCCACCTCTTCCAGCTTCTTTTGAGCGGCCGCCATCTCTTCCGCAGTCCGCTGCGCGAGCGCGGCGACTTTGGGATCACTCGCGGCTTCTGCAGTTGCTTCCGTCAGTTGTTCGATCCCCTGAGCCTGAGACTGTGCGATCACGGCAACGTCCGCAGCAAACGACTCGTCCTTCTTTCGCTGCTGCTCGGTTCGAATGGTGTTCCATGTGGCCGACAGGATTTCTTTCTGAAGGTTCAACAGCCCATCGATTGGACTGCCTTGTTGCTGTTGTTGCGGACCCTGCTGCTGCTGATTCTGTTGTTGCTGCTGGCCCTGTTGCTGAGCCTCGCGCATGATCTCTTCGAAGCGGCGCACTTCGGCAAACATGAGGTCGCTGTCGACTCGACGCGGATTTCCGTCTACATCCATATCGGTCGCCCAGAAAGAATACGTCACCATATCGTCCGGAGCCGCATTCAATGTCTCCAGCGCGATCGTGTGTGAGATCGTGGCGTTGCGAATCGGCTCAGTGATGGTCGTGGCGGGAGTTGCTTCTGTCTCAGCAACCGGTTTCGACTCAACGACGGCCGCTGTTGATTCCGTCCTGGGTTGGTCGGCAGCGGGTTTGACAGAAAATTCCTGAGGTTCCGCGCCGGACACGGAGAACTGAACACCGTAATCGATCAACTCAAAATCATCGGCCGCAGTGGCTTCAATCTGGAACTCCTGAAGCGCCGAGACGTTGGTGTCGCGACCCGGGAATGTCACTTTCAGTTTCGGCGGCTCGTTCGGCGTCACACGGATGGCAATCTGCTCTTCATCCGCCGCTGTCCGCCCCTGAGCATCCTCGAGGTACACCGTCCAGGAATTGCTCTCCATGGCAAGGATTGTTGTCTCGAAGATTGCTCCAATCTTGCTGGTGGCTTCGACCTCGGGTTTTGCGCTTGCCGGGTCCGTTTCCGGTGGCTGAACGGCCGCTGGCGTCAAGACGATCGCTGGGCCTTCTTTCGGTCGAAGTTCGGCGCGTACTACCATCTTGTTGAGCATCAGACGAAAGTTGACCGTCGAGCCCTCCGTCACGCTGACTCGAACCACGTCTTCGATCGTCTCTGAAGGGAGCCTCAACCAAGCTGGTGGAGTAATGATCGCGTCAACTCGTTCCAGGTTTGGCCGAACGAACGTGGTCACCTTAAAGCTTTGTGAGACGTCATACGACTTGCCGCCGCCTTTTTTCGACGGCGCGTTCTCTTTGTCGGACGAGTGATCGTAGAGTACTCGGTACGTTCCATCGGCCACGATGTCTTCCATTCGAGCCGCGAACACGCCAGTATCGACAGTTTCTGTCATTGCCATCTGACGGACGTTCTGCTGCGAGTCCGTATATTCGAGTGCGGCATGTGTCGGCACGATGCCGGGAAACTTTGCTACCACAGTCAGCGCAGAGCCTCGTTCGAGCTCCGTGTCGCCTGGTTCAATAGTCAGTTCCGTTCGCTGCTCTTTCTCAGGTCGATCTGCTTTCGCGACCGCGTCTGAGACTGACGATGGAACATCGTTGCGATTGAACTTTCCGGCCGCCATCACGCTGGACACCATGACTGCGAACGAAAGAAAGCTCAGCACGGTCCATGCTGAAATCTGTCGTGATGAAACAGTCCCTGACCAGTCCTTTTTCCTGGCGAGCGAATCGGCTTCCTGAACGGCCATCGCGGCAAGCACAGAGGGCTTTCTGGCGACCTGCTCAGACACCTGAACGGCCGTGATGACAGCATCGTTAAGTTCCGGGTGTACGCGTTCAATCAGTCGCGCCGCTTCAGATACGGTGGGTTGCTGAACCAGAAGTCTGGCCAGCAGAGAACCCACAATCGTCGTTGTCAAAAGAACGAGAAACTCCGGACGCAGCAATCCGCCACGGGCGGGCATCATCATGGTGAGAGCAATGGCCGGAATCAGAAGGACGAGCCAGATCAGCGTCTGCTTGCGAAGAATTCGCAGTTTCTGAATGCGGGCAGCCACGTTCATCAGGCTGCGTTCAAGCACCGTTCCGGTCATTCGGATCACTCCCAGGAGGGATTCTGCAGGCGTGGCTCAAGGA
This sequence comes from Planctomycetota bacterium, assembly GCA_046341255.1. Taxonomy (GTDB): domain Bacteria; phylum Planctomycetota; class Planctomycetia; order Planctomycetales; family Planctomycetaceae; genus SXXK01. Next base: position 47,591 of record JBKDRW010000597.1, read on the forward strand.
ATTGTGCGAAGATTCGACCCGCGAATGCAAGGCTCATCAACCCATCTTATGCTCAACAAATGGCTGAAACTCCGCAAAGTCAGCCTTCTTCTCGAGGATCAGACATGGTCGAGTGTGAAAAATCATTCGGTCAAATGGCCGTGGATGCAGAAAACGCCGACGTCTTCGGCTGGATGCGGCGTCGTGATCATGTCTGATGCAGCGGTGTATCACGACCCCGACCCAATTGACGACTCACGTCCGTGACCTCCGTGTGCCGTCTGCGGACTACATCGCACCGTGCTCTCTGCGATCCAGAAACGACTGCAGCAGAATCTGAGCTGCCAGTTTGTCGATGCGGTCTTTGCGTTTCTGCTTTGATAATTCCGCGCTCTGAAGCAGCGTCTCGGCTTGAAAGGAACTGAAGCGTTCGTCCTGAAAGTTGTGTGGCAGACCGGTGAGTTGTGTCAGCCAGACGGCATAACAGCGAGCCTCTCTGGACTTCTCACTTTCATCCCCGCTCAGATGCAGAGGCAGGCCGACAACAAAGCCGACCGGTCGATACTCATCGACCAGCTTCCGGAAGAATCGAGAATCCGGCTGCTCACCCTGACGCTGATAGTTGTGCAGAGGACTGGAGAACTTCTGGTCGCGATCGCTGACGGACACGCCGACTCGTCTGGTTCCGTAGTCGATCCCGACAAGAACTCCACTGAGCGGTAGCGGATCCGGCTCAGTCGGGGCCAGTTGTTCAGGAGACGATGTCATGGCGATAGCAGCAGTTCTGAGACAAACGGAGTCGTAGCAGAATTCGTAACAAGGGGCTGGCAGCCCCCTGACTCAGAGGAACCTGCCGGCTCGAGCTTCGAAAACGCTCACGCTGTTCGCTCATCAAAGATACTCACGGTGCTTGCATGTTTCTGAGCAAGATGCCCCGGTGCGTCCGAATCCGGCGACAAGCAGGTGCTTCACTTCGCAGCGCTGACCACCGGTGCGACAGAGTCTGTGCCGAGTTCTTCGGTGATCGTGCGACTTCGCATCATCGCAATCCGCCCCGTTCGAACCATCTCAAGGATGCCGAACTCACGCATGCGATCGATGAAAGCTTCGATCTTGTTCTCACGGCCGGAGATCTCAATCATCACATGCTTCGCGCTGACGTCGACGATGCGTCCGCGGAAAATGTCGACCAGTTCGCGGATCTCGCCGCGTCGACCATTCTCGGTGCTGACTTTCATCAGCATCAGATCGCGTTCGACAAAATCTTCCCCGGAGAAATCTTCGACGCGAACAACGGTAACGATTTTCTCCAGCTGCTTACGGACCTGGTCCAGCTTCTTCTCATCTTCGTTCACAACGAACGTGATCCGAGACAGCTCGGGATTCTCGGTCGCACCCACCGCCAGGCTGTCAATGTTGTAAGCGCGGGAAGCCAGCATTCCGGAGATATGAGCCAGAACGCCGGGCTGGTTCATAACGAGTGCAGAGAGAACGTGTTTCATGGAAAAACTGCCAGTGCATCACAAATTTCAGTTTGAAAGGGCTCGACAGTCTACGGTCGTACGAACCCACGGGCAACGTCGGAATCAGAAAGGTGCGAGACTCGGTCAGATTTCAGGATTCCGTTCCCGTGGATCGAAAACGACGCTGAAGTTGCGGATTATTCTGGTGGCCCGACCCGGAGATGGTCGCTGATTCGCAGGTTGCACCGCAGAGGTCACTGAGAGCACAGAGGGAAATGGCAGAGGATCTGCAGGAATGCAGCTCGCTGCGAGTACATGAGTCACTTCGTGGGCATGCGTGTTCATTGGCGGTGAGACCATGTTGACGAACCGCGAACGTGCAGAATTCAACAGGCGTTTCGTCGTCGCGCCTGACTCCGCGGCCTCTGCGTATCGGTCATTTCGCCGGGCTGACAAAAACAGCGGATCGTCGTTGAATGAGGTCACGAAGGTTTCGGCTTTGACGCCTGTCGAAGCAACTTTGTCAGCAGACGATCCAGCTGGTTGGCGAAGTCTTGCTTGTTCTTCGCGCTGTAGGCGGGAGGGCCGCCGGTTTCCAGACCGGAGCCGCGGAGGTCGTCCATGAGATTGCGTGCAGCCAGGCGGGAGCCCACGTTCTCCGCATCCAGCACGTGGCCTCGAGGATCCAGCACTGTCGCTCCCTTTGCCACCGCAGCGGCCGCCAGTGGGATATCGGCGGAGATGACGAGGTCGCCAGCACTCAAGAGTTCCACAATTCGCTGATCGGCCACGTTCGCGCCGGCACCGACAAGTTCGAAATGAATCAGATTTGACTTCGGTACGAACATCATCTGGTTGGCGACCAGAGTGATTTTGATCTGCAGACGTCTCGATGTCTTGTACAAGACCTCTTTCGCATCCGCCGGACAGGCATCGGCATCGACCCAGATGTGCATGAATCGATCGTCCTTTGATGACAACTCTCTGAAAGCAGCAGTCGGCAGTGAGAGACATTCTGTCTCTGGTGCGCAGGGTGCACATGTCTGGTCAGCGAACAACGTGAGCGTTTTCGAAGCTCGAGCCGTCAGGCTCCTCTGGATCAAAGGGTGTCAGCCCCCTGTCAGGTACCGGCCGGTTCACATTGGCCGCTTGCCTGAGTGGTCTGTTTTTCCTCCCCGCCGACTATACCGCGGTTGACACATCGACAATTGCCTTGATGACGCCGGTTTCAGGTTTTGTGAACGCTTCGAACTCCGCCACCATGTTCTGAAACGGTGTACGATGAGTGATCCACGGATTGGTATCGATTGTGCCGTCTTCGATCAGTCGAATGATGCGGGCGAAATCCGACGGCATGGCATTACGGGATGCCTTGAGCGTCATCTCAGGACGGTGGAGTGTCGGATGAACGAACTTGATTTCTTCCGTCGTGATTCCGACGTAGACGAGCGACCCGGAGTGTGCCACATACTTCATTGAATCCGACATGGATTGCTTGTTTCCGGTGGCGTCGGTCACAACATAGAACATATCCCCATGCGTGATCTGCTGCATCTGATCAAGCTCACTTCCATCGCCTTTAAAGTGGATCAGGTTCCGGATGCCATATTTCTGTCGACAGAATTCCAGTCGCGAAGCCACCATATCCATGACCGTGATCGTGGCACCGGTCAGCCGCGTGAACTCCAGCGTCGCGAGGCCAATGGGCCCTGCCCCGATGATCAACACATGATCGCCTTTGACGGCAGCACCGCGATCGGTTGCATGACATCCAATCGCCAGTGTTTCGACAAGTGCCAGTTGTTCCCACGAAAGCCTTGTTGATGGATGCAGTTTCTCGGCTCGGATGAGGAATCGTTCGCACAATCCTCCGTCGACCATCACACCGATGACATTCAGCGCAGAGCAGCAGTTTCCATGCCCTCGGCGGCAGGCGAAGCAGGTACCACAGTTCATGTAGGGTTCAACGCTGCAGCGATCGCCAGTCTTCACGTTGGACACGCCGTCGCCGACGGCCAGCACCTCGACGCCCAGTTCATGTCCTGGAATGCGCGGATACTTAAAGAACGGGAACTTGCCCAGATAGCCGCTCAGATCGGTTCCGCAGATGCCCATGCGATGTGTTCGAACGAGAGCCATGCCGGGACCCGGAGGACCTGGATCCGCCACATCAACGTAGGCAAATCGGCGAGGCTCTTCGAGTCGAATGGCTTTCATATGCTGCTCCAGGAGGGCGTTCTGCTGAGGAAAAAAACGCTTGGTTTGCGATGGGCGAAACAGTCCATGAAACCGGATTGCTGTTCATCATGATCAGCCACTTGCCCATGCGATCGTTCCCGGGGAGTACCTTAGCATATCGTCCGGAGTTCACGCGAGAGACGGGCAACATCCCATCAAATGCCGGAAACTTCTCTTTAGAGTTTCTCCGCGTCTCGTCTTCGGTCACAATAGAATGTCATGCCTGCAGCATGATGTCCGCTTTCGGACACCGACACCCACTTGTCGAATTCCTGCCCGTATGTTTTCCCGCTTCTTTATTGATCGGCCGATCTTTGCCACAGTGATGTCAGTGGTCATCACGCTGGCGGGTGGGATCGCGGTGTTCACACTGCCGATCACGCAGTATCCGGAAATCGCGCCGCCGACGGTGGAAGTATCGACGCAGTATCCGGGCGCCAATGCCAAAGTCGTGGCCGATACCGTGGCCGCTCCGATTGAGCAGCAGGTCAATGGCGTCGAGAATATGCTCTATATGTCGTCGCAGTGCACGAACGACGGCACGTACACGCTGACCGTCACATTCGGCCCCGGAACGGATCTGAATCTGGCTCAGGTGCTGGTGCAGAATCGAGTCGCACTCGCGCAGCCCACGTTACCGGATCTGGTGCAGCGCCGAGGCGTCACGGTGAAGAAGAAAGCTCCGGGCGTGCTGATGATTGTGAATCTGTTTTCGCCGGACGGATCTCGCGACAATCTGTACCTCAGCAATTATGCCACGATTCAGATGCGAGACGAATTATCGCGTGTGGATGGTGTGGGTGACATCTCATTTCTCGGCCAGCGCGACTACAGCATGCGGGTCTGGCTGGACCCACAACAGATGGCGATGCGTAATATCAGCACGCAGGATGTTCTTCGCACAATTGAGCAGCAGAACACGCAGGTCGCGGCCGGACAGATTGGTCAGCAGCCGACGACGGAGGGTCAGGTTTTTCAATACACGATGACGACGCTCGGTCGTCTGACCAGCGAAGACCAGTTCGGCAACATGGTTCTGAAGACCGACAGCGAGGGGCGAATGATCCGACTTCGCGATGTGGCCCGAATAGAACTCGGGGCCATGCAGTATGATCAGGTCTGCACGCTGGATACAAAGCCGTCAATCGCACTGTCGATTTATCAACTGCCCGGCTCAAACGCGCTCCAGACCGCGGCCGATGTGCGGGCGAAGATGGAAGAACTCAAGATACGATTTCCGGAAGGTGTCGACTACGCGATTGTGTACGACACGACTCCGTTCATCCGTGAATCGGTCAGCGAAGTGTTCGTGTCGCTGCGAGACGCCGTGGTCCTTGTGGCAATCGTGGTGCTCGTGTTTCTGCAGGGCTGGCGACCGGCCATTATTCCTCTGGTGGCTGTGCCCGTGGCGATTGTCGGAACGTTCGCTGCGATGGTGGCGTTCGGGTTCAGCCTGAACGCGCTGACGTTGTTCGGACTGGTGCTGGCAGTGGGGATCGTTGTCGATGACGCAATCGTGGTGGTAGAAGCTGTCGAGCATAACATCGAGTACGGCATGAGCCCTCGTGACGCAGCAATCAAAGCCATGGACATGGTGGCCGGGCCGGTCATTGCCGTGGGGCTGGTGTTGTCCGCCGTATTTGTTCCGTGTGCATTCATCACGGGAGTGGTTGGTCAGTTTTTTCGTCAATTTGCCGTGACGATTGCGATTTCAACGATCATTTCGGCGTTCAACTCGCTGACCCTGAGCCCTGCTCTGGCGGTGTTGCTGTTGAGGCCACGAGTGCAGCGAGCGGACAGTGGAAAGCCGGAAATCTCCGTCATTGGAGCACGGCTTTTCGCGTTCAGCTCTCCGGTTTCGGAAGCTCTGCCGCGTCCTGCCCTGGCGATTCTGGGAGCGTGGCTGGGCTACGCGTTTCTCGGAAGGTTGCTCACGCAGTGGTCATCGCGAGTGGATGCGATGAAGGTCGTTCCGGCAATTGCATGGCCGTGGATTGCTGCTGCGGGCTGCGTCATCGTGGTATGGTTTGTCAGTCGCTGGATCAACCGCATCCTGTCGTTCGGCTTTCGTCTCTTCAACCGCGCATTTGATGCGGCGACGAATGGATATGTGCGAGTCGTCGGATGGACCCTGCGAGCCAGCGTGGTGGTGCTGCTGATCTACGGCGGGATGATCTACGGCACCTATCACCTTTTTACCATCACGCCGACCGGTTTTATACCGTCTCAGGATAAGGGCTATCTGATTCTGAACGTACGACTGGCAGATTCGGCGTCGCTTGAGCGAACTCAGCAGATCGTGGCGGAGGTCGAGAAACTGGCTGGCAGTGTCGAAGGCGTGCACCACACGGTCGCTCTCGCTGGTCAGTCGTTTCTGCTGAATGCCAACGCGGCCAACTTTGGATCGATGTACGTGATGCTCGATGAGTTTCACGAGCGTGTCGAAACGAATCGAACGGCGGATATGATTGCCGAAGATCTCCGGGCGTTGTTCGCCCGGGAAATTCACGATGCCGACATCAACATTCTCGGTGCGCCGCCGATTGAGGGTCTGGGAACGGCCGGAGGCTTCAAGATTGTCGTGCAGGACCGCGGTGAAAATGGTCTGAGCGTGCTGGAGTCGGTGGCTCAGTCGATTGTGGAAGATGGCGTTGCTGATCCGAAACTGCGAGACCTGTTCTCCGGCTTTCGCGCCAACACGACCTGGCTGCAACTGGACATCGATCGCGAGGCAGCAAAGAAGCTTGGCCTTTCGATGGCGGATGTCTTTGCCGCGCTGCAGGTGAATTTCGGATCGCTGTATGTGAATGACTTTAATCGCTTTGGACGAACGTGGCAGGTCAACGTACAGGCCGACGCGAAGTATCGCATGCAGACGGTTGATCTGCAGCGAATGTATGTTCCAGCAGGCAATCGAGGCAGCATTCCTCTGGCCGGCTTTGTGACACCCAGAACCGTAACCGGGCCGTTGATGATCATTCGACACAACCTGTACCCATCGGCATTCGTGAATGCAGATGCTGCCGTTGGTGCAAGTTCTGGTGAGGCGATCACGGCATTGAAAGACGCGGCGGATCGCAATCTGGCTCCTTCGATGCGGGCCGAGTATACGGAACTGGCATACCTGCAGCAGATGGCCGGTAACACGGCGATGTACGCGTTTCTGCTGGCCGTGATTCTGGTGTTTCTGGTCCTTGCGGCTCAATATGAAAGCTGGGCACTGCCGCTGGCCGTGATTCTCGTAGTGCCGATGTGTCTGCTGTGTTCGATTGCCGGCGTGATCATGGCCGGCATGGATATCAACATCTTTACTCAGATCGGTTTTGTCGTTCTGGTTGGCCTGGCATGCAAGAACGCGATTCTGATCGTCGAGTACGCTCGATCAAGAAATCAGGAAGGCTTGTCGGTATACGATGCGACTCTGGACGCATGTCGGCTCAGACTGCGACCGATCATTATGACTTCGTTTGCCTTCATCTTCGGCGTTGTTCCGCTGGTCCTCGGCGAGGGTGCCGGCGCTGAGATGCGACGTACCCTCGGCACGGCCGTTTTTGCAGGAATGCTGGGCGTCACGCTGTTCGGGATTCTGCTGACTCCCGTGTTCTTCTGTGTGATCCAGCGCCTCGCGAATTGGCGTTCCGGATCAGCCGAAACACCGGCTGCGCATTGAACGAATGAGACAGCCGCTCTGCGAGAGCGATTCTTCTTTAGGCGTCTGGTTCTGATGTGTTTGGCGAGCCGCTTGTGTCGGTAAAGCATTTGAGGTGGATATTTGCCGGGTTGTTGACACAGGCCGTTCGCCGGAAGCTTCGTTTCATTCCGAGTGAGGCGTGTCTCAATCGTTCACGCGGCTTGCTGAGGTCGTCGCTCGAAATTCGACCATGAATTGGCGTTCATGGGGTGGGATGATACAACCCCTGCCGTCGAGTGTGTGTCTGACTGAGATTGATGAGTCTTGCTGGACATTGGCCGTCGGGGCGTCGGGATGAAGTCATTTCTTGCGAGGCTGTTTGAGACCGGTGAGGTTCAGTTGCCGCGGGAGGTTGCGGATGACCGTGGCGACGGCGTCGCGCGGGTGTTGGAGGAATCGGAGCGAGTCTGGCGTCGCGGAGTTGCGGGTGAGCCGCCGCGATTTGATGTTGCGACGGCCACGGCAGCATCGCGAGTGCTGATTTCGATGTGCCAGGCCGTTGTTTATCGTGAAAACGAGATTGACGATCTGAAACAGCGACTGGTCGAAAGCAGACTGCCCTGCGGTGACGTCGTGGTTCAGGATCCGTCGCTGCATTACAGCGTGGACCTGCTGTTTCGTTTCATCCCACAGGTGCTCGAACGGGCGAAACGGATTTCGCCGTCGGACGATCTGATTCCGCTGACGCTGAATGTGCTGAGACCCTGGCCGTTGTCGAGTATTGGCGTGAGTGAACTCAATCCGGCCGCGTTGTGTCCTTCGTTGCGGGTCATTCAGGCCGATCGATCGTTGTGGCGAATGTATGTCGATCGAGTCATCTCGCTCAATGATGCAGCGCGGCTGCAGCATCCGGAGACTCGTGCGGCTGTCGCTGCGGCGATCGGTCCGTTCGACAGTTTGGCTCCGGAGATGAGTCGGCGATTGAAGGTGTAGAGATGAAAATGGGTCTCACGAGTTCGCGAGAGCTCGGAAAGGCCCGTCTCGCGACGAAAAGACCATCAGGAGACTGACGTCTCCCGCTCGCTAAATGTGACTCGGAGTTCGTACGAACTCTGCTACGGATGGCAGGGAGAGTGAACGATTGGGACAATCGTTCTACAATGGGCGTTTCGAAGTGGTGAATGAAACTAATGTCGCACGAGCGTCGGGGAGTTGTCGTCTGATGAATGAGTCGCTGGACTTTGCCCTGAGGACTGCCGGACGTGTGCAGTCGGAACTGCTCGATGTGATGAAGCGAGAATACGTCGGCAAGGATGAAGTCATCGACCTGCTCGGTATCTGTCTGGTCGCCGGCGAGAACCTCTTTTTGCTCGGTCCGCCGGGAACTGCCAAGAGTGCGCTGGTCAGATCACTGGCCGCGAAACTGGATGGTCGAGTCTTTGACTATCTGCTGACACGATTTACCGAGCCGTCCGAATTGTTCGGGCCGTTTGACATTCGCAAGCTGCGTGATGGGGATCTGCTGACGAACACGGAAGGCATGTTGCCCGAAGCGGATATTGTGTTTCTCGACGAACTGCTGAACGCCAACAGCGCGATTCTGAATAGTCTGCTGATGGCATTGAATGAACGCATCTTTCGTCGCGGCCGAGAGACTCGAAAGCTGGGTTTTGTGCTCACCGTCGGCGCGAGCAATCGGTTACCCGAAGATGACGCACTGGCGGCGTTGTTCGATCGTTTCCTGTTGCGAGTTCGATCGGACAACGTTCCGGCCGAGATGCTGACCAGCGTTCTCGAAGCGGGCTGGCAGCTTCAGAAGTCCGAAGCGTCACGCGGGTCTGCGGGAAATCGAATCGCGATCGAAGAACTACGAGCGATGCAGAGCTGCATCCCGCTGATTGATCTTGGTCAGACTCGAACCGTTTACGTGGGGTTGATCAATCGACTGCGACACGCAGGGCTGGAGATTTCCGATCGTCGAGCCGTTCGACTGCAGCGACTGGCCGCGGCCAGTGCCATGATGTGCGGTCGGTCGTCGGTGGATGTGTCGGACTTCTGGGTGATGCGATACATCTGGGACACGATGGAACAGGTCGAGGTGCTGGCGAAAATCGTCAACGACACGATTAAGTCCAGTCACGCCGGGTCTGCAACAAGGGTCGACGCAGACGACGAAAGCCCGGAGGCACAGGTCAGCGTTCATCCGCGTTCCGTCTCGATGGATGCGCCGAACCCGGCACATCTCAGTCGGGACCTCGATCAGATCGATGCGTTGCTGGCGAGCGCTGGGGACGATGGACATCAGAAAAGCTGGCTGCGAGATCGACTGAGTCTGCTGTTGTCACGAGTCGAATGGGTTCAGCAGCCAGATGCTCGTGAGTTTCTCAGGGGGCGCATCCAGTCGTTGATGAGCATAGCGGCCACATCATGAACGAAGGCAGCCTCTGGGCATTCTCAACTCACATCGCCAACATCCATCGGCTTGGTGAACTTCGCAGCATGCCGAGTGTTCAGGGTGCGCTGACAGAGGATGTCGTTTGGGTGCGAGGCAGCGGTTTGGATGAGACGTTGTTCGGAACGCTGGCAGCCTTTGCTGACGGTCCGGTGTTTTTGGTGGATGGAAAGAATCGATTGACACCGTTTGGCAAAACCGTGCCTGTCGATCGGTTGCCGGATGTGACGTGGGAGTCGCTGGCGAAACTGCTTGAGCCCGTTCTTCCGTTGGCTCGCATTGTCAGCGTTCAGTTCCCGAAATGTCCGTTGACACTGGTGCGATCGTCTGTTGATCACGAGGCGTCTGTGATGATTGTTTCATGGGATGCGTTCGAAAGATGGGCGATTGACGCACCGGAGATCCGACTGCGGGCCTGTCACTTTGCAACTCGCGGTGGCGACGTTGGTGCGCAGGTGTGTGTTCGCGGTAATCCGCTTCCTTCGTTGCCGGGTGCTCGATTCTGGACTACTGGCAACATTGCGATTCCGCTGGGTCTGACCTGGTCACCTGCTGTGGATGTCGACACGCTGCGCGAAGTGCTGGCGGTGCAGCATGACGATTCCATTTCGGCGAGCGGCCGGTATGAGTCGGAGTCGTTGTGGCAACGTGCAGTGAGCGATTGGGACAATCGCTCGACAATGGGGGGACTTTGGATTTGGCATGAAGATGGTCGGTTTGATGTGATCGAACCGAGTGCTTTCGTTCCAGCATTGCGAATGCATGTGCGAGCAACAGGTGATGTGCTGAAGTCGGGCATTGCGGCGGGAAGATCATCGTGAAAGTTGCCTTCCGGTATTTCGTGACCGACCTGCCCGCGTATTTTCAATGGGCCGATGGCGGTCGCGAGTTGACGTGGTGCAATGGCACGACGATCGCGTTCCGTCAGGAGATTGAATCGCTTCTGCTGAAATTGCAAGAGACACGTCGATACGCCGACTTTGCATCCGTCGCTCTGGCCTTCGCGGCGACACGAGGGTCGTGGCAGGAGATTTCGTCATATCTGATTAATTCGGTGCGCATGCTGAGAGCCTGCACGCTTCCCAATGTCGCGAGCATGGTGAAGGAGCGTCGGGAGGTTCTGGATCGCTGGGAAGATTCTGTCCGCAGGTTGTCGTTGCTTCACAACTTCGCCAGCGATCGCCGCGTTCGTTTCGATCAAGTCGTTGAGTTGCTCGCGCTGGTGCTCGCGCATCGATTGACGGGATATTCCGAAGCCGTGTGGGAGAACATCACGGAAACACTGGGTGCAGGACTTCCCGAGGACTGGGCTGAAAAGTCGAAGTGCGATGAGGAAACGCTTCCGTGGATGTTGCCATCAAATGCCGCAACGATAACGGACCCAATGATCATCCATCAGGTCGCTCTGAGAATCTTTCGGATCATTCGCATCGCCAAGACGCTCGCGAGTTCAATCCCCGGCAATACGGTTGATGAACTGCTGTCAGTCGTTCGAACGGGCATCGCAAACGCGGACTCTATTCAGCCAGCGCCCGAGTTGCTTCCGGAGCCGGAGCATCAACCGTCCGCGATGCGTGGCCTGCTGAAGGAGCTTGAAAACGATCGCAACCTGCGAGGACTGGCTCGATTGACCCAGCGGCTGATTGCGGCGATCTCACTTCCAAGAGACCTGTCGGAGCCGGACGACCTGCAGATGGGAGGCGTTTCGGACATCTCCAATCGGGGGCCGCTCGACAAGCTGCTGCTGAGCGAGCTGGCCCATGACGACCTGACGCTGTCGGTGCGACTGGCTCTGAACGAAGCGTTGTACCTTCGTCGTGAAGCTCCGCCGACGCTGCAAAAGCGAACAAGGTCTGTATTGATCGACAGCAGTCTGCCGATGTGGGGCATCCCGCGACTGTATGCAACCGCGGCGGCGCTGGCTCTGCATGTGACGACGGATCGCCAGACGCGAGTGCAGTGCTTTCGGACTCAGCAGAGTCGACTGATCAATTGCTCCATGACAACGTCCGACTCAGTGGCCGAGCATCTGGAGGCGTTGAGCAGTCATGCGTCGCCGTCGAAGGTGCTGCCGGACTTTTTTGATCGCGTTGGTGATGACGAAGCGTGTGCCGAACCGGTGGTCATTACGACTCGAGATGTTCTGGAGATGCCCGAGTTTCGACAGCAACTGGATATCGCCTGGTTGAATGATGTCTGGCTGATTATCGCCGAACGAGATGGTCGAATGGAGATTCTCCAGAAGACTCGACAGGGCATTTCACGCCATCGCCGGATTGAATTGCCGTTGTCAGAGATTCTGTCTGAAGCGGAAGCGGAGACACTTCGCGATGACGATCGTGTCGATAATTTGCCCGCGATCTATCGTCGAAGTGAATTCCCATTGTTGCTGCCTCATGCCGTGCGAACTGGTCGAATCTGGCGATGGGAACAGCATTCGATCGCCATCACGGACGATGGTCGTCTGATGTTGTGGTCACAGGAGAAAAAGGGAGCTCGTCAGCTTTCGAACAATCTGCCGACGACTTCTCGGCACAAGTGCTTCATGCTTCAGCGCAACCACCATGCGTTTTGTGTGCTGTGTACGGAAGACGCCAATATGTCGGGTTTTCTGATTCGTGTCAGTTACTCGGATCTCAAAGTGACTCTGCGTGTTGTTGAGCACCACGTCTCGATCGTGACGGACGTCACGCTGGCGGATTTTGCAGTTTTGGTGTTCGGAGCTAACGGCAGCGGTACGGATCTTTGCTTCGAACTGGATCTCATCAACGGCAGCGTTTCTGGCCCGGTCGCCTTGCCGAAGGGCGTCACATGGCGACTTGGTCGCGTCGTGAAACTGGACGGTGCGTTCTATGTGATGAATGTGGTCACTTCGGGAGCCAACGAGCACGCAGCCTTCGGCCATGCATCATCGTATGGGGCGATGTGCTCACTGCAAAAGCTACCCGATGCATTGCAGCAAGCGGATCAGGTTGTGGAGTATCTCTATGGGCATTACGCATTGATTCGCAAAGGAAAAGTCTGTGATGGCTCGACGGGCAAGCTTGTCGAGGCATTCCGGCATTTGCCTGAGATTGAACATATTTCGTCAGCCTCTGACACTGGCAGACTCGAAGCATTTGCCTCGATTTCGGGATCGCCGATGATTTTGGACCTTCAGCGAAGCGAGGTTGTCCGGTCTGAACAGCGCCAAACGTATAGCCTGGCGGACATGGAAATGGAGCTTGCCGTTGCGAACTATGATATCAGGACCTCACACCATCGCTTTCGTCACGTCGGGACGGACGGGAAAACGATCGTTCTGAAGAACTCGAACGGGAAAAACTACGAGATCTTTCTGTTCGAAGCGGGGCGACAGCAAAGCATCCGGATGGTGTTGAAATCTCAGGGAAAGATTGGCTCGATTGTGCTGAAGGAATTCCGCGACGACCGCCATCAACTGCATTCGGGACACGAAATGCAGAAAGCACAATGGTCGTCCGGCGGTGCGATGTGGCTGGATTCGCGGGGCCTGCTGCATCTGAGATCTTCGGACTCATCGCGCGCGGAAGTCACGCTGGTTCTGCGAGACGGCTGGCTGGCCGGATGGACGTCGGACGGCACAGTCTTTGGCGACGATTACTACCACTCGATACATCCAGAAATCACGAGCTTGAAGCTGGCCAGCGCGCCGGAGATCTGGCGGTCGGTGATTGTTCCGTTGCTGGAGTCACTGACATGAAACTCCCGCTGACGTTGGTATTCCGACAGAAAATGGGACAGGCACCTCGCAGCGAGCCTGATCCTTCGCGTTTTCGCAGGCGTTCGGAGCCAGTCCCTTTTCTTTACGGCACCGTTGAGTCCGACCCGGCGACGAATGATATTGCTGCGGTACTGCTCTTCGGGGCGACTCCGTCCGATTGGCTTGCGGTTCTGTGTGCGGCAGGCGTTCCGACACATCGGCTGACATTTCTTCCGCTTTCGCATCATGCGCAGACGAGTGTTTTCGGGGCACTCGTCGCGGGTGAAGCAATACGAGATCACGTCGGATCACTCAGAGACTTAGCGACAGCGCGGCCGGATGTCTTTCGGTTGCCACCGCTGAGCTATCGATGTCTTGCCGGTCGGTTGTATGTGCCGCTCGAAGCGGAGTTGGCGCCTCAGGTGACGATTCCGGAACTGCAGTCGATGCTGCCCGCTGTTCAGGCACATCGGCTGGTATGGCATCCTTCGGCCGGGCTGATCGAATTCGACGCCGATCAGGTTCTGTCCACGGCTGATCTGTTGTCGGGGCCGCGACCGTCACCTCAACGATGGAATCTCAGCACGTTTGGCGATCAACTGAACGATCGGATTCGAAGTCTGAATCCTGTTGCGACTCTGGAAGAACTGGCGAGCATCATCCAGCAGGGGCGTGACGATATTGGTCAGGATGCCAATGACATTCGGAATGCACCGCGAGCACCGGATGAGATTCCGTTCACGAAGCTGAACGACGCGATGCAGTGGATGAAGAGACAAGCGGCGAAGACGGTGTTCAACATCACAAATAAGCTGCCGACAAGCCCGACCGGGAGTCCGCTTCTTGGCAAGCTGCATCAATGGGCGGCCCAGATGCTCTCCGGCTCTGCAGGTGCTGCCGGAGCGGCTGCAGGTGCTGCGGCTGCGGCGGCAGCGATGAGCAGCGGCCTGTCGACGCAGCGAGAGAATGAACTCAAGCGATTGCTCCATATGCTGGAGCACGATCCCGATCGCGGACTGAAATACGCACTGCCGCTGTTTGGAAATTCTTCCCGCGGAGTCGCACCTCCGTCGGGTCGCCTGGGGGAACGAATTCCGGACTTTGATCTCAGTCAATTGGGTCGATCGGGCCGAGCCGACGCCTGGGATGTGCCGTGGCAGTATCACGCGAAGCTGACTCAGAAATATCGCGAGCTGGCTCAGCGAGAAACCCGGCTGGGCAATCATCGTCGAGCCGCATACATCTACGCATCGCTGCTGCACGATCTGAATTCGGCAGCCGCGGCTCTGGAGGCTGGAAAACTGTTTCGCGACGCGGCGGCGATTTATCAGGTTCATCTTCGATCACCGCTCAAAGCGGCAGCGTGCCTGAAGAGCGGCGGCATGTGGGAAGAAGCAGTTGTTCTCTATCGTGAGCACAAGCAGTGGATGACGGCTGGTGAATTGTACGGTCTGCTGAACCAGCCCGAGTCTGCCGCCGAGATGTATGAGCTGGAACTCAGCAATCGGCTGCAGCAAAGCAACTACTTCGAAGCGGCCACGCTGGCGATCGAATCGCTGCACGATCGAGAACGCGGCTGGAAGCTGCTCCGCGACGGCTGGGTTGCTCAGCGGCGAGGTGCGGATTGTCTGCGTCGACTGTTCCAGGGGTTCGCCGACGCTGGTCAGCATCAACGCACGGAAACGGTGTTCGAAGATGTGATGTCTCAATTGCTGGCAAACCAGATGCCGGATGCAACCACGATCTGCAGTGAAGTCGCAACGACGTATCCGACCGCTGCTGTTCGAGACCTCGCACGGCGACGGACATGGCAGCTTGCTTCGTCGCTACTGTCCAGAGAATCCGAAGTGCATTCGAAAACCGCGCTGCAGGCGATTCAAAGTCTGGCCAAAGAAGATGAATTGCTGGTTCGTGACACAAGCCGATTTGCCACGCTGCAGAAGGCTCAGGCAAAGCAAAAGGCTGATGCACAGCCTGCGCGTCGTCCGTCGGGTCTGACGGTTGGAAACGCAGCGAAGGTTAAGGCCCTCCAGTCGTTCCCTCGAATCGTTCTGCAGGCGCGCAGTCAGCCGAAGCTTCTTCGCTGGACTTCAGCTGCGGCGACTTCCGGCTACTTGTTTTGCATTGGCGAGACTTCCGAACAGGACGTTGTGGTCGGCCGCTGGACACTCGCCTCGCTGGCTCCGTCTTCGATCCCCGATGGCGCGTGTGTGACGTTTCCATTGATGGTTCAGCCGACTGCTGAGCAGTCGGCCTGCCAGTTGCGAGTGAATCCGATTCGTCCCGATCGAATTGATCTGCAAAGGCTGCCTGAAGAGGGAACGTTGAGCCACAACTTCGTCACCAGCATTGTTCGCGCGAACTCGTTTGTTGATTCGGTGAACGTCGCGGGCTTTTGGATTTTGGATGTTCAGTTCATATCCTCTGGTCATTGGTATGCGATGATTCTGGAAAATGACGCTCAGCCAAAGCTTGTTCTCTCCGGCAGCGCCGGAGTTCCAACGTGTTCGTTTCCTTTGACTTTGCCTGAGTCGGCCAGACAGAACATGATCAACTCCGCGACGCGTGTGTATCTCGGCGATTCACATGTGCTGGTTGTCGCGGGGTGTTCGGTTTATCGAGCGACGTTGCCGGCAGAGAAGCAATTCCACGTAAGCCCTGCGAACCCGCTGGAATTGGAATGCGTGCTGGAGATGGATTCCGACTGGACCGGATTCATTCCTTCTCAGCCACACTCGGTTCCTCGAGTGCTCATTGCGACGAAGACTTCATGCTATGCCGTTTGGGTGACGACAGGAGATTCGTGCCGAATCGCGTCGGATCTGCAAGCCCCGGTGATCGGCTGCACTCGGCAGGGAACATTCATTGTCGCGACACCGACCGAGATTTCATGTTATCACGTTCATCAGAAGAAGACCGAACGCATCGCCACGATCGAATCCCAGACCAGCGAGATCGTTTCCATCGTCCCCGATTCCTCCCCCGGCGACTTCCTCGCCATCCGCTCCGATGGCATCCTGCAACGCTTCAGGATTCCGGTGCAGTAAGCACCCTCAAGCTTTGGATGCAGCAACTGAGACTGGTAAGCAGGGAGATCTTGCCGGATCGTGATGTTTTCCCAGGGCCTTAGTTGACCGATGTTTCGGGTAATTCGGGCAGCAAAATGCGTTTTGATTGGCTTCCCAATGCCAGGATGTGACCTGCCCCGGTTGCGAGTAGAGAAGCCGGGTCTATAATTCTGCGGTCTTTACCCTGCGCGGAATTTTGCGCAGGGAAGTTCAAGGCAAGGCCGCATCCGGGGTTTGTTCCCATGCTTACGTGGTTTCGCAACGTCTGGTTGTCTGTCGTCACGGTCCTGCAGGGCATGTATGTGACGCTCCGCACGATGTTCAAGACGTATGGTCGCCGCACGTTCACTGAAGTTTACGAGTATCCGGAAGTTCCGGTGAAGGTGAAGGCGCGTTACCGCGGATTTCATCGATTTGATTTGACGACATGTATCGGCTGTGAAAAATGCGCGGCCGCCTGTCCGGTGGACTGCATTTACATTGATAAGGAAAAGAGCCCTGTCGGCAAGGGTTTTCGGATCAATGGTTTTACGATTGATTACACGAAGTGCATGTTTTGCGCGTTGTGTGTTGAGCCCTGTCCGGTGGACTGTATCTTCATGGGTTCAAATTACGACCTGAGTTGCTACAGTCGAGACGGATGTATTGTGGACTATGCCAAACTGCCGCTGGAGATTGCCTGGGGTAAGGCAACTTTAAATCCGACGGTCGTGGCGGAGTCCAAGGTTCTGCATCAGCCGGTTTGGGTCAAGGGTGAGCCGAGCCCGTTCCAGTTTGCTGGTTCGGAGCACTGAGTCGGGCTTGCGGAGTTAATAAGCTGCTGGGTTTCCGGGATCTGCTGCATTGGCGGCGGAAAGTTCTGTGTTCTGCTGCGAGCATTATGGCTCTGCGAAAGAAGGAACATGGTTGCTGAGGAAACGGTGCTGACGATTGACGAAGTCAATCAGCGTCTTCCGCTTGTGAAGGCGATTGTGAAAGATATTGTCGGGCTGCATTCCGATCTTGAGCTGCGGAAGCAGCGGCTGGGTTCTCTGCGCGAGCGTCACCCGGCATCGAAGAATGCAGATTCCGTTTACGAGCAGGAAGTTCGGCAGATGGAAGAGGAGCTGTCTGCAGATGAGTCTCGTCTGCAACACTTCTCTGAAGAGTTGCTGCAGATTGGCGGGATTCTTCGGGATGCTCGCGCGGGTCGGGTGGATTTTCCCGGTGAGCTGTCTGGTGAGAGAGTGAGTTTTTGCTGGCAGGTTGGTGAAGAGGAATTGCAGTACTGGCATGCGGGTGATTGTGGTGAATCCAGCCGGGTTTCGCTGTTTCATGAGATGGGCAGTGGCGAGTCGGGTTTGTCACAGGAGGCTGGGCACGAGTCGCTCGGCGAATGACGTGTCTGCTGATGTTGGTGAGTATTGAGTCCTGACTTGAGTCAGGATCAGTGCTGAAAAGGGATTCGTTCGATGACAGATCTGGTCGGTCATTTTCTGGTGTTTGGACTGCTCGCCATCGGTTTTCTGATGGCGCCGCTGCTGATTGGGCGTCTGGTTCGTCCCAAGCTGCCAACTCCTGAGAAGGACTCGATTTACGAGTGTGGCGAGCCGGCGATCGGATCGAGCTATATTCAGTTTGACCTGCGATTTTACGTCGTCGCGTTGTTGTTCATTATTTTCGACGTGGAAATTGCGTTCTTCTTTCCGTGGGCGTCGGTTTATGGAAGCGCTATGCAACTGGCTGATACACGAGTCGTTGGTGAGGCAAGAACGGAACTCAGTGCCCGATTGCTGAATACAGATCCGGCAACTCTGTCTCCGGACCAGGTGATTTCGGCAGCGGATGCCCTTCAGGTTGGCTGGATCGGTCTGGCAGACATTCTGGTCTTCTTCGGAGTCCTGCTGGTGGGTTTCGCTTATGTCTGGAAGCGGGGCGACCTCGAATGGATTCGCGCGGTTGCGAAGAAATCAAGTCAGGCGGCCGACCAGACCGTGGCGTTCAAGTCGCAGGGATCATGATCTGTTGAGATGTGATCGATGAAGCCTGTCAGGTTTCGATGCTGTTGGAAATGGGGCGATTGATGAACATTGAGGCGATTCATTCACTTCTCGTGGAGAAGTTCGGCGAAGCAGCCGTTGGCAGCGGACCCCACAAGGCGATCGATCCATGGATTCAGGTTGCCTCCGAATGCCTGATTTCGGTCGCCACTTTCCTGCGAGATGATGAGCGACTGCAGTTCAATCATTTGAACGATTTGTGTGGGGTTGACTACTGCGAGCCTGATGCGAAGAAGGCAGCAAAGTTCCCGTTTGAGCCCCATGTGGAGGTCGTTTACCACCTGAGCAGTCTGCCGAAGCGTCAGCAGTTGAAATTGAAGGTGGCCGTTCCCCGCTGGAAGAACGGTGTGAAAGGCGAGTTGCCGGTCGTGCCGTCCGTCAGTTCTGTCTGGGCGATTGCAAACTGGCATGAGCGTGAGGCGTACGATCTGGTCGGCATTCACTTTGAGGGGCATCCGAACCTCCGCCGAATTCTGTGCCCGGAAGACTGGGAAGGTCATGCTCTGAGAAAGGATTATGACTTCCCTCTGGAATACCACGGTGTTCGAGGTCGTTGATCTCTCACACGAATCATAGTGTCTCGGCCGCAGACCGGCCTGGAGCGAACCATCATGAGCCTACAGGTTGAAGATCCACGCATCGTGGAATTTGACGTTCAGACCGACGAGATGCTGGTCAACATGGGACCGCAGCATCCAAGTACCCACGGTGTGCTTCGTCTGTTGCTTCGAACGGACGGCGAAATTGTGCACGAGTGTACTCCGCACATCGGGTACCTGCATCGTTGTGCGGAAAAGATCGGGGAGAATCTTTCTCCGCCGCAGTTCATTCCCTATACGGATCGCATGGATTACCTCGCAGCGATGAACATGAACCTCGGGTTCGCGCTCGCTGTGGAAAAGCTGATCGGGATGGAAGTGCCTGACAAGGCCATTCATCTTCGCGTCTTCATCGCAGAGCTGGGTCGGATTGCCAGTCACCTGGTCGGTATGGGAACTTACGGACTGGACCTTGGGACGTTCAGCCCGTTCCTGTATGCGTTCCGCGAACGTGAAATCATTCTGGACTTCTTCGAAGAAGTCTGCGGCGCGCGACTGACCTACAGCTACATTACTGTCGGTGGTGCGACGCACGATCTTCCGGAGGAGATTGAAGTTCCGGACGGTCTGGCTGCACTGATTGGCAGGCACAAGGGTGAAACGCTCCCATTCTTCACGGTGGTCGAGCTGTTCCTGAAGTGGCTGGAGACGCGAATCACCGAGTATCACACTCTGCTCACTCGAAATATGATCTTTATCAGCCGTACAGCAGGACTTGGAGTGCTTCCGGCTGACATGGCAGTCAGTTATGGCTGCACGGGTCCGGTCCTGCGGGGCAGCGGAGTGGACTTCGATCTTCGCCGTGATGGAGAGCCGATCTACACGCGGATGTATCAGGGCTACACGTTCGATGTGATTGCGGCTCCGTTCAACGACGCTCCTCGGGAAGTTGTTGTCGGTGATAATTGGTGTCGATTCTATGTCCGCATGCTGGAAGTTGTGCAGGCGATCTCGCTGGTGAGGCAGTCCATTCCAAAGTACCTCGCGGCCAAAGGAACGTATCGCGAGCCGTTCAAGATGAATGCGAAACTGCCGAAGGATGAGGCCTATCTGGAAACCGAGTGTCCTCGCGGACAGATGGGCTTCTATATCGTTGGAAGCGGGGACGGGAATCCACTTCGGGTCCGTGCGAAGAGCAGTTGTTTCTGCAACGTGTCAGTGACGGACCGCATCTGCGAGGGAGTGCCTCTGGCTGACGTTCCTGCCATTGTGGGTTCCCTCGATATTGTGATGGGCGAAATCGATCGCTGATCGTCTGTCGGCAGCATGACGTGCGTGCCGACGGAAGCGTGACAGGACCGCGTGAATGTCATCTCATCCGACGGAACCGCTTGCTGATTCGGAATCCATCAACGCGTCGTGTTGCGCGCCATCGGATCAGGCTCTCGTTGGTACGGACTGTTGCGAGTCCGTCGGAGCATGCTCATCCGGTCATCATGACCACGACCATGACGATCCAATCGCTGTCGACGTTTTTTCTGCGGGTTCAGCCATTCCGGAAATTGCCGCCGCCCTGCCGAAGCAGATTCGCATTCGAGCGTGGGAAGATGATGCCGCTCTGAAGAACCGGCCGTCAAAGGACAGCCTCCCACCCGTTCCGGATCGCGTCCATCGTCGCTGGGATCGGTTTGTGCGACTTCTGGGCAACGAGGGAATCCGTCGGCTGCTGGGATCGCACGTGACGGTCTTCGGACTTGGGGGAGTTGGCAGTTACCTTGTGGAGGCCCTCGCGCGATCGGCCGTGGGGCGACTGACCCTCGTTGATTTCGATGATGTGTGTCTGACCAATGTGAATCGACAGCTGCAGGCTTTTCCGACAACGGTTGGCCAGTCAAAAGCCGATCTTCTCGCCGAACGTGTGCGAGCCATTCATCCCGAAGCATGGATCGATCCGATTCAGTCATTCTATCAGGCATCAACATCGGATGCTCTGCTGACTCCTCAGCCGGATTTTGTCGTTGATGCCATCGACAACGTCACGTCCAAAGTCTTGTTGCTTGAGACGTGTGTTCGCCGCGGCATTCCGGTGATCAGCATTACCGGTGCCGGCGCGAGACTTGATCCCACGCAGGTTCGAGTCGCAGACCTTGGCCTGACCAAAGTTGATCCGCTGGCGAGGGTTCTTCGCAAGGAGCTTTCGAAACGAGGACTCGGAGAAACCGGCGACTTCGGTATCCCGGTGGTGTATTCGGAAGAAGACGTGCTTGCTCCGGAAGTCCCGGAGTGGGATGTGGAAAAAGGCTTCCAGTGCATCTGCCCTCATCGAGCGGATTCGCCGCACGCGTGCGAGAAACGTCGCACAATTTACGGAACGGCAACCTTCATGACGGCCGCCTTTGCAATGGCCGCCGCATCACACGTTGTTCGTCGCCTGAGTGGGCAGCACCGCTGAGAAAGCAACAACGTGGCAGGCAATCGCTTTCTCTCTTGACCCTCCCACCGGGAGGCGTGAAGACGACAGATGCCACATGTCGTCTGCTTTGAGATCTCTCTTTTTCGCCTCTTTAGCAGTTCAAAAGTAAACAGCCGACAGGAGTCATTCCTGTCGGCTGTTGGTTTTTCTTCGGGGTGAAGACTGAGGCGGGCTATCTCTTCTTCGCGTCAGACGAAGTCGCCGGAGCCTTCTGAGGTTTTGGTGGCTTGATCAGCGTGACGGTATCTTTTCGATACGCACCGGGCTCGGAGACCGGAACGGACGTCGTGAGTGTCGCGTCGATGAAGTCGAACTTGCCCACGATGCGGCCGATCGAAGGCAGCATTGCGGCGAGTTCCTTCACGACCTTCAGACCTTTGGCATCGTCGCTGTCCGGATCTTTCACCTGAGCTTCAGCCATTCCCAGAAACACGGGAGCCATCATCCCGGCTTGTTGCAATGCCGCGGCAGCCGCCTTGACGTTCTCACCGACGTTGACGTAGCTGATGGCACTGACAGTTTCGGGAACCTCAAGACCGAACGACTTGAACCGATCGGAATCGGCCCAAAGGTCACCCTCGCCCGCCTGAGTCGCCAATGCCTTTTCGACGGCCTGTTTATGCGTGCCGATGATCATCCAACCGTCACGGAATCCCATGACGGGACTCAGCCCGCCAGCCATGGCAAGGAAGTTGGCAGACAACTGCTCGAAGCCTTCCATACCTTCAACCGGCTTCAAACTGATTCCCTGAGCCTGCACCTGAGGAATCTCGTTCAGTGCATTCATTCCGCGATGAATCAGTTCCTGAATGCGTTCTGGTTTCGTGCAGCGCATGAAGGTGACCGATTCTGATCCTGGCCCGAATGGTGTCGGAGCTCCGGGAAACGAGATCGACGCCGATTCACCTGTGAACGCGTCGAGGAAATCGGCCTTGAAATGAACGTCGTACTGATTCTGAATGGCTTCGAAGGTGGCAATCCCTTCAGTCATTTCCGGAAAGATTGTCGGAAGTGTTGTCATGGCCCAGTCATACAGCGGCAGCATCGTCGCACCGCTGTTCACTGAAAAGCCGGATGATTCGGATGGGATCCACGTGCGCCAGTTTGCAAACGGCCGCTGACTGCCCGTCATCCTGCCAATGACTTTCGAGCCCGACACATCGGACATAAGTCCGTAGGAGGCTGAGCAGTTGCGGTAACCTTCGGTGTACTCGACCGTGACTTCATAATCGAAGCCATCCATTTCATCGAGCATCTTCGACATCACGCTCGTCACACGAGCGGCAGTGGCGTCCCCGTTGCTGGCGGCATTGATGAAGTTCGGAATGCCTCGCATCTGCTCGATCAGGGCTTTGCCGTCGATGAACACGAGGCCATCTTCCGGAGCGGGCAAATGCTTCAGTGCGGCAATGACGCGAGGATCGTCGAATTTCGACTCAGCAGACGGATCCGCGAGCAGTTTCAGGCTTTCTTCGGCCATCTGGACCGATGTGGTCAGAACAACAATGTCCCCTTTGACACCAACCGCAGGCTGGAACGTGATCGGCATTTCGGAGGGAAACCGGAGATACGTCATTTCCACACCGGCCACGGTTTGTGAAGTCACAGGGAGTTGTCCCTCGGCGGCACCTGTTGCGAGTTTCATCAGGTTGACGATCCCCTGCTTCAGAGATTCTGCACCTCCATCAGGAACGCGGACCAGGAACAACTGCAGGGATGTCGGGCCTTCAAACTTCTGAGCGTACAGCATTTCAGAAGCATTCAGCAGTTTTTCGATTTCGATTGGTGCCACTGCATTTTGCAGAGCATCACGAGCGGCGATGAATGCCTCGGCATCGCTTTCCGACATGGTGCTCTGAACCAACTGCAGCAGCTTCTCGTGCGGTTTTGCCTTCTGGATTTCTTCCCAGACGATTTTGTAGTGATCTTTCTGGTAGTCTCTTTCCGGATTTTGCTTCCCATACGCCGCCATGAAAGCCCCGGGCGGCGCCGCGTCGCGAAGATCTTCGGCATGAACCAATTGAGGCACGGTACTGAATCCAACGCTCAGAACCGACACATTCAGCAACCACCGCTTCCAGCCACCGATGCGCATACAACAACCTTTCAACGGAGCAACCTGGTTTCTGATGAGTCACAGATGACTCGAGCAGACACGACACGAAACCTTCACGACAACGACGTTGTTCGTCGGGCAGATCAAAACATTTGCGAGAAAGATTGAATCCGCCATGTAGCTGTTGTGGTCGGATCTCAGGCGGCATCTGCTTTAAGGTTCGTTCTACCGGCAATGACGATCAAAGCTGTCGAGTCGGGGCTGGTGCATCGAAACCGGATGCAGGACTTCCCGAAAACTCGGCCGCGACCCGATCGGGATGAAAGTCCGGCCAGTTCTTCTGGATCCACTCTGCGGCATCAAAGATGGTCATAAACCTGCGTCTGAAATAACGGGGACCTTTGATAGGGGCCGGCAACGTTTCCCGTCCAGTGTCTTCCTGCAGCGTCCGTTTCACAAGAGCGTCGATGGTCTCGATCTTCTCGTCATCCGGATTCATTCCATACTGGTCCGAGAACGGTGATCTCTTTTCATCAGATGGGTCGAGGCTTCGACCATCCCGCAGCACCAGTTCCTCAAACCTCCGAAGCAGTTTTTCCTGCATCGTGGCGGGTGCGACAGGATGGCACAGGTATCGGGCGATCTGGCGGGGATTTCTGGAGATCGACACCAACTGGAGTTGATTGCCGTTCGTGGAAAAAGTGAGCGACGGAAACTGCAGCATCAGTTGCAGGCAGGCATCGGCCAGTCGATCGTGATCTGCAGCGTCCAGTTGCTCAGCCAGCACCCTGACCGCCTGTTCTGATCGATCGTCATAGATTTTCGGAGGACCGCCGGACGAGTCTGGAACCTGCAAGGCTCGACTGGCGATCTGCAGTGAGCGGATCAGCGGATCCACGGCGTTCTTCTTCATGTCACTTGAGGCATGGGGCAGCAATGTTATCAGGATTCCGGCAAGCCGGCCTGGCATGATCGTGTCGTCCGTTGTTCTCATGTCTTCCAGAATGGTATTCCACCTCGTTTCTGCCTGCTCCGGTGTCAGGCGAAGCGCCAGATCCCGGAAAGGAATAGCGCCGATTTCCGGTGAGCCTGGGATGAGGCTCTGTGCGTAGAGCTCATCCCAGACGATGGGAGTCTGCCGCTCATCAAGGCGCGGCATGACCGCCTGCAGTGCAAGACTTCTGATGTTGTCACCTGCGATCCTGTCATTCTGATTCAGCCACGTGATCAAACTTCGGGCGGCAGAAGCCGACAGCTTTCCCGCGAGGGGCTCTGTGACCCCGCAGAACAAGGACAGGCTGTCATCTCTCGGAGTGATGATTCCGATATTCGGGTCTTCCAGGTGCAGGATCAGAACCAGTTCCTGCAGATCTCGTTCACATTGGTCTTCGGGAATCTGAAACGCCAGTTCACGCAGGGCTGGAGCGATCAAAAGCGAGTAGTTGCCATCGCGAAGAGAAACATGTTGGACAGGATCACCGGCGGGCTTCAGCAGCTCGAGGAGAACGGACCACGCCTTTGGTTTGTCTGCAGCATCCATGTGTCGCGTGAAAGCGCTCAGCAGTGCGGAAGCTCTGATGGCTGTTTCCCGGGCCTGCACCGCCTCTTTCCAGTCGACCTGTCGCAGTGACGTCAACAGCGAGTCAAAGGCAGCCGGGATCTGAGTCTTGTCTGTTCGTGACAGAATGAGATCGAGTGTCGGTGCTGCAATTTCCGCGATCGCCCAGAAATTTTCGTCGTCAGTTCGGATAGTCTGCAACCACTGCAGGAATTCTTTGTCCATGCCGGGGTCGGCCGTGCGATACGTCTGTTCGAGGAGGAAAGCCACGGACTTCCGGTGATTCACGGCGGCCTCCTGAGCGACCGGGTCCTCAGCCTTCGTGTTCGGATTCAGTGGTGTCATCAGATCCCGCTTCACCCGGGCCAATTGGTCGGAATTCAGGTGTTCCAGTAAGACGGCGATCGCCGTCATGACTGCTGGCATGGTGACCAGCGGCCTTCCGGTCTCCTCCGGGATCAACATTAACTCGGTTGCAGCCGTTGCCGCTCTGCTGTCGTCCAGCCTGTTTGCCATGGCCAGCAGCGGCTCGGTCATAACCATCATCCACCATTCCGAATCCTTAGCATTTCCCCCGGTGCGGATGGCGCTTACGGAGTCCGTCCAGAGTTCGATGACCTGGTCCTGCGTCATGAGTGGAGTCAACCTGACCATTGTCGGCGACAGGACTTCCAGTGCAACGGGTTGACGGCCTTGCTCGGTGAGCATCAGGACTTCCCCGATGATGGGCTGCAGGTCACCCGGCGGCAGGCTGCTGACACACTGTTCGAGCAGTTCTGCCAGTTGCCAGCGGAAGCCAGACTGCCAGTTCTCAGTGCGAGGCACCATGCTGAACAGCTGTTTGCGACAGGCGTTGATGTCGGCTGCGGACAGTTTGGACAGAAGCACTGAAATATACGGAGCCGCAACAGACATGCGATCTCCGTCCGCATCGCTGTTCAGCTCACTGGTGAGCCGCTGTGTCACTACCGCAGCATCTGCGGCGGGCAGTCGCAGCAGCAGCAGACGAACGAGATCCGGCGGCAGCATCAGGGTGATTGTCAAACGGGAGACCTGGGACGGGCGTCCTTCGATCAGGTCCAGAAGCTGGTTCACGGCTTCTGAAACGGCTGATTCCGGCAGGGATTTCGCGATCGGCACCAGAAGTTCCTCATTGGCAATCCGGGGCACACCGTTCCCTGTGTCGGTTTTCAGCGCCGCCACCGTCTTTTGCATATCGTTCAGGATGCGTTTCCACAGCATTTTGGCAGAGGCTTTCACGCCATCTTCCAGCAGCACCTGATCCTCACCAAACTGCATGTGAAGAGCGGCGCTTTGCGTGGTGTCATCATGGATCAGGAGAAAGTCCAGCAGCCGCTCCTGATCTGCCGGAGGCAACGATGGCAATAGCCGCCAGACTCGCTTCTGAAAGCCGAGGGTTGGTACCGTCAGAGTCTTGATATCCGCGAGTGCGTCCAGGTCTGTGCCCCCGAGGTCCGCTGTCAGCAGGCAGCAGACAGCGCGGATTTCCGGTGCGCAGTCGCTGCATCGCTGTTTTTTGGCGAGCAGTTCCAGAACGCGTTGCCTTCGAACGGTACTCATTCCCACACACGCTCGCAGGACACTGAGTGGCCGAGCGGCCAGCTGCTGCGCGCTGTCGGCGTCGGCCAGTCCAATCTCCAGAACGCGAATCCGCTGGTTGTCGTCTTTCAGCCCGGACCAGACCTGCAGAGCCGCTTGTTCCGCTGCGGATACCGTTCTGCTGATGCCAAACGAATCTTCATAGCCAGTCTCTCCGACGAAACTGCGAAGGATGCCTTCAGCCAGAAATTGATCGGCTGCCAGTCGCTGCTGCTCTTCCGCCTCCAGTGCCCGCTGCTTTTCCATCCGCTCGGATTGCATCTGACTGATGGACTGCTGCACCTGAGTGCTGGCTTGAGTCGATTGTTTCCAGCCCCAGCTGAGCCCGACAGCCGCTGCCAGCGCTCCGGCCAGCACGGCTCCTGATATCATCCATCGGACTCGGTGTCGACGGATCCGTCGGCCGAGCCTGTACAGCAGACCGGGAGGACGCGCCTGAACAATGTCGTCTGTCAGGAATCGCTGAATGTCTTCGGCCAGACCAACGACCGTCTCGTACCTTCGCGTTCGTTCTTTTTCAATTGCCTTCATCACGATCCAGTCGAGGTCCCCGGTGACCGAGTTCCGCAAGCCGGTCGGATCGACATTGCGCTGGGCCGCAATCAATGGCAGCTTCTCACTGCTGCTCAGGCGTGTGCTGGGG
Organism: Planctomycetota bacterium; assembly: GCA_046341255.1. Taxonomy (GTDB): domain Bacteria; phylum Planctomycetota; class Planctomycetia; order Planctomycetales; family Planctomycetaceae; genus SXXK01. Next base: position 75,071 of record JBKDRW010000597.1, read on the forward strand.
GGGATCGGATCTTCCTCCCGAATAAGTCGCAGCACCTCCATGATGGCAGCTCTTCGCAGACGCTCCCGATCGAGGGGCGTGGTTCCTGTCAGCAGCTCATACAGAACGACCCCCAGTGAATACACATCTGTTCGAGTATCCACGTCGAGGTTATTCAGTTCCGCCTGTTCCGGAGACATATAAATCGGTGTGCCAACCATCACACCGTGTGCTGTGTGCAGCGTCAGATCGGTCAGATCCTGGTTCAAAGCCTTGGCCAGCCCGAAGTCGATCACTTTCGGTACGGCTCGCCCGTCGTAAAGACAGACGAGGATATTGGATGGCTTGAGATCCCGATGCACGATTCCTTTCGTATGCGCGTGCTGGATGGCGCGGCATACCTGCAGAAACAGATCCATTCGTTCATGAACCGACAAACGCGCCTGATCGCAGTAGTCGGTCAGGGGAGTGCCGCGGAGATATTCCATCACAAAAAATGGTCGGCCTCGCTCCGTCATTCCGCCGTCATAGACTCGAGCGATGTTCGGGTGATCCATCATCGCCAGCGCCTGTCGTTCAGCATCGAAACGTGCCAGCACGAGCTTTGAATCCATGCCGGCGCGAATCAGTTTGATGGCGACCCGACGTTTGACCGGTGTGGACTGCTGAGCCAGCCAGACGGAGCCCATGCCACCCTCGCCGATCAGTTGCAGCAATCGGTAGCGGCCGTGGATTTCATCGCCGGCCATGTAGTCACCCGCGGCACGATTTGATCCGGATCGGTCTGCCGTTCCGCCGGTCTGTCCCACTTTTTCCAACTGAGCATTGCCGACAAGAAAGGCCCTTAATTGGTCCGCATGCTGCGGGTATTGACCGATCAGGGAATCCGCATCCAGTTGTTCACCGCGATCCATACGCTCGAGGCAATCCGCCAGCAGTCGATCAAGATCGGAAGTGTTCATGGTTGATTCGTCACCCGACATGATAGCCTCAGCTTTTTCTGATAACCCCGGAGAGTGTTCATGGAAATGCGAGTGACCTGATTTCAGTTCTGCCCGATGCCATCGGGCAGCAGTGTTCTCAGCTGTTCCAGTCCTCTGCGCAGCAGCCCGGCGACGGCCGGAATTGTTCGGCTCATCGACTCAGCAATCGCAGCCACATTCCGACCCTGCAGATAGCGCTGCACGATCACTTCCCTCTGATCAGAGGGAAGCTGCAGCAGGGTGTCTGCCAGCAGAAGTAATTGTTCGTTGCGGACGGCGGCCTGACTGGGAGAAGTCTGATCTGCTGCGAGACAGGCCTGAAGGCCCAGTGCGGATGCGTCGACGCTGTTTTCCAGCAACTGCTCCTCACGCCGAATATCCCGGCGATCACGGTGCAGTCGGCGATATTCATCCACGAGCACACTTTTCAGAATTTGCCGCAGCCAGATCAGCAAGGAGGGTTCATCATCCGCCGGTCGAAGATGGAAAGCCTCCACGGCTTTCATCAGTGTGGCCTGAACAAGGTCACCGGGATCCAGCTGATTCCGGAACCCAGGGCCCAGACTGGCATACGCCAGGGTCCAGAGATAACCTCGGTATTTCAGGGCCAGGTCCTGCAATGGTGGTGCATTCTCAGTCATCGAATCCTCCGCAGGATGGTCACTGATTGAGTCCTCCAGGACTCTTCAACGACATCTGGCTTCAAGCAAACCCGGTTTTCTTCAGAAAAATGACGGCGGTCGCCAAAGACTTTGAAAGTCAGGGTTTTCCCTGAGATCTTCTCGCTGTGTGTCGTGGGTAGCAAGCGTGGTGCCGCAGGACTCAAAGAGTTGTGATCTGGCGCGAGTATCTTTCGTGATCGGAACGGTGACAGTGGCGCGTTTCAGCTTCGGCGAGCAACTGCAAGGCCGGTCATGACAGCTCGACTCGTTGGAGGGATGGAACCACCGTTTCCCGATCAGAGCATCCGGTTCCCGGACAGGCTCGCGGCGACCGCGAATGGTCAATCGCAAGGTCTTTCGCCCAGAGCTCGCCTGTTCTCGTCGTTTTTGGATCCTCTGCTGAAGTGGTCTGCGGAGCCTGATCGAACCTGTCTGCGTCGAGGGATAGCTTTGCGGAGTTTTCTGCCATCGATGTCAGTTGGCAGATGACCTGCGCAAATCGCGCAGGTTCCTGATTCACGGATCCGGCAACGACTGCGGGAGGATTCATGATCTTCGGGGACCTCTGCGGTTGACGTCGGTTCGGGAGGCTCAGAATTGACGAGTCTGCTTTTCGCTGCAACACTCATCTCGCCTTGATGCGAAGTTCAGCATCCCGTTCAGACTCAGATCAGCACCGTTCGAGCGGGAGGTTCAATTCTTCGCACCGCGCGCATCACGAGAAAAAATCGAGGGTTGTTTCCTCGTTCAAGGTGCAAGGATCCTTTGGAATGAGGGTCTGCATCACACGACAGGAGTGATCAAATCATTTCTCCTGATTCGCCGAGTCATATCCTCTGCAGGACGGTCCGTACGAGCTGTATGTCTGTGCAAGACGAAAGATGAGATGACTCTGGGTGGTGAACGTGAGTCTCCTGTCCGGCACAGCCTGATCGAGGAGCGGTAATTTAAGCTCTTCAACATCCAGAATTCATGTTACGATATCATCATGGAAAATCGGAGAGAACATTATCGAATTCAGTACAGGGCAGAGGAAACGCCGACTCTGGAAGCCGGGGGAGAGCGTCATGTGATTTCTGATTTGTCGATCAGCGGTGCGCGATTGCTGAAGAGCCCCGTGTTCCAGGAGGGGCTCCCTCCGGTACCAGTCAGGATCAGATTTGCCGATGGTGCTGTCTTTTCGACAACTGCCGTGTTTCTTCGCGAGGAACCGGAGCATGTCGCCATCCGATTCACGCAGATGATTCCCTCTCCGGTCATTTTTGCGGAGGAACGCCGGATCAAACGTCTCGAAAGGATCCGCGAGCTGAAATCGCAGGAAGAGTCGCCATAAAGCGTGGTTCGCGAGCGTCGGCATCTGCTCGCGGAAGCGTCCGAACAAAGATAAGCCTCACAATGGCGTTTGACAGCAGGGCTCATGTGAACAGGAGAGACAAAAGGTCATCCTTGTGACAGACGCCGCGAGGTTTGCCAATGGAAAAGCCCTGACGGATTTTGATTCCCGACAGGGCAGATTCATCGCAGGTCAACCAGGAAGTCACCTGCCGGCAAAGGCTCAGGACTTTATCGATGGTAGCCGAGAGACGTCATCACATCGAACAGTTCTTCGAAGGTGATGAATCGGCGTCTGTGAGCAATTTTGTAATCGTCAATGGCATTAGCCAGCTCTGCAACCTCTGGTCTCGATGATCGATTTCCGTCTCGGAATTGCCGACGCTCTGATCCTGCAGGGCTTGCGCCCGCATCGCGCTGACGACGTTCAACGAACGGAGAACTGCCCGAATCGGCCATAGCTGTCTGAATCATGGTTTTCTTGCCCCGGAGTTTTCGCTCAAGTTGCGGGGGATCCGCCGCTCTGAGTTTATTTTCCTAACCATGTGTCGCGAACGACGAACTCGCAAATCGCTTTCGTGGAAGCCTGAAGGTTGACCCACTCACCGCATTCAAGTCTGCCGATTGTGCTGATTGTTCAGGCTGAGGACTGCGGTTTGTGGTGACCAGATATCAGCCGCTGTTTCAGGCAGCATGATCTTCGGGTCTCTGGTCATGGTCACGTGGTGTTTTCGATCGGGCACCTCTTCGCAGGCCGCGGCCATATCCCCGAGGGCATCTCCGGGCATTCACTCGTTCGTTTCGTCCGGATCCTGACGTTTTCCCGGTGCTCCAAAGATGAGCGTCAGTTCCTGCTCTTCCTTCAGCTTTCTGGACCGGATCTTGATCGTATCTTTCACGAGCCTCGCCGCGCCGGGAACTTTGATGACGATCTGAACTTTGTTGTCGATCACGTCAAGGACCGTCGAAGCGTCAAGCCGCACGATACGTTCGTTGGCAGTGGGATAGCCAGAAGCGTTGGGAGTGCGTGTATCGTAAGGGATTTTTTGAGAGTACTTGTCTGACCCCTTGACCTCTCCGGTCAGGTCGGCAACCCGGAACTTCTTCACATCATCCGGGAGTCGAACTTCGATCACGATGGAGTACGTTTCACCGGGCTTGGGATTTGCCGGAATCGTGAATGCGGTAAAACTGCCCTTCGTGACGGCCAGACCCGACTTCGGAACTTTGAGAAGTCGCCCTGCCCCATCAGCATCCGGGTCGATGGCATCGCTGCCTACGACGCTTTTCAAAGCGACATCTTCGGTGGATCGCAGCCAGCCCGAGTCAGATTTCTGAAGCTGTTCGGCGATCTGTTCGATCGTGCTGGCAGGAGCCTCCATCACAATGGCCTCATCGCCGGTCAGGTCCAGCAGAGGCAGTTCATCCTGGAAGTCTTCTTCACCCAGCGAGGCCATCAATGGCGGAGTCGTATCATTCGAAGGAATGATCCATTCGAGGCCCAGCCAGCCAGCAACGATTGCGACAAAACCCCAGGTCAGGAGATGGAACGCCAGCGAGGTGTAGAAGCTGACCGCTGTTGTTGACAGTGCTGCGGCGACAACCGACGGTATCTCGGATCCATCTTCAGATTCCTCTGTGCTCTGGGTTCTGATTTCAGGGATCGCGACGGATTCCAATCCAGCGTAAGCCTGTCCGGCGACGGAAAGACGGTCGCCCGATGCCGCGGCTGGCCTTTGACCTGCCGGCTGCTGCGATGTTGCGGACTCTGGATGTGTGATGATCTCCGCCACGATCCGCCATCAACGTTGTTGAGGTAAAACGATCAGAATTCGAAGAAGCTGTTGTCCGAGATCTCGGGCCCTGGTTGGCTTTCTCGCCAACTGCTCGCCAACTTCTCGTCAACTACTTCCTGAGACGGGAGCAGGCGCCTGTCTCGGTTTTACCGGAAGGCGAAAGATCACGGCAAGTCTCAGAGAGACTCTACACTCTGTCTTTGCCGATTCGGCCCCCAAAAGAAACGCTTTTCGGGTCTTTCTCCCCTGAACTATTTCGACTTTTCCAACATGGATTCCGAAATCACACATCGAAAACCCGTGTGAAATGCCCCGGTATCTTCTTCGCCCTTCATTCGGGCAGAAACGCGATAACCCAGGCAATACTGGTCACTGCACATAAAGGAACCGCCTCGCTGGACGCGTTTGACAATGTCGGGTTCCATGGGGTCGAAGCTGGAGTCTGGGCCCCTCGGATTGTCTTTAGGACTGACCGAGTAGTACTCCGGCTGATAGTAATCCGCACACCATTCCCACACATTGCCGGACATCTCAAACAGCCCATATTCGTTCGCCGGGAAGCTTTTCACGGGAGCTGTGCGGGTGAATCCATCCTCGCCCAGGTCCTGAATCGGAAACTCGCCCTGCCAGATATTGTGCCTCCATTCACTGTTCGGATTTCGCTGGTTGCCCCACGGATACGTTTGTTCTTTCATTCCGCCTCGTGCTGCATATTCCCATTCGGCCTCCGTTGGAAGGCGCTTGCCAGCCCACGTGCAGTATTCCTGAACGTCGAGCCAACTCACGTGAACCACCGGATGATCCATGCGGTCGTCAATGGACGACTCCGGGCCTTCGGGGTGTTTCCAGCTTGCTCCCGGCATGTACTGCCACCAGCTGTAAGCCCCCTTCTCAGGATCAATGTCATGACGACTTTTCAGCTGCAGGCTGCAGATGGATCCTGGTTTATTCAGGTCCGGAAGAATGGTTGCCTCCGCCGCCACGGATCCCGGTTTGAGGCTGCGCAGTCTGGGAGGCTGCTCGGCGGTCGTCAGATATCCGGTGGCATCGACAAATCGCCTGAACTCCGCGTTTGTCACCTCGGTGGCATCCATCCAGAAGCTGTCCACATGAACCGGGTGCGGAGGAAACTCATCCGGCTCGCCATGGACATCGCCCATGGAAAACGTACCGCCAGGAACAAACACCATGCCTTTCAGACGCGGATCGTTCAACATCACGGCGGTCTTCGACGGGCCGGGCGATCGGTCGGTCACTTTCTCTGCTCGCTTCGGAACTCGGGCGCCTGTTGTCATGAACGTCCATGACAACGCTCCGAGGATCAACAGCAGCGTGAGCGATGCGAAGATCGGAGATTTCATGATGGCAAACTTCAGAGCGTTCAGGGAGCGAGCCCTGACAGACAACAGGACGCCGGATTCCGATCAACATGATACCGCGAATTGAGCCAGAGCCGAACGAGAATGGGACCGTCCTCGAAATTTCGCCGATCGCAATTCCGACGAAGTGCTGATCATACTCACTCGACCTGTGAAGTTTCTGTCAGGATTTTCTTGAGGAATTGTGAGAGGCACGCATGTCTGCCACACGCTGTGTCTCCAATCCCGGTCTGCCAGCTTTCTTCCCCCGAGGCGGCGACGAAAACGGCCTCGACTGCTTCCGATATCTGCAGACATCCATGCGCACATTTGCCCGAAACGGCAGACCGTGTCATCAGCGGATCTTGGTTCGAAAAGCCTGAACGTTTGCCTGGCCGTTCTCGGAGATTCGATACATCAATGCTCCGACTTCGCTTGTAAAGTGGATCGCTGCGCGGGGAAAAATCTGTTCAAGCTGAACCCGCCTCTCATGGTCTCGAGCACTCACAAAGACGTCCGTTGGTGCGAGAGTCTGCGAGAATCCCGCGGTATTGGATGCCGGGCTGCCATGATGAGGACTGACGAGCAGGTCACATTCCGGCAACGAAGAAAGAAGCTGCTGTTGTCCATCCCCTTCAAGATCCCCGGGCAGGCAGATTCGACGACCCTGATACGTCACAAAGCAGACAAGGCTTGATGAGTTATCGCTCATCTCAGACTCCGGTTGAGGAGATGCCTTGAAGAAGTTGAACCGGCAATCCTCCAGTTCAAAGTGATCGTCGTGCATCACAACAGAAACGGGAATGCGGGAGTCAGCCATGGCGGAAACGACGGCCTGAACCTCAGGACTTTCAGCACGGGCGAACTCCGTTGTCAGCATCACTTGTCCGACCGGCATGCGATCAAGAAGGCTCTGCACGGCGTTGTAATGATCGGCATCAGGATGGGAAATCACGATGGCGTCCAGCATGCGATAGCCTCGATGCCAGAGGAATCGACAAACGATATCGGCCGTTCGTTCGGCACGATTCAGGGCTCCCGCGTCGAACAACAGCACTCGCCCACCTGGTGTTTCCACCACAATCGCATTGCCATGTCCGACGGACAGTGTTGTGCAGACAAGTTCCCCGGGTCTGGGTGATGTATCCGCATTCCAGAAGGTCAGCATGACCAGCAACAGGAGCAGAAGTCGAAGAGACTGCTGAACCACGGAACGAACGGCGATGGCCGACAAACCAAGCAGTCCATAGTAAACGGGCAGAAACCATCCCGGAAGATCCGGCAGAGTGACAAATCCGTACGGCAGGTCGGCCGATACAGAAACGGCCCCGTTCAGAACCGACAGACACACATCAAAGATGGCAGCCGGCACAAAGGCCATCGGAGGGATCAGAAGGCCGATAAATACGAGGAGATAACCAGCGATAAGAGTCAGCGTCGTGAAGGGAATCAGCAGAATATTGATGACCATTCCGACCAGTGACACCACGTGAAACTGTGTGGCGACCACCGGGGCAGAGAGCAAAGTGACGGCGAGCATCTGCCGATAACTCATCTCCGCGTTCTGCAGGAGAAAGTGCCACCATTCGCGAATTCGATCGTACCACGTGACTTCATCCGGCGGTAAAGGTCGACTTTCCGGGGCAGTTCGGAGCTCCGTCACCCAGCCCAGTGCTCCGACAGCCAGAAAGGACAGCCACGCTCCGATGTCGAACACGATGGCAGGATCGATCAGGATCAGCAAAAGCGATGTGGCACCGATCTGTGGGCCCATCCGGAC